>DATKLW010000164.1:0-50000 GCA_035542215.1 Thermoanaerobaculia bacterium | reverse complement strand
AACGACCAGCGCGATCGTCGCGGGAAGCGCTCCGCGCTGGCAGGCCTCGAAGAGGGCGTCGAAGTTCGAGCCGCGACCCGACAGGAGGATGCCGAGCCGCGCAGGAAGCGGCACGAGTGGCCGCGGCTGGACGCCGGTGGAAGGGGCCCCCGCGTCGCTCACGTGAACCGGACCCGCCGCGCGCCCTTCTGGACGCGGCCGATCTGCTTCCAGTCCTCGCCGGCCGCATCGAGGCGCCTCTTGACGTCGAGACCCCGGGCGGCAGGGACGATCAGGACCATTCCGATTCCGCAGTTGAAGACCCGGAGCATTTCCGCGGGAGGGACGCGTCCCCTGTCCATCAGGAAGCGGAAGAGGGGAGGCCAGGTCCAGGCCTCCGGGTGAACGACGGCGTCGAGGTCGGGCGGCAGGACGCGCGGAATGTTGTCCGGGAAGCCGCCGCCGGTGATGTGGGCCATCGCGGAAAGAAGGAGATTTTCCACGAGTGGAAGAACGGGCTTGAGGTAACTGCGGTGCACGGCGAGGAGGGCGGAAGCGACCGTGCACCCGAGCTCCGGCACGTCCGTCACGGGCAGCATCCCTGAATCCTCGAAGAAGATCTTCCGCGCCAGCGAATAGCCGTTCGTGTGCAGGCCGGAAGAGGGCAGCCCGATGAGCAAATCCCCTTCCGAGACCTTGCTTCCGTCGAGGAGCTTCGGCCGGTCGACCGCGCCCACGATCGTGCCGGCGAGGTCATAGTCGTCCGCCGCGTACATTCCGGGCATCTCTGCCGTTTCGCCGCCGAGGAGAGCGCAGCCGTTCTCCCGGCAGGCGATGGCGAGCCCCTCGAGCACCTCTCCGACGACCTCGGGGCGCATCTTCCCCGTCGCGTAGTAGTCGAGAAAGAAGAGCGGGGTGGCGCCCTGGACGAGGATGTCGTTCACGCAGTGGTTCACGAGGTCCTGGCCCACCGTTCGGTGGATGCCGGCGGCGATCGCGACCTTCACTTTCGTCCCGACGCCGTCGGCCGAGGCGACGAGGAGCGGGTCCGTCATCCCGGCGAAATCCGGCCGGAAGAGGCCGCCGAAGCCGCCGACGTCTCCGACGACGCCCTTCGTGAACGTCGAGCGAATGGCGGCCTTCGCCCGGGTGACGGCGCCCATCTTCGCGTCGATGTCGACGCCGGCCGCCGCGTACGAGGACGTGTCCTTGAGATCGCCCGCCATCGCGGGCGCATCCTAGCCGATCGCGGGCGCGCGCGCCGCCGCTTTCATGGGGCCGTCCAGAGGCCCGTCACGCGCGCGAGGCGGCCATCGGGCGCGAGGGTGAAGACGTTCGTGCCGCGGGCCCTCGTGGAGCCGTCCGGCCCCTCCGCCACCCAGTCCACGAGCCCGCATCCCTGGCACTGCCGCGGCTCTCCGGCACGCTTGAGCGTCATGCCCGGCATGTAGACCGGGATGAGCACCAGGTGAGCGGCGAGCTCCTCGCGCGAGAACAGCGCGCCGAACGCGTCGCGGAACTCGACGTCGTCCACGACCGACGCATCGAGAGCCGCCGACCGCTCCTCCGGCGTCCGCGCGTTCCACGCACCGAACCAGCGGTCGAGCGTCCCCGCGAGCCCCGCGTGCTGCTCGGCCGCGACGACCTTCGAGAAGACGGCCATCTGGTGCCTCCACCCCGCGACGTGCGCGTCACGGGTCTTCGTGTCCGAGACCTCGTGGCGCAGGGTCACGAGCGTCCCGCCGTTCCGGCTCTGGAGCGCAACGGTCACGCGCGAGCCGCCGGGGGGAATCGGCTTGCCGGGAGCGTCGTACCCGTAGCTGAAGGCGACGAACTCGTCCGGCACGATCTCGAGGACCTCGCCCGACGCGGTCTCGCCGTTCGGGTAGCGGATCTTCAGCTTCCCGCCGACGCGCCCGTCGATCGTCGAGCCGGCGCCCCACCAGGCGGCGAACCGGCCGGGATCCGTGAAGTAGCGGAAGACGGTTTCTCGCGCAGCGAGGATCAGGATCGTGCGCTCGACGGTCTTTTCGAGAGGGTGTGCGGCGAGAGTCATCGGCGTCTCCTGTGGGAGCGGAACCCGGCCCTCGGGCCGCGGCGCGCGTCCTCGAGCTCGGCGAGAAGCTTCAGGCGGTCGAGCGCGCCGGCCCACTGGGCCTCGAGCGCGCTCCGGAACGGTCCGAGGGCGCGGCGGCGCGCCCGGTAGTAGCGGCCGCGGCCCTCGGCCCGGCGGAACACGAGGCCGGCGTCGAAAAGGATGCGCAGATGCTGCGAGACCGCGCCGAACGTGACGTCCGGGAGCGCGGCGTGGATCGCTCCCGCGCTCCGCTCGTCCTCCCAGACGAGCCGGAGGATCTCCCGCCTCCGGGGGGTTGCGAGCGCGACGAGGGCGGCGTTCATCGAGTCCACGAGCGATAATTTAGTTATTACTAAAATAAAGTCAAGAGAAAAAGGGCCGCCGGTTTTCCGGCGGCCCCGCGAAGAGACGTTACTTCGAGCCGCAGCAGTGCTTCGGGCAGGAACCCGGGTCGCACGTCGCCGCGCCCGAGGACGCGAACGAGACGGCGGCGATGGCGACGAGGGCGGCGGCCGCGAGGCCGAACAGGATCTTCTTCATGGGACTCTCCTTGTGCGGGCGAGAGCTCCGCAGACGCCCACGGCGGCCACGGGCCGCCAGCAGAACCGCGAAGATGGCGGAGAGAGTGCGCCTCTCTCTCATTCTCATTCGAAGGATCTCAAACCCGGCCACGGCCGGCCGAGGCGCTCCACCGCCGGGCAGCTTCGTCCGGCGGGATTGGCAGGCTCACGACCTTGTCCGGCGACGTCTCGCCGGACACGATCCCGACCTCCGAAGGCGCGAGGCCGAAGACCTCCGCGACGAGGGCGCGCACCTCGCCGTTCGCCTTGCCCCGCTCCGGCGGCGCCTTCACGGAGAGCTTCAGGGCGCCGCCGTGGACTCCCAGGATCCGCGAGCGCGAGGCCCCCGCCGAGACCCGCAGGCGCAGCCTCGAGCCGCCTTCGTCGCGGACGAAGTCGAGATCGCCTTCGCCCACCGCTCAGGGCCGCGGGGCCGGCTCGGTCCTCGCGGCGTCCTCCTCGGCAGCCTCCCCCGCCTCCTCGGCGGGGAAAAGAGTCGCCTGCGGATCGGGCGCGCGCAGCGGCACGGGATAGCGGCCCGAGAAGCAGGCCGAACAGGTCTCGTGGTCGCCGTGGCCGAAGGCCGCGAGCATGCCTTCGAGGCTCAGGTAACCGAGGGAGTCGGCCTCGATGAAGGCCCGGATCTCTTCGATCGCCTTCGCGGAGGCGATGAGCTCCTTGCGCCGCGGCGTGTCGATTCCGTAATGGCAGGGGTTCACGGTCGGAGGCGACGAGATCCGCATGTGGACCTCGCTCGCGCCGGCGGCCTTGAGCATCCGGACGAGCTTCTTCGAGGTCGTCCCACGGACGATCGAGTCGTCCACGAGGACGACGCGCTTGCCTCCCACGACCGAGCGGACGGCGTTCAGCTTGACCTTGACGCCGAAATTGCGGATCGACTGCTTGGGCTCGATGAAAGTCCGGCCCACGTAGTGGTTGCGCACGAGGCCCATGCCGTACCGGATCCCGCTCTCCTCGGCGAACCCGAGGGCGGCGAACATCCCGGAGTCCGGCACCGGAACGACGATGTCGGCCGGGACCGGGTGCTCGCGCGCGAGCCGCTGGCCGAAAGCGCGCCGGGAATCCGCGACCGACTTGCCGAAGATGGACGAGTCGGGCCGCGCGAAATAGACGTGCTCGAAGACGCAGAACCCCGTCCGCTGGCCCATCGCGAAGGACGCCGACGCCGTGCCCCCGGCGTCGAAGACGACGATCTCCCCGGGCTCGACGTCGCGCAGCGGCTCGGCGTCGATGAGGTCGAACGCGCACGTCTCCGACGCGACGACGGTGGCGTCCGGCTGCCCGGGCACCTTGAGGCGGCCCATCGTGAGCGGGCGGACCCCCTGCGGATCGCGCGCCGCGAGGACGCGGTCCCTCGCGAGGAGGACGATCGAGTAGGCGCCCCTCACACGCGCGAGCGCCTCGCGGAGAGCGCCGACGACGTCCTCCCGGCGCGAGCGTGCCATCAGGTGCAGGAAGACCTCCGTGTCGGAGCTCGTCGTGAAGATCGAGCCTTCCTGCTCGAGCTCGCGCCGGATCTCGTCCGCGTTCACGAGGTTTCCGTTGTGGCCGATCGCGAGCGGGCCCTTGTTCGTGTTGTAGACGATGGGCTGGGCGTTCTCGAGGCGCGACTCGCCCGTCGTCGAGTAGCGGACGTGCCCGATCGCGGAGTGGCCCGGCAGCCGCGCGAGGCGGCTCTCGTCGAAGATGTCCGCGACGTAGCCCATCTGTTTCTCGACGGCCATCCGCTGGCCCGTCCACGTCACGATGCCCGCGGACTCCTGCCCGCGGTGCTGCATCGCATAGAGACCGAGGTAGGCCAGGTTCGCGGCGTCCGGGTGGCCGAAGATGCCGAAGACGCCGCACTCGTCCCGGAACTTGTCCTGCCCTTCGTCCCGGAGATCCCCCGCCACGGTCCGGAGTTTAGTCTGTAAACGAGGCGCTCCCAAGGCCGTCCAACGGCCATGCGACCCGCCCTCGAAGCCCGCGTCTTCCTTTGGGCCGCCTCGCTCGCGCTCTCGGGCTGCGCCGGCGGAGGGGCCGCGGTGGAGGCGCCGGCTGCCGCATTTCGGCGCCGGCGCCGCCTCCCCTCTTCACCTTCCAAGAGAATCTTCTCTTCGCCTTCTCCCGGTCAGTTGATCTTCGTGTCGCCTTTCTCGAGCTTCGCGATCGCGTCCGCGAGGCCCTTCTTGTTCGGCTCGTCCGGCGCCTGAGGCAAGGCGAGCCGCGCCTCGGCCAGCGCCTTCTTCGCGTCGCCTGTCGCGGCGTAGCCGCGCATGAGGCCGACGTGCACGGGCCACTGGTTCGGGAACCGTTTCGCGTTCGTCTGGAAGACCGACAGCGCCTGCTCCGTCTTGCCCTCGGCGAGAAGGCCCCGCCCGACCATGTGGATTTCGATCGGGGTCGCGCCCGGGAGGTTGACGGCCTTGTCCCAGACCTTCGCGGCCTCCGCCTCCTTGCCGTTCGCCGCGAGGGCCCGGGCCAGCGTCGTCTGAGCGAGGACCTGGTTCTCGCCGCCGAAATTCGGGCCGGCGCCGCGCTGCGCCCAGTCGAGGGCCTCCGGGAGGGCGATCTTGTTCTTCAGGCAATAGTCCGCCGCCCGCTGCCAGTTTTCCCAGCTGAAGCCGGTGTAGCCGCGGAGCGCGTCCTTCATTTTCGCGACCCAGCGCGCGGGCGCGTCGTCCACGGTGAGGGTGAGCGGGACCTGCAGCTCTTCCCACTTCAGGGCGACGACCGCCTTCGCCGGCTCGCGGTCCGTGAACTCGTACGTGAGCCACTCGTGGTACTCGCTCTTCGACGGCTTCGTCGTCACGCGCAGCACGTCTTCCTTCGGGTCGTACCAGTACGCGCCCCAGGAGGTCGCGTTCTTCGAGAAGATGAAGGTCCACTCTTCCGGGCCCGGGATCGCGTACAAGCCGTACGAGCCCGCGGGAAGGGACTTGCCCTGCACCTTGATCTCTCCGGTGGTCGTGAAGGTCGTCCCTTCGTTGGCCCCGGCGCGCCACGGGCAGGACTTGCAGTCGTTGAAGTCGAGCTCCGTGAGGCCGTACGGGACGAGACCTCCCCAGATCTTCCCGCGGCGGTCGTTGCCGCGGAGGACGACGCGGGGGCTCCCGTACCAGACCGTGACCTCGACCGGCCCGATCTGCTGTGTGACCGTGGCTCTTTGGTTGTCCCCGCTCGGGGGGAGGTAGTGGGGCTGGGCGGTGGCGGGACCGGCGAAAACGACGACGAGCGCGGCAGCCGCCGCGAGGGCGAGGGGGCGCAGATCTTGTTTCATGGTGGCTGATACGCGGCGGGAATCGTTGTGTTTCTTAGAAAGGCAAAGAACGGCTGGCGGCGGAGCCCGGCGGAGGGGCAACGCGCCGCCCGCCCCCTCTTACCTTCTAAGAAATCTCCCGTGTCCTCTTCAGGACCGCATCCAGCATTCGGGGCGTGAGCCTGCCCGTGAACGTGTTCTGCTGGCTGACGTGGTACGAGCCGAGAAGGGCGACCGTCCCGACCCGCGTCTCGGCGCCGTGGGCGAACCTGGGCAGCGGCCGCGGGCGCTTCGCCCCGTGCGCGGCGAGTGCTTCGACCGCGGCGCGCCAGCCATGCGCGCCGAGAGCGAGGACGACCCTCAGGTCCGGCAACGCCGCGATCTCACGGACGAGAAAGGGCCGACAGCGCGCGAACTCCGCCGGCGTGGGCTTGTTTCCCGGCGGCGCGCAGCGCGCCGCGGCGGCGACGTACGCCCCCGTCAGGACGAGCCCGTCGCCTCGGGCGACGGACGCCGCCTGGTTCGCGTACCCCGCGCGATGGAGCGCGGCGAAGAGGAAGTCGCCCGAGGCGTCTCCCGTGAAGACGCGGCCCGTCCGGTTGCCGCCGTGGGCGGCGGGGGCGAGTCCGACGACGAGGAGGCGGGCCCTGGGATCGCCGAAGCCCGGCACCGCGCGGGCCCAGTAGCGCTGCCCGCGGAAGCGGCGCGGGGGGTTCGCGGCCGCCTCCTCGCGCCACGCGACGAGGCGCGGGCAGGCGCGGCAGGCAGCGATCTCGCGGGCGATCGCCCCGAGAGCGTCCGGCAGACGGTTACTTCCTCGGGGCGACGGCCGTGCTCGTGGCCTTCGCGGCGGACGCGGCGGCGTCCTTCGTCGCGGCGGCGGCCTTGTCCGCGGCCTCTTTCGTCGCGTCGACGGCCTTGTCTGCGGCCTGGCTCACCGACGTGGCGGCGGCCGCGGCGGCTTCCTTGGCCTTCTCGGCGGCTTCACTCACGGACTTCGCGGCCTCGGCCGTCGCGTCCTTCGCCTTCTCGATCGCCTTGTCTGCGGCAGCGCCGGCCTTCTCGAGGGAATGCGTCTCCTTCTTTCCGCATCCAGCCAGGGTGATCGCGAAGGTCAGGGCGAGGGCGAGCGTCCCTCCCGGCACACGGCGGTGGTCGAAGTTCATCCGAGCCTCCTTCAGGGGTTCTGATCGCGATCAATCCCGGAGCTTCGCTGGATTTCGAGCAGGAACGCGGCCCGGAGAAAGTACGACGACGCGTGCAGGAACGCAACGGACCATCCCACCAGACCGTCGAGGAAGCCGCGCTTGAAGACGAGGGAACGGAAGAACTCGAACGCCGGCCGGAGGAAAAGCCCCATCGTGCTCCCCCTCAGTCCCCGGTCGTAGCGATCCTGGGCGCCGAGCTGCGCGTAACGCGCGGCTTTCCGCAGCGCGTCGGAGAAGTCGCGGTACGGGTGGTGAATCAGCGGCGCGGCGAAACGCCCGACCTGCCCGTCCACGACGAGCGCTTCGTGCACGCTCCCGCCTTCGGCCCGTAAGCCGCGCGACATCCGCCCGAGGCGCATCTTGTAATCCGGATACCAGCTCCCGTGGTGGATCGGCTGGCCGAGGAAGTACGAGAGGCGCGGCATCCGGTAGCCCGCGAACGCGGGGTCGTCGCCGTCCAGCACCGCGAGGATCTCGCGGCGAAGCGCTTCCGTGACGCGCTCGTCCGCGTCGAGGACGAGGATCCAGTCGTGCCGCGCGAGGGCGAGCGCCCGGTTCCGCGACCCGACGAATCCGTCCCACCCAATCGGGACGAAACGCGCGCCCGCGAGCCGGGCCCTTTCCACCGTCGCGTCGGTCGAGCCCGTGTCGGCCACGACGACCTCGTCCGCGAACGTCACCGAGGCGAGCGCCGCGGGCAGGCGATCCTCCTCGTTCTTCGTGAGGATCACGACCGAGAGCGGTGCGGGCACGGCGGGCACATTAGCAGGGCGTTATCCTCCTCCGCCGTGAGGCTGCTCGCGCTGGACCTCGGCCCCGGGATGCGCGGGGGGCAGCGCCAGACGGCGCTCCTCCTGTCGGGCCTCGCCTCGCGCGGCCACGAGATCCGCCTCCTCGCGCGGCGGGGCTCGCCTTTGGCGGCCTCGGCGCGTGCGTCGGGGCTGGACACGGTCGAGGTCGCGGCCGGGTCGGAGGCGTCGCCGGCCCTCCTTCTTGCGGTCGCGCGCGAAGCGCGGTCCTTCCGGCCCGCGATCGTCTACGCCGGGGACGCCCGCGGCCACGGCGCCGCCGTCTTCGGCCGGGCGGCCGCCTCCGCACCGCTCGTCGTCCATCGCCGCGTCGCCTTCCCGCCCGGCCGGAGCCTCCTCTCGCGCTACAAGTACCGCGCGGCCACCCGCTATCTCGCCATTTCGCGCGCCGTCTCGACGGTTCTCGCGTCGGCGGGCGTGCCGGCCGGGAAGATCGTCGTCGTGCCCGATGGACTCCCTGAGGCGGCCTTCCTCGAGAGCACGGCAAAAGCGCCGCCTCCTTTCCGGCTCGTCCACGCGGGCGCGTTCGACGGAATGAAGGGGCAGGACGTCGTCGTGGAGACCGTTGCGCGGCTCGTCGCAGAAGGAATCGAGGCGACCGTGACCTTCCTGGGCGACGGCCCGCTCCTGGGCCGCGTCGAGGCCCAGGCCGCCGCGCGCGGGATCGCGTTGCGGTGCGCGTTCCCGGGCGAAGTCGAGGGCGTCGCGGAGCGGTTCGCCGCCTCTCACCTCCTGCTCTTCCCCTCCGCGAGCGAGGGCGGCGGCCTCGTCCTCGTCGAGGCGATGGCGGCCGGCTGTCCGGTGGTCGGTCACGACGTCGGCGGCGCGCGAGAGATGGTCGCGGACGGAACGGCCGGCCTTCTCGTGGCGTCGCTCGACCCCGCGGAGTGGGCGGCCGCGGCGCGGAGCGTTCTTCTCGATTCCGTACTGCGGGAGCGTCTCGTCGCCGCCGGGCACGCGGCGGCCCGCGAGCGGACAATCGGGCGGACGGTGGAGCTCGTCGAGGCCGAGCTCCTCCGGGTCCTCGCGGAGGCCGCGTGAAGACCCTCGTCCGCGCCACGAACTGGGTCGGAGACGTCGTCATGTCGCGTCCGGCTCTCCGCGCGTTGAGGGCCGCGGACCCGCGAGGGCGTCTCGCGGTCCTTGCGCGCCCGTGGGTCGCCGAGCTCTACCGCCTCGCGGACGAGGTCGACGACGTTCTCGTCGACGACTCCTCAGGGCGGCACGCGGGACGCGCGGGGCGAGAGCGGCTCGCGGACGAAGTTCGCGGGGCCGGCTTTGACCGCGCCGTGATCCTCCCGACGAGCTTCTCGACGGCGCTCGTCCTCGCGCGCGCCGGCGTCCCGGAGCGCATCGGGTACCGCGGCGACGGGCGCGGCCCGCTCCTCACGCGGGCGCTCCGCCCCGGCCTCGCGGCGGGCGACCACCAGGTCTGGAAGCATCTCCGCCTCGCGGCGGCGGCCGGCGCGGCGATTCCCGCGGCGCCGGACGTCTCGTGGGACGCGACGAAAGCCGTCCGGGAGGCCGCCCGCGCGCGCCTCGCCGAGGCGGGCCCCGTTGGAACGTTCGTCGCCGCGCACGTCGCGTCCTTCGCGCACGCGGCCAAGCGCTGGGACCTCGGGCGTTTCGCGGAGGTCTTCGACGGCCTGGCCGCGAAGGGGCTCGCCGTCGTTCTCCTCGGAAGCGCCGGCGAGACGGCCGTCAACGGCGAGGCCGCCTCGCTCGCGAGGAAAGCGCGGGTCTTCGACCTCAGCGGTAAAACGACGCTGCCGGAGGCGCTCGGCGTCCTCGCGTCCGCGCGCCTCTTCGTCGGAAACGACTCGGGGCTCGCGCACCTCGCATCCGCGGCGGGCACGCCGTCCGTCGTCGTCTTCGGACCAACCGACCCCGACGCGACGCGCCCCTGGGACGGGCCGCGCCCCGACGGGAAACCCGTGCGCCTCGCGCTCGCGCGCCGGCGAACTCCGTGCGCGCCGTGCGGCTTCCCCGTCTGCCCGATCGACCACGCCTGCATGTCCAGCGTGACGCCGGCGGACGTCCTCCACGCGGCGGAGTCGGTCCTCAACTAGCGGTACCGGCGCGTCCCGATCGTGACGGTGCGGACGAAGAGCGTCTCGCAGGCCCCAGGGCCCGTGTCCGTGCGCGTGAGGCTCGTCTTCCACACGAAGCCGCCCGGGCCCTCCACGTCCACGAGATCGCCCTCGAGGCGCACGACGTCGCCACGCCTCACGTGCGCGAGCGCCGACGCGACGCGGCCCGTGGCCGGGATGAGGTGCGTGTTCGCCGTGTGCTGCGCGACGTAGACGGGGTCGAGCGTGTCGTCGCACCGCCAGTTGTAAAAGCGCCCCGTCTGGAGGAACGAGACGTGCGACCACGCGGGCTCCCGGCTCATCGCGCCCCAGGCGAGGACGAAGTCCCACGGGATGAGCGCGCCGGATGCTCCGGAGCGGTAGCGCTCGGTCGCGCCGACCCGCGCGGCCACGTCGTACGCGGCGCGCGGCGTGATCCGGAACGTCCGGGACCCGCGCGTGTCCGGGAACGGCTCGTGGTCGGGCGGTGTCTGCAGGGGCTCCTTGAGCGCGTTCGGGCTCGGGGCTGTCTCGTGCGCGAGGAACGTGAGCGGGATCCCAGGCAGGAAACGGTCGACGGCGAGAAACGCGACGCACGCGATCACCGCCGCCTTCACGACGGCCGAGGCGCGTCCGCCCATGTCAGGCGCGGCGGGAGCGCTCCTCGTCCACGAAACGACACATCAGGTGGAGCGCGGCGAGATGCAGCTCCTGGACGTGGGCCGTTTCGGTGGAGGGAACGACGATCCCGACGTCCCAGTTCGCGGCCTCGGCGCGCCCTTTCTCGCCCGTGAGGAACACGGTCGAGAGGCCGCGAGCCTTCGCGGCGAGGAGCGCCTTCAGGACGTTCGGGCTCTTCCCGGACGTCGTGAGCCCGACGGCGACGTCTCCCGGCTTCGCGAGCGCCTCGATCTGGCGCGAGAAGACGACGGAGTAGTCGTAATCGTTCGTGCAGGCGGTGAGGATCGCGATGTCCGAGACGAGGGCGATCGCGGGGAGCGCGGGGCGGTCGTCCTTGTACCGCACGACGAGCTCGGCCGCGAAGTGCTGCGCCTGCGTCGCGCTGCCGCCGTTGCCGAACGCGAACGTCGTCCTCCCCGACAGGGCGGCGTCCGCGACGAGGCGCGACGCCCTCGCGACGCCTGCCCCGATCGACGCCTCCGCACCCGAGGCGAGCGCGGCGAGGTCCGCGAAGTACGCGCGCATCAGGCGTCCCCCTTCATCCGGGCGACCATCGACGACGTCGAGCGGCCCTCGACGAGGGGCACGAGGACGACGCTGCCGCCCGTCGAGCGCACGAACGGCGCGCCGACGACGGTCGCCTCCGTGTAGTCGCCGCCCTTCACGAGGACCTGGGGACGGATCTCCTCGATGAGGGCCTGCGGCGTGTCCTCTCCGAAGACGACGACGAAGTCGACGGCGTCGAGACCGCCCAGGACCTGCGCGCGGTCGGACTCCGAGAGGATCGGCCGGCCCTCGCCTTTGAGCCGCTTCACGGACTCGTCGCTGTTGATCCCGACGACGAGGACGTCGCCGTGCGACCGCGCCTCGGCGAGGAGCTTCACGTGGCCCGGGTGCAGGAGGTCGAAGCAGCCGTTCGTGAACACGACGCGCTTGTGCGCGCGCCGGAGGACGGCCGAGACGGACGCGACGTGCGCCCGGCCGAGCACCTTCTCGTGCGGCGAGGCGACGAGACCCTCGAGAAGGTCGGCCCAGTGGACGGGCGCCGTCCCGGGGCGCGCGACGGCGCAGCCCGCCGCGCGGTTCGCGACCTCCGCCGCGGCGGCGAGGTCGAGGCCGCAGCCGAGGGCGAGGCCGAGCGTCGCGAGGACCGTGTCCCCCGCGCCCGTCACGTCGAAGACCTCGCGCGCCCGCGCCGCGATCCGGAGCGGCTCTCTCCCGCGCGCGAGGAGAAGCATCCCCTCCTCTGAAAGCTTCACGAGGAGCGCTTCGAGCCCGAGGTCGTCCCGGAGCTTCGCGCCGAGGCGCGCGACGGCCGGCAGGTCGCGCGCGGTCTCCCCCGTCACCGTCTCGAGCTCCTTCCGGTTCGGCGTCACGACCGTGGCGCCGCGGTAGCGCGAGTAGTCCCTGCCCTTCGGGTCCACGAGCGCCGGGATCCCTTTCGCGCGCGCGGCTTCGAAAAGCGCGGCCATGACGGCGGGCGTCAGCGTCCCCTTCGCGTAATCCGAGACGAGGAGGACGTCGGCGGCGGCGACCGAAGTCCGCCCCGCGGCGACGAGCGCGGCTTCCGCGGCCGCCGAAAGGCCGGCGGGCACTTCCTCGTCGACGCGGAGCATCTGGCGGCCCTCGGAGACCATCCGGCGCTTGACGGGCGTCGTGCGGCTCGCGTCCACGACGACGGTCCCGGAGGCTCCGGCGAGCGACGTGAGGCGCCGCGAAAGCCACGCGCCCTCCTCGCCGGGGCCGACCGCGCCGAGGGTCAGGGAGCGTGCGCCGAGCGCCGCGAGGTTCTCGACGACGTTGCCCGCGCCGCCCGCGCGCCGGCTCATGGACGTGAGCGCGAGGAGCGGGACCGGGGCCTCGGGCGCGACGCGCTCGACGCCGCCGATCCACGTCTCGTCGAGCATGAGGTCGCCCGCGACGGCGACCGTCACGCTGGGGGAGGCGGCGGCGAGGACGGCGATCTCACGCGGGGTCAACGGGTTCTCCTGCGGCGAAGCTGGTCGAGCGCATCGGCGAGCGTGGGCGCCAGTATCGCATCCGGCGCGCGCGTGGCGACCTTCGCGCGGTGTTCCCGCCCGTGCCCCGTCAGCACGTGAGCCTGCGCCGCGCCGAGCGCGACGCCCGCGCCGACATCGTCCCATTTGTCGCCGACGACGGCCGAGCGCCGCGCCGAGAGCCCGTGCGCGGCCAGCGCGCGCGTGTGGAGGAGCGTCCCCGGCTTGCGGCATCGGCAGCGGATCGAGAGCTCCGGCACGACGCCGCCCGGGTAGTGCGGGCAGACGAGAACGCCGGCGACAGGCACGCCGCGCGCGGCGAGCCTCCGGACGACCTCGGCGTTCACGGCATCGACCTCCGCACGCGTGAGGACGCCGCGCGCGAGGCCCGACTGGTTCGTCACGACGAAGAGGCGCGTCCCCTCGTCCGTGAAGGCCTTCAGGCGCGCGGCCGCGCCGCGGGTGAGGCGCACGCCGCGCGGGTCCGAAAGGTAGCCGCGCTCGACGATGAGCGTCCCGTCCCGGTCGACGAACAGGGCGTCCCAGTGCGGACGCGGGCGCGCGCGGCTCAAGAGCCGCCGGCGAGCGCCTTCTTCACGGCGTCGCTGAACGCCTCCTGCGTCTGCGGCCCCGCGAGCTTCGTCACGAGCGCGCCCGAGCGCGAATAGACGAGCGTGTAGGGGACGGCGCCGCTCCAGGCCTTGTCGACCGCGTCGACGAACGTCTGGGGATCGTGGCTCTTGGCCTGCCAGCAGACGAACGGGACCTTTTCCTTCGCGAGGAACTTCGCGACGGCGGGCGAGTCCTTCAGGGAGTCGACCGAAACGAGAACGACCGCGACGTCCTTCGCCGCGAACCCCTTCGCGGCGGCGACGAGCGCCGGCATCTCCTCGCGGCACGGGTCGCACCAGGTCGCCCAGAAGTTCACGAGGACGACACGCCCCTTCTTCGGCGCGACGACGCGCGTCTTGTACTGCTCCGGCTTGACGAGCTTCACGGGCTCGGCCGACAGCGGCAGCGCCGCGACGGCGATCGCCGCGGCCGCGAGGACGCGCGCGGCGGGGGTCAGACGCGCTTGATCGAGCACCCGAAGGCCTTCGTCTCGGCGACGGGCACCGGCTTGCCCGCGAGGACCGCGTCGAGAGCGTTGCGAAGATCCGGGGACTTGACGCCCTTCGGGTCGTTCTGCGACTCGTCGATGCGGCCGTGGTAGAGGAGCTCGCCCTTCGGCGAGATCACGTAGACCTCCGGCGTGTGCGTCGCGCCGTAGGCGTCGGCGACCCTGTTCTCCAGGTCCTTGACGACCGCGAAGGTGAACCCGTGCGCCTTTGCATGCGCGGCGACCTCGGCCGCCGGCTCGGACTTGTTCGAGTTGATCCCGACGAGCGCGACGCCCTTCGCGGCGTACTCGCGGCCGAGAGCCGCCATGCGGTCGTTGTAGGCGTTCGACACCGGGCACTGCGTTGCGATGAAGAGAACGGCGACGGCCTTGTGCGTCGCGAGGAGGTCCTTGAGCGCGACGGCCTTGCCGTCCGCGGCGGCAGGCAGCGTGAAGTCGGGCGCCTGCGAGCCGATCTTCAGGTCTGCGGCGCGGCCGGCGCCGGCGGACAGGAGCAGCAGGACGGAGAGCGCGAGGGGCACTTTCATCTGTGGATCTCCACGAGTCGGGCGAACGACTCCCCGGAAACGGCGGCGAGACGGGAGACGGGCACGTCGATCGCGGGCGCGCCGTTCACGGTGACGGCCAGGCGGTCCGGGACGACGCGGCCGAGGAGCGAAACGGCGACGCCGTGCCGGCGCGCCGCGTCCACGAGGTTCCGCTCGCGTCCCGGCGGGAGCGAGACGAGCGCGCGGCCCGCCGACTCGGCGAAGAGAGCGCGCGTCGGGGCCAGCGGCGTCCCGACGTTCACGGCCGCCCCGAGGCCGCCGGCGCAGGCCTCCGCGAGCGCGACCGCGAGGCCGCCGGAGGAGAGGTCGTGCGCCGAGGAGATCATGCCGTCGCCCGCGATCTCGATGAGCAGGTTCACGACGGCGCGTACCGACGCGAGGTCGAGGGACGGGCACGGGCCTTCGTCGCGGCCGAGGACCGTCGCGAGGTACTCGCCCGCGCCCATCTCGTCGCGCGTCGTCCCGAGCAGCGCGACGATGTCCCCGTCCCGGACGAACCGGCAGCCCAGCGCCGCCGAGACGTCCTCGAGGAGGCCGACCATCCCGACGGTCGGCGTCGGCAGGATCGAGACGCCGTCCGTCTCGTTGTAGAGCGAGACGTTGCCCGAGACGACGGGCGTCTCGAACGCGCGGCACGCCTTCGCGAGGCCCCGGATCGCCGCGACGAATTGCCCGAGGATCTCGGGCCGCTCGGGGTTGCCGAAGTTCAGGCAGTCCGTGACGGCGAGCGGGCGCGCGCCGACGCAGGCGAGGTTCAGCGCCGCCTCGGCGACGGCGTGGGCGGCTCCCGTCTCGGGATCCGCCGCGACGTAGCGCGGGGCGACGTCCGTCGTCGCCGCGATCCCCTTCGCCGTCCCGGGAACGCGCAGGACCGCGGCGTCGCCGCCGGGCCCCGCGACCGTCGAGGTCCTCACGCTCGCGTCGTACTGCTCCCAGATCCAGCGCTTGTTGCAGAGGTTCGGAGAGGCGAGGAGCGTCAGGAGCGCGGCCTCGTCCGGAGGCGCGCCGCCGAGGGCGACGGGCGTCGAAGCCGGCAGCGGCTTCGGCAGCGCGTAGGGGCGCTGGTAGACGGGCGCGTCCTCGACGAGCGGCCCGATCGCGAGGTCCGCAGCGACCTCGCCCTTCCAGAGGAGCGTCATCTTCGGCTCGGCCACGACGACGCCGATCGTCTCGACGTCGACGCCCCACTTGCGGAACACGGACTCGACCTCTTTTTCGCGGCCCTTTCGGACGACGAGGACCATGCGCTCCTGCGACTCGGAGAGCATGAGCTCGTACGGCGTCATGCCCGTCTCGCGCATCGGGACCTTCGAGAGGTCGAGGCGCATCCCGACGCCGCCGCGCGAGCACATCTCGAACGTGGAGGACGTGAGGCCCGCGGCGCCCATGTCCTGGATCGCGACGACGGCGTCGCCCTCGAGGACCTCGAGAACCGCCTCGAGAAGGAGCTTCTCGACGAAGGGGTCGCCGACCTGGACGGTCGGCCGGCGCTGCGACTTGGCATCGTCGAAGACGTCGGAGGCCATCGACGCCCCGTGGATTCCGTCGCGGCCCGTCTTCGAGCCCGCGTAGAGGACCGGGTTTCCGGGACCGGACGCCTTCGCGCGGAAGATGCGGTCCTGGCGCACGAGGCCGACCGCCATCGCGTTGACGAGGATGTTCCTGCTGTAGGCGGGGTGGAAAAGCGTCATCCCGCCCACGGTCGGGACGCCGATGCAGTTCCCGTAGCCGCCGATCCCGCGGACGACGCCGTCCACGAGGTCGCGCATCCGCGGGGCCGAAGGCTCGCCGAAGAAGAGCGCGTCGAGGATCGCCACGGGCCGGGCGCCCATCGTGAAGACGTCGCGGAGGATGCCGCCCACGCCGGTCGCGGCGCCCTGGTACGGCTCGATGAACGACGGATGGTTGTGCGACTCCATCTTGAAGACGACCGCGAGGCCGTCGCCGATGTCGACCGCGCCGGCGTTCTCGCCCGGGCCCTGGAGGACGCGCGGGCCCGTCGTCGGGAACTCCTTCAGGAAGGGCCGCGACGACTTGTACGAGCAGTGCTCGCTCCAGAGCGCCGAGTAGATGCCGAGCTCGAGGAGGCTGGGCTCGCGGCCGAGGATCGCCTTGATGCGCCCGAACTCGTCCGGCGAAAGGCCGTGCTCCGCCACGACGGCGGGAGTGAGAGGCGCGGCCGCATTCCCCATGGAGGCGGTAGTTTAGCGGCTCGGCATCCGGGGCGGGCCGGGGTCGGGTCCCACGGGTTTCCAGCCCCGCAGCGGGCGCACGACGACCTCGGCCTCGAGGAGCGCCGCGCGCACGGCGCGGCCGATCTCGCGCGCCCCGGGCGTGTCGCCGTGCAGGCAGAGCGTGTCGACGGTGAGGTCGTGGAAGCTCCCGCCGGTCGTCCGCACGCGGCGCTCCCGGACGATCGAAAGGGCCTGCGCGACGGCCGCCTTCGGGCTCGTCACGAGCGCGCCGGGCTCGTCCCGCGGGACGAGGCTGCCGTCGGACCGGTACGCGCGGTCCGCGAAGCCCTCGAGCGCGACCGTCATCTCGACGGCGGCGCCTTCCTCGACGAGCTTCGAGCCCGGCGACGTGATGAGGACGAGGCGCGGGGAGATCGCGTACGCGGCCCGCGCGACGGCGCGGGCGACGTCCGTCCGGCGCGCGGCCTCGTGGTAGAGCGCGCCGTGGGGCTTGACCCCGACGAGCTCGCCCTCTTCCTGCCGCACGATGTTCCGGAGCGCCTCGATCTGGCTCGAGACCAGAAGCTCGAGCTCCTCGGGCGAGACGTCGGCCGCCTCGCGCCCGAAGCCCCCCGAATCCTGGTACGACGGGTGCGCATTGATCGCGACGAACCGCCGCAGCGCGAGACGCGTCGCCTTCCGCATCGACCGCTCGTCGCCCGTGTGGCCGCCGCAGGCGATGTTCACGCTCGCGACGTATTCCATGAGCGGTTCGTCGTCGAAGCCCTCCCCGCCGTCGAAGCTGAGGTCGACGGCGAATCGCGGCTTCTTGCGGTAGTCGACGGCGTGCAGGGTCATCGAGCGCTCCCGGCCCGGACGCTCGCCTCGCGCTCGGCGAGGATCCTCCGGGCTTCGTCGACGGAGATTCTCTCAAAGCGCACGGCCCGGCCCGGCGCCGTCCGCGCGAGGAGGCCGAGATCGACTTCCGCCACCGTCGCGATCTTCGGGTAGCCGCCCGACGTCGGCCGCTCGGCGAGGAGGACGATCGGCTGGCCTTCGGCGGTGATCTGGACCGCACCGGGGGCCGTGCCCTCCGACGCCAGCGCGGCCGTCTCGATGAACCCGAGCGACTCGCCGCGCAGGCGAATGCCCATCCGGTTCGACTCCGCGAGGATGCGCCAGGCTCCGCTCCAGAACGCGGCGCGCGCCTCCTTGTCGAAGAAATCCTCCTGCGGCCCCGGCATCGCGCGAAGGACGACGTCGCCGAGCGGAGGCCGGGCGACGTTCGCGCGCCCGGGCAGCGGCCGGCCGGCCGGCTCGCCGACCGCGAGGATGTCGCCCTTTTGCAGGCGGCGCCCCTGGAACCCGCCGAAGCGCGCCGAGACGCACGTCGAGCGGCTGCCGAGGACCTTCGGGACGTCGATCCCTCCTGTCACCGCGACGACCGCCCGCACGGCGCCGGGACCCGCGGCGAGGGCGAGCGTCTTCCCGTCCGGGATAGGCACGACTTCGCCGGGAGCGGGGCCGAACGGGCCGCCGACGACCGCGACCACGAGGTCTCCGATCGCCTTGAGGACGGGCCCCGAGAGCGTGATCTCGAGCGCCGCGGCGCCCTCGGGGTTTCCGACGAGGCGGTTCGCGAGCCGGAGCGCCTCGGCGTCGAGCGCGCCTGACGCGGGCACGCCCCAGGCGCCCCAGCCCGGACGCCCGAGGTCCTGCACGGTCGTGAGGAGTCCGGGCTCGACGACGACGAGGCCGCGCGTCACAGCGCGAACCTCACGGTGTCACCCGGCGAGAAGAGGAACGGCGGGTCTCCCCGGAGGTCGAAGAGGCGCTGGGCGGTCGTCCCGAGGAGGTTCCACCCGCCCGGCGTCGCGCCCGGGTAGACGCCGGCGTACGGCCCCGCGAGCGCGACGCTGCCCGCGGGTACGGCCGTGCGCGGCGAGGGCCGGCGCGGGAGGTGGAACGCGGGCGGGAGGCCGTAGAGGTACGCGAAGCCCGGCGTGAAGCCGAGAAAGCCCACCGTGAACGTGAGATCCGTGAACGCGCGGAGGAAGCTCTCCGGCGGGAGGCCGCAGCGGGACGCGATCTCGTCGAGGTCGGGCCCGTCCGGCGTGAAGCGCAGCTCGTGCGCGCGCGGCGGAGGCCCGGGCGCGGACGCGGGCGGATCGGCCTCCAGCGCCGGCAGCCCGGACGCGTCGAAGCCGGGGCCCCCGAGGACGAGGCACGTCCGCGCCGACGGCACGGCGTCGAGGAAGCCCGGCGCCTTCGCCGCCCGCAGGGCCGCGGCCGCCGCGCGCGCCTTGCCGTTCGCGGCGCTCTCGTCGCCCGCCCACTCGAGGAGCCACGCGCGCTCGCCCGCCGGTTTCATGCCGTCCTCCGTTCCGGATGCGGGTGAGACGTTAACTCAGGCCCCGGAATAGCGGGAATCCGGCGCCCGTTCTCCTCGCGTGGCCCGCGCCGACCTGCGCCTGCCGGCGAACGTCCCCGGCGACCTCTACGTAGACTCGACGTGCATCGACTGCGCGACGTGCCGGCAGATGCAGCCCGAGGTCTTCGGGCAGGGCGACGGCCACTCGTTCGTCGCCCGCCAGCCGGAGACGCCCGGAGAGGAAGCCCGCGCCCTGCAGGCCCTCGTCGCGTGCCCGACCGGGTCGATCGGGACGCGGGGCCGCGCCGAGGGAACGCGGCGGGCGTCGCGGTCGTTCCCCGAGCCCGTCGGAAACGGCGTCTTTTTCTGCGGTTACACGTCCGAGAAGTCGTTCGGCGCGTGGAGCTGGCTGATCCGGCGCAACGCGGGCAACGTCCTCGTGGATTCGCCGCGCGCGGCCGCGCCGCTCCTCGCGCGGCTCGAGGAGCTCGGCGGCGTCTCGGCGATGTTCCTCACGCACCGCGACGACGTCGCGGACCACGCGGCGATTCGCGCGCGCTTCGGCGCCGCGCGCGTCATCCACGCAAGGGACGCCTCGGCCCTCGGCGAGCCGCCCGAGCGGACGCTCGAGGGAACGGAGCCCGTTGCCCTCGCGGACGACCTCCTCGCGATCCCGACGCCCGGCCACACGCGCGGGCACGCGGTCCTCCTGTGGAAGAGCGTCCTCTTCACGGGCGACCACCTCGCGTGGTCGGAGCGGCGCGGGCACCTCGTGGCGTTTCGCGACGCGAACTGGTACTCGTGGCCGGAGACGATCCGGTCGATGGAGAAGCTCCTCGCGTTCGACTTCACGCGCGTTCTGCCGGGGCACGGCGCGCCGTACCGGGCGGATTCCCCCGCCGCGATGCGCGCCGAGGTCGAGAAGTGCGTCGCGTGGATGAAGACGCGCTGAACGGCGCCTACGGGACCTGCATCGCGAGGCGCGTCGTCGCGAAGGACTTGAAGAGCCGCGCTCCGTCCGTCCCTCCGAGCACGGCGTCCGACGCCCGCTCCGGATGCGGCATGAGGCCCACGACGTTCCCCTCCACGTTGCAGATCCCCGCGACGTCGTCGAGGGCGCCGTTCGGGTTCGCGGCCCCGCCCTGCGTGCCGTCCGCGCTCACGTAGCGGAAGACGACCTGGTCGCGCGCCTTCATCTCCGCGAAGACGTCCGGGTCCGCGGTCCAGTTCCCGTCGCCGTGCGCGATCGGCATCCTGAGGACGTCGCCCCGGTTGATCGCGAGCGTGAACGGCGTCCGCTTGGACTCGACGCGCAGCCACACATCGCGGCACACGAAACGCAGGCCCGCGTTCCGGAGCATCGCGCCCGGGAGGAGGCCCGCCTCGCAGAGGATCTGGAAGCCGTTGCAGATCCCGAGGACGGCGCCGCCCTGTGCGGCGAACGCCGCGACGGACTCCATCACGGGCGAGAACCGCGCCATGGCGCCGCTCCTCAGGTAGTCGCCGTACGAGAAGCCCCCGGGCAGGATCACGAGGTCCGGGTCGCCGAGCGTGCGCTCGTCGTAGCGGACCATCCTCACGTCGGCCGCGAGCGTCGTCCGCGCCGCGACCGCGGCGTCCTCGTCGCAGTTGCTGCCCGGGAAGACGACGACGGCGACGCGCGGCGCCCGGGCCGTGCTCACCGGGAGCCTCCCGCGGCGGCGGCCGTTTCGAGCGAGACCTCGAAGTCCTCGATGACGGGATTCGCGAGGAGCTGCCGCGCCATTTCGCGGCCGACCTCGCGCGCGTGGCCGGGATCGGCCGTGTCGACCTCGATCCGGAACAGCTTCCCGGCGCGCACGTCCGCGACGGACGTGTACCCGAGGCGGTGGAGGGCGTCCGCGATCGCCTTGCCCTGCGGGTCGAGGACGCCGCCCTTGAGCATCACCTTCACGAGAACCGTCATGCCGCCTCCTGTGAGACCGTGGTCCATTCCGTCGGGACGTCGTGCCGCGCGACCGCGAGAGCGGCCCCTCCGCCGACGTCCGAGAGCGCCTCCCGGAAGACGCGCTCGGCGAGAGGATAGGTGTTGTTGTGCCGCGAAACGTGAAGGGCCGTCACCGCGCGTGTCCGCGGCCCGACGAGCGCCCGGAGCCCCTCGGCGGCCGCCTCGTTCGAGAGGTGCCCCACGTCCGACAGGATGCGCCGCTTGAGGACGGCCGGGTACGGCCCCTCGCGCAGGAGGTCCTCGTCGTGGTTCGCCTCGAGGCCGAGGACGTCGCAGTTCCGGAGCGCGTCGAGAACCTGCCGGGAAAGGTGCCCGAGGTCCGTCGCGATGCCGATGCGGCGGCCCGCGGCGTCCGCGAACGTGTAGCAGACGGACTCGACGCCGTCGTGCGGCGTCGACGTGACCCGCACGTGGAGGTCGCCGATCGCGAGGTCCCGCCCGCCGCGCACGGTCCTCACGTCCGCGAAGAGCGGCCCCGGGAACCCCGCGGCGTCCGCCGTTCCGGCCGTCGCGTAGACCGTCAGGCCGCCTTTCCTCGAGAGGGCGAGCGCGCCGTAGACGTGGTCGGAGTGCTCGTGCGTCAGGAGAACCGCCGCGACGTCGGAGAGCGCGACGCCGCGCAGCGCGAGACGCCGCTTCGTCTCGCGGAGCGAGAGCCCGGCGTCGACGAGGACGGCCGTCGCGCCGCAGCGCACGACCGCGCAGTTGCCCGACGAGCCGGAGCCGAGGAACGCGATGGACAGTGTGGAGGGCGCGCTCACGAGCCCGTGCTCCCGAAGCCGCCCGAGCCGCGGGCGCTTTCCCCGAGACGGGGGGCGTTCGTGAAGATCGCACGCGCGACCGGAGCGAGGACGAGCTGCGCGATCCTCTCGCCGCGCGCGATCGCGACGGGCTCGTTCCCGAGGTTCACGACGATCACGCCCACCTCGCCGCGGTAGTCGGCGTCGATCGTCCCGACGCCGTTCGCGAGCGCGAGCCCCTTCTTGAGCGCGAGCCCGGAGCGCGCGCGGACCTGCGCCTCGAACCCGCGCGGGATCTCGAGCGTCAGCCCGGTCGGGACGAGAGCGCGGGCACCGGGGAGAACGACGATCGGCTCGGAGACCGCGGCCCTGAGGTCCGCCCCGGCCGCGTCCGGCGACGCGTAGAGCGGCGGCGCGAGGTCGCGGAACTCCTCGGCGACCGTGAATCGCACGGCGATCTCCTCGCCCGGCCTCACGCGGCGATCTCCCGCTCGAAATCGTCGGCGAGCGCGCGCGCGACGTCGCGCGCCTTCGCCTCCGGAATCGGACCGGCGACGCCGAGGCCGACGCGCCTCGAGCCGGCCCACAGGAGACGGGCGGCCGCGGCGACGCCGTCGGCCGTCACCCGCTCGACGTCCGCGAGGTACTCCTCCGTGGGGTACGGGCGCCCGCGCGAGAGCCACGCGCGCGCGGCGGCCTCGCGGCGCGACGCCGTGGATTCCTGCGCGAGCGCGGCCTCCGCCGCGAACTGGTTCTTCGCGCGGGAGAGCTCGGCGCGCGTGACGCCGTCGCGGAGGAGGCGCCCGAGGACGCGACCCGTCGTCCTCACGAGGCGCGCGAGGTTCTTCGGATGCGTCGCGGCCGTGATGAGGGCGAGGCCCGCGTCGCGGTGAAGCGAGACGTGCGCGCCCACGTGGTACGCGAGGCCGCGGCGCTCGCGCACGTCCCTCCAGAGGCGCGACGAAACCCCGCCGCCGAGGACCTCGGCGGCGATCCACGCCGCGGGGACGCGCGGATCGGCCCACCGGAGCGGCGCCGCCGAACCCACGACGAGGTGCGCCTGGCCGAGGTCCGCCCGCGGGAGCGCGACCGAGCAGCGCACGGTGCGCGGAGCGCTTCCGGGCGGGCGGACGTCCGCGGGAGCCGGCGCCGGCCTCCGCGCGCGTCCTCGTTCGAGGATCCTCTCGAGGCGGTCCGCGTCGAGCGCCCCGGCCGCGACGACGAGCGTGCGTTCGGGCCGGAAGATCGCCTTGAAGCGCGCGGCGAGCCGCACGCGCGCGAGGGCGGACACGGACTCCTTCGTCCCGAAGATGGGGGCGCCGAGGTCGTGCGCCGGCCACAGGGCCCGCACGAGCGTGTCGTGCAGGAGGTCGTCGGGCACGTCGTGGGCCTCGGCGATCTCCTCGAGGATGACGCCGCGCTCGACCTCGACGTCCGCGGCCGTGAACGCGGGGGCGGCGGTGAGGTCGAGGAGGAGGTCGACGGCCTCCGCCGCGCGCGCGGCCGGGACGCGCGCGTGAAAGGCGACGCATTCCTTCGTCGTGTAGGCGTCGCAGTCGCCGCCGAGCCGGTCCGTGATCCGCGCGATCGCGGCGCCGGAGCGCCGCCGCGTCCGCCTGAAGAGGAGGTGCTCGAGAAAGTGCGTCGCGCCACGCTCGCCGGGGGCCTCGTCCGCGGAGCCGGCGGCCACGTAGATCCCGAGGGCGAGGCTCTTCACGTCGCGCATCGGGTCCAGCCACACCGCGGTCCCGTCCGAGAGCCTCCGCACCTGCACGCCCGATTCTAATCGGCGCTTGTCCCCGGCGCCCCGCCGCCCGACAATCGCGGCGGGGGGCTTCCGGGCTTGAACCTCAGCCGACGTGTCCTCGCGAACGCCCTCCTGGCGGCCGTCTCCCTCGCTGTCGCCGTCGCGGCGGCCGAAGCGGGGCTCAGGGCGTTCTTCCCCCAGCCCCTCCGCGAGGCTTACCGCGCGGCGGATGCGGGCGGCCCGATCACACGCCGCGACCCGGAGATCGGCTGGACGCTCAAGCCCGACCTCGCCTGGACGACGGGCTCGGCCCCCTGGGAGAACGGGCTGACGACGAACGCGGCCGGCTTCCGCGACGGCCCCCACGCCGCGGCGAAGGCGCCCGGCGCGTACCGCGTCGTCGTGCTCGGCGATTCGTTCGTCTTCGGAAGCGGCGTCCCGCAGGAGGGGACGCTCACGCGCCGCCTCGCCGCGCACCTCGGCCCCGGTTTCGAGATCGTGAACCTCGGAGTGCCGGGCTACGGCACGGACCAGGAGCTCCTGACACTGCGCCGATGGGGCCGCACGCTCTCGCCCGACCTCGTCCTCCTCGGCTTCTTCTGGAACGACGTCATGGAGAATGCGAGCGACTTCATCTACGGGCTTCCGAAGCCCATGTTCACGCTCGAGGGCGGCAAGCTCGTTCTCCATCCTCCGGCTGGATTCTCCGCGCCCTCGACGTTCGCGAGGATCGACGCGTCCCTCGCGTCGTCGTCCCACCTCTGGTCGCTCCTCGAGAACGGCCTCGCCTCGGCCGGACGCGGCGCGGGGAGATCAACGGAGGAGAGGCCCGTCTCGGTCGACCTGTCGCTGAAGGTCCCGCCCTCCTCGCGCGCCGGCGAGTTCGCGCTCACGTTCGCGCTTCTCGGCGCCGTCAGGGACGAGGCGGCTTCGCTCGGCGTGCCGTTCGGCGTGTTCTCCGTGCCGCCGCGCTTCCTCGCCGAGCCCCGGGTCGGAGCGCGCCTCCTCAGGATTTACGGCCTCCCGGAGGACGCATTCGACGAGGACGGCTTCCGGCTCGTTCGCACGGCGAGCGAGGCCAGGGGCATCCCGTTCGTCGACCTCCTGCCGGGCTTCCGCAGCGAGGCGGCCTCGGGCGCCCACCTCTTCCTGCCGACGGGAATCCACTGGTCCGAGTCCGGGCAGGACCTCGCGGCGCGGCTCCTCGCGCCGGCCGTGCGCGGCGGTCTTCCGCCGGTCACTTCCCGATCCCGGGCCCCGGAGGCCCCGCCGGGACGGCCGGCCCCTGGTTCATCAGGGTCTGCTCGGTGAACTGCCACTGGTTGTACGTGTCCCGCCCGTTGAAGAGGCGGAACGCCTTCTTCTTCGAGAGCGAGTAGACGCCCGCGACGGGCCCGGTCGTCGTCGCGGGAGGCGCGCCGAAGCCGGGCGTGGGAGCCGCCGTCGGGACGGGCGTCGGGACCGCCATGCTTCCGCCGCCCGGCGGAGCCGGCGCGGTCGTCCCGGGAAGCGGCGCGCCCGTCGTCAGCGAGACGATCCCCCATTTGTCCGAGTTCGTGATGGGGTCCTTCCAGAGCTTGCGGAGGGTGCGCGGGCGCAGCTCGAACATTTCCTTGAGCGTGTTCGGGTAACGCCCGTAGCGGCGCCGGAACGTGCGGATGCCCTCGGCGTACTGGAAACCCCGGAAGATGAGCTCGTCCTCCTTGTCGCGCTGCGCCTCCGTGGACGCGAGCGGAAGCACGGCCGCGATCAGGATCGACATGACCGTCAGCCCGACCATGAGTGCGACGAGCGTGTAGCCCTTCGGGACGCGCATGACCTTCACCACGTGTTGTACGGCGTCTTGTCGATCCGCGAGATCTCTTTCGAGCCGCTCTTGACGTCGATGACGCCCGGCTGCTGGTCCGCCGAGGCGGTGTCGGACGAGTCCAGCTCCTCCATGACGGGCACCCACGAGTCGGCCGACTTCGTGAACGGATCGACCGGAACCTTCCGGATGTACTTCTCCGTCACGAGCGTCTGGATCGTATCGGGGTAGTGACCCTTGTCCGCATAGAACTGGTCGAGACAGGTCCGGAACGTGAAGAGGTCCTCGCGCAACGCCGCCTCCTTGGCGCGGATCGGCGCAAGCTGCAGCTGCGGGACGGCGACCGCCACGAGGATCCCGAGGATCGCCATGACGACGAGGAGCTCGACGAGCGTGAAGCCCTTTCCGTGTCTCATGCTCACCAGTCCTTGTACTTCGTCTTGTCGAGCGCGATCAGGGGCGAGAGAGAGTACACGTCGTAGACGTTCTGGCGGCCCCAGGAGCGCGCGTCGGGTTCGTCCTGGTAGCTCCTGAGGCCCCACTCGGCCTTCCCCGTCATCGGGTCGAGCGGGATCTTCCTCAGGAACCGTTTCTTCTTCTTGACCTGTCCGACGAGGTCGACGCCCTCGACGAGCTTGTCGAGCGTTTTCGGGTAGCCCTCCGTGTCGAGGTCGACCGGGATGAGGCCCTGGTCGGACAGGCGCTTGAAGTCGTCGATCGCCGACCGCATCGTCCGGAGCGCCTCGCGGAGCTCCATCTCCTTCTGGCGCGTCACGCCGAGGCGCGTCACGGGCACGATCATCGCCGTCAGGATGAGGATGCACGCGCAGACGATCACGAGCTCGACGAGCGAATAACCGCGGCGCGAACGGGCCGTGAGGGTCATGACGCGGGCTTCACCGTGAAGGGCGCCGCCTCGACGACGGGCGCCGCCGCCGGCCCGCGCGCCGTCGCCGCCGCCCCCGCCGTCGCGCGAACGAGGGTCGTGCCGGGCGCGACCCCCCGCACGGCGAGCTTCGCGAGGATGCCGTCGGGCAGACCGCCGGAATCCGTGCGCGCGAAATGGAGGTGCGCCCGTCCGGCCGTGCGGTCCGCTTCGAACCGGACCGACGCGGCGTCGTCCGTGTTCCGCCATGCGCCGGGCGCGATGCCCGTGACCTCGGCCACGGAGGGGTCCCACTCGACCGTCAGCTCGAGGGCCGAGAGCGGCGCGAGGCCCGACACGCCCGTCAGGTTCACGACGGACACCTCGCCGGGCGCGACCTGAGCGGATGTCGCCTCGAGCGAGAGCGCGGCGGCTGCCGGAACGGCCGAAGCGGCTGCCGTCTTCGGCGCGGCCGAGGGAGTTTCCGGCGCGACGGCGGCCGCCGCAGCGGACGATGTCTCGGCCGCGGCCGCCATCGCGGAGGAAGCCGTCGTCGGCGCGGCCATCGACCGCGTCTGCGGCGTCACGGGGGCCGGCGTCGGCGCCGTGACCGGCCGCTTGAACGGGTCGTTCGGCATTCCGCCCTGCGGGATGTTCAACGCCGGCGCGGGCGATGCGACGGACCGGGCGGGCGCCGGCGGCGCCGCGGCCGGCGGCGCGTCGAACGGCGAGCCCGTCGCGTTCGGCGACTCGAGGCGCGTGTTGAGGCCCGAGAACGAGACGTTGTTCTCCGTCCCGACCCAGATCGGGACGAGGTCCTCGTCCGTGATCTGCGGCGACCGGATGATGTGCGGCGTGAGCGTCAGGAAGAGGTCGGTCCGCTTGTTGTCGGTCGCGTTCGCCGTGAAGAGCTGGCCGATCAACGGGAGGTCGCCGAGGAACGGGATCGTGTTCTTCGTCTTCGAAAGGTCCTTGCGGATGAGGCCGGCGAGGAAGTTCGTCTCGCCGTCCTTGAGGCGGATCGTGGACGTGATCGTGCGCGTCCCGATGATCGGCTGCTGCGTTCCGTCGGAAGCCGTGACCTGGCCGTCGATCTGCGAGACCTCGATCGTGAGCTTGAGCGAGACCTCCTTGTTGTGGTGGACGCGCGGCTCCATGTCGATCTTGATCCCGACGTCCTGGTACTGGAAGGACGTGATCGGGACGATGCCCGTCCCGCCGACGGCCTGCTGCGTGTTGATCGTCGTGACGGGGATCGGGTAGCGGTCGCCGATCACGAGCTGGGCCTTCTCGCCCTCGGCGATGCGCAGCTGCGGCTTTGCGAGCAGCTCGGCGTCCGTGTTGTCCTTGATGAAGCTGAACGTGATCGAAGGGACCGTGAACATGAAGTCGTTGATCCCGAGGCTCTTGATCGCGTTCCACGGAAGCTGCGTCGGCGCGGTCGTCCCTCCGCTTCCCGCGCCGGGAACGACGGTCGCCGTGACGGTCCGCGCGTAACGCGCGCCGAGGTCGACGACCTGCTCGGTGTTGATCTGGAGGAGCTCGACGTCGACGACGACCTCCGACTTCGCCTTGTCGTTCACCTCGATGAGGCGCTCGGCGACCGCGACCTTGTCCGCCGTGTCGCGAATGACGACCGCGTTGAGCTGCGGGATCACCGCGAGGCGGCGGAGGTCGAGGATCGACCGGACCATCTGCGAGACGTCCTTCACGTCGCCGTTCGACAGGAAGAACGTGCGGATGACGAGGTCTTCGTACTCCTTGCGGTTCTGCTGCGTGTCCTGCGCGATCAGGATCGTCTTCTCGTCGATGACCTTGTAGAAGTGCCCGGCCTGCCGCATGGTCGTCTCGAGGGCTTTCTGGAACGTCATGCCCCTGAGCTCCACGGTGAACTTGTCGTCCTTGAGCTGCGGGTCGTAGATGACGTTGATGCCCGCGGCGGCGCCGAGCGCGGCGTAGATCTTCTTGATGTTCGTGTCGGGCGGGAACGCGACGTCGATCGGCTTCGTCGACGACGGGTTCAGCATCGGCGGAGCCCCGCGCATCCCGCGCGTCCGGGCCTTCGCTTTTTCGACCGGCGTGCCGCCCGCGTTTTCCCGGGCCCTTGCCTCCATGTCGGCCTTCGTCTTCCGGAGCTCCTGCTGGACGGCGTCGCTCGTCGGGTCGAGCGCGATCGATTGCTCGAGCTCGGCGAGGGCCATGTCGAGCTGGCCGGAGTTGCGGTGGACGCGCCCGCGCTCGTAGTGGATCTGCGCGGCCTTCAGTTTCGCCCGCAGGAGGCCGATCCGGAGCTCGGTGACCGTCGGCTCCAGGGCGACGGCGTGCTCCCAGGCGAGGACGGCGAGGTCCCAGTGCTCGCGCGATTCCTCACGCTGGGCTTCCTGCGCGGCGCGCGAGGAGGCGCAGCCGGAAACGGCGAGAGCGATCGCGAGCGTGGCGGACGCCGCGAGCGCCTGGAGGCGCGTGCGGCGGCGGGGGTCGCGGTCGTGAGGGGTCGTCGTCATGCGATGTCCTTCGGCGTGCCGTGTCATGGCAGCGGGATCGGGATCCTGCGGGTGATCTCGGGCGGAAGACCCGGGAACGAGATGTCGACGGACTCGCGGTTGATCCTCTGGATCCTGAACTTCGAGTCGACGACGTCACCCTCGCGGGCGTTGATGATTCGTCCCCCCTCCTCCAGCGCCACGATCGGATGATCGCGCTCGCCGAACTTCCCGATCACCTTGTACGGAATCGCGGGCGGGACGATCGGGGTCGGAGTCGGAGTCGGCGCGATCGGCATCGGGCCGACGAAAAGCGGCGAGCCCGGGAGGATCGGCGTCGGGCGCGGCGTCGGGAGGGGCGTGGGCGTGGGCGTGGGCTTGTCGTAGAACCGGAAGACGTTGCGGCTCACGTCTCCGGCGGCCGCGCCCCTCGGCGGGATCTGCGCGAGGTCGGGGACCGAGGACGGGTCGGCCGGCCCGCGGGCGATTCGCGCACGCCCGGCTCCCGGGGTCCCGGCGGGCGCGTCGTCCGTGCCCGTCGGCCACCACGTCAGCGCGGCTGCCGCGGCCGCGACGGCGAAAAGGACGAGGAGCAGCCGCGTGCGCGTCTTCGGCTGCGGCACGGTCGCGCTCAATCGGGCACCCCCGCGTTCGGCGCCGGCTTCACGGGCTCCGTGGCCGCCGGGCGCGCGGCGCGCGCGACGCCGGCCCGGGGCGCGCGGCGGGCGGCCGGGTTCTCGGGCCGGAAGTAGTGCGCGACGGCGATGTTCAGCCGGAGGGAGTCCGGATCCTTGTCGTCCGTCGAGACGCCGATCGTCTCGACGAGGAGAAAGCGCGGATTGTTCTCGAACGAGAACAGCAGCTTCTTGAGGTCCGCGTACCGGCCCTGGACGTTGAAAACCAGCCCGAGCCGCTCGACGCCCTGCGCGTCGTCCGTCGTGTACGAGATCTGGCCCGGCACGAGGCCGGCCTTCTGCGTGAGGCTGTAGACGTCCTCGATGATCGCTGCGAGCCGCTCCTTCCGCGTTCCGAGGACGTCCCTGTTGAACGACTCGAGGTCGCGCTGCACCGCGCGAAGGCGCTGCTCGGACGCCTTGACCTTCTCCGTGGCGGCCGCCGCCTCGTCGCGGCGCGCCGCGAGCTCCGCGCGGGTCGTCTCGAGGGCGCGCACGCGGGCGTCGTAGAACCCGTGGTACGTCACGAGGACCGAGATCCCCAAGGCGAGGACGACGGCCAGAACCGCGATGAGCGGCGCTTTCACGGCCCACGCCGACGCGTGCGGGCCGCGCAAGCGGTCCAACGCCGCACGCAGGGCGGCCGAAGCGCGCG
This sequence comes from Thermoanaerobaculia bacterium, assembly GCA_035542215.1. Taxonomy (GTDB): domain Bacteria; phylum Acidobacteriota; class Thermoanaerobaculia; order UBA5066; family UBA5066; genus Fen-183. Next base: position 20,190 of record DATKLW010000164.1, on the reverse strand, counting down.
CCCGCGTGGCGGACACCGCCGGAGAGGCCGACGGCGCGCTCACGGCGCCCCCCCCGGGCCGGCGGGCCGGCCTTCGACGTCCCGGTAGCGGACGGTCAGAACGAGACGCCGGCCCTCCGGCACGCCTTTCTCGCCCCGGTCCTCGCTCGCGGGGGACGGACGCTCGAACCACGGCGACTTGTAGAACGCGCGAATCGTCGCCGGCAGGCCGTCCGGGTCGCGCGAGATCAGAGTGAGGCCGACGTTCACGGTCTCGCCGGCGGCGTTCTGGAGGCCGGTCCCCGCCCCGGACGGGCCGGCGGCCTTCTGGAGCGAGATCATCGAGATCCTGACGCCGTCCGGAAGCGTCTTCTCGAGGCGCGTCAGGAACCGCGTCCACGAGAACGCGCGGCGGAGCGCGATCGCGTTCGCCTCCTCGACGTCCGCCGTGAGCGCCGGGATGTCGACGCGGGCGAGCGAGGCCTCCGCCCGCGCGCGTTCGCCCTCGAGGCGCTCGATGTCGGCCCTGAGGCCGGCGATCGCCTCACGGGTGCGGCGCGAATCGTCGAAGTAGCGGACGACCGTCCGCGCCGCGACGAACGAGACGCCGAGGACGAGGACGGCGAGGACGCCCGCCGTGAGGTTCGGGGGGCGTGTGTCGACGAACGGCCGGCGGGAGAGGTTGAAGCGGCGCGCCATGTCAGCGGTCTCCCGCGAGGGCGCCGAGTCCCATGAGGACCGCCGGGTCGGACGAGGAGGCGGCCGGCGCGACGCTGGCGCCCGGGACGAGCGCGCGGAGCGCGAGGGGTGACGGACCGGCGAGGCCGCGGCCCCTGCGAAACGCGTCGAGAGCCTCCACGACGGCCGAGCCCTCGGGCCCCGCCGTGCACGGGGCGGCCAGATCGTCGCCGCCGCCGTTCCCGAGGTACGAGGCCGCGAGCCGGATCTCGTGGAGGGCCTCGTCCGCGTCGCCGAAGACGGGCCTCGTGCGCGCGAAACGCAGAGCGCCGTTCACGAAGAAAAGCGCCGTCGCCGTGCCGCCGTCCGCCCACACGAGGAACGACTCCCCCGCGGGGGCCGCCTTCGCGAGCGCCGAGACGGCGAAGGCGCCCGTCTCGAGCGCACCGATGCGGATTCCCGCCTTCTCGAACGGCGCCTCCCAGGACGCCGCGGCGGGCTCGGGCACGGCGAGCGCGAGAACGCGCGTCCCCGCCGCGCCGGGCCCGGCCGAGAGCCACGAGAGGCGCAGGGGCGGAGCAGGCTCGCCGAAGGTGCGGCCGAACTTCCACGCGACGACGTCTTCCGTCTCGCGCGGGTGCGCGTCGGCGTCTTCGACGTCGAGGGCGAGGAGCTTCGCAAAACCGTCGGGAACGACGAGACAGGCGGCCGCGATCCTCACGCCGACCTCGGCAAGGAGGCGCTGGAGGGCGCCCGCGACGGCCGGGCCCGCGACGGGGATGTCGCCAGGGCCGTCGACGAAGGCCTCCTCGGGAAGAGACCGCGAAACGACGCGCAGCGCCGGCGCGGCGCCGAGCGCCGCTTTTCTCTTCGCGGTCTCCTGCGGGCCGACGTAAACGAGCCGGTCGCGCCCGAGCACGAACGCGTGCGGCGGGCGCGGCGAGCGCCAGAAGGCCCTCGAGAACGGGTTCTTCTCACTCAACGAACGTCACCTTGTTGATCTCCCGGAGCGTCGTCTCTCCCGCGAGGACCTTCTTGATCGCGCTTTCGCGCAGGAACGCCATGCCTTCGCTCTGGGCCGCCTTCTTGATCTCGGCCGCGGGGCGCTTGTCGAGGATGAGGGCACGGATCTGGTCCGACAGATCGAGGAGCTCCGTGATCGCCATCCGGCCGAAGAACCCCGTGCCATTGCATTCGAGGCAGCCGCGCCCCTCGTAGAGCGTGATGCCCTTGAGTTTTCCGGGGTCGAGGGCGGATTCCTCGAGGAGCTGCGCGGTCGGCACGAACGGCTCCTTGCAGTGCGGACAGATCTTCCGGACGAGGCGCTGCGCGAGGATGCAGTTCAGGGCCGAGACGAAGTTGTAGAGCTCGACCTTCATGTTCAGGAACCGCCCGAGGACGTCCACGACGTTGTTCGCGTGGACTGTCGTGAAGACGAGGTGTCCCGTGAGCGCGGCCTGGACCGCGATCTGCGCCGTCTCCTCGTCGCGGATCTCTCCGACCATCACCTTGTCCGGGTCGTGCCGGAGGATCGACCTCAGGCCGCGCGCGAACGTGAGCCCCTTCTTCTCGTTCACCGGAATCTGCGTGATGCCGCGGAGCTGGTACTCGACGGGATCCTCGATCGTGATGATCTTGTCCTCGACGGACTGGATCTCGGACAGGCACGCGTAGAGCGTCGTCGTCTTCCCCGAGCCCGTCGGCCCGGTGACGAGGACCATCCCGTATGGCTCACGGATGAACTTCCTGAGCCTCCTCATCGTCTCGGGGTCCATCCCGAGGACGTCGAGGCGCAGGTTCTTGAACTCGGCGTTCGCGGACTCCTTGTCGAGGATGCGGATGACCGCGTCCTCGCCGTGGACCGTCGGCATGATCGAAACGCGGAAGTCGATCGTCCGGCCCTTGACGCGCACCTTGAAGCGGCCGTCCTGCGGGACCCGTTTCTCGGCGATGTCGAGCTCGGACATGACCTTGATGCGGCTGATGATCGTCTGGTGGTGCTTCTTGTCGATCGGCTCCATCGCCGGATAGAGGACGCCGTCGATGCGGTACTTGATGACGACGACGTGTTCCTGGGTCTCGATGTGAATGTCCGACGCCCGCCGCTGGATCGCGTTGAAGAGGACGGAGTCGACGAGCTTGATGATCGGGCTCGCATCGGCCGTGATGCGGTCGATCGAGAGGACCTCCTGGCCCTCCTCGTCCTCGCGGACGACCTGCATCCGGAACTCCTCGGTCGCTTCCTCGAGGACGCGCTGCGTCGAATCGGACTTCTGGAGGATGTCCTGGAGCGCCGCGCGCGATCCGACCTTGACCTTGAGGCGCGCCTTCAGCAGCGCCTCGAGCTCGTCGCGCTTGACGACGTCCGAGGGGTCCGCCATCACGACCGAGAGCGTCCCGTCGTCGCGCCGCTCCGGCACGAACTCGAAGCGAAGCATCCACTCGAGCGGGATCGACCGGAAGACCTCCGCGTCGATCCGGAAGGTCCAGAGGTCGACGTACGGGAGGCCCAGCCGCTCGGCGAGCTGCCGGGCGCGCGTCTCCTCGGAGGCCGCGTCGAGGAAGCGCGGGATGGCGGCGTCGGCGGATGCGGCTCGGGCAGTGCTCATGTCAGGCCTTGATGTTCGAGAGGATCGTGAACATCGGGAGGTAGATCGAGAGGAGCAGCGTCGCGACGACGGCGCCCATCACGACGAGGATGATCGGCTCGATGAGGGTCACGATGCGCCCGAGCAGCGCTTCGATGGCTTCGTCGTAGAAGTCGGACACGTTCGTGAGCATCTCCTCGAGCGCGCCGGTCGCCTCGCCGACCTTGATCATCTCGATCGCGAGCGACGTGAAGACGCCGGTCGACTCGAGGCTCCGCCACACCTCGGCGCCCTCGCGCACGCGCGGCACGACCGATGCCACGGCGCCCGAGATCCTCCGGTTCGCGACGGCGCCGGCGGCGATCTCGAGCGCGGGCACGACCGGCGTGCCCGCGCCGACGAGCGTCGCGAGCGAGCGCGCGAACTGCGAGAGCGCGAACTCCTGGAGGATCGTGCCGACGAGCGGCAACTTCAGAAGGAACCCGTCCCAGCCGAGCCGGCCGGAATCGGTCGCCTTCCAGCGCGTGAAGACGACGGAGCCCACGAACAGCGCGGCGGCGACGAAGAGGATGTTCGACCTCAGGAAGTCCGCGGTCCCGATGACGACCCGCGTGATGAGCGGGAGCCGGCCCGCTTCGAAGCCCGCGAAGAACTCGCGGAAGCGCGGGATCACGTACGTCATGAGGATCGTGACGAGCCCGATCGAGAGGCCGATCAGGACAGCCGGGTAGACGAGGGCTCCCGTGACCTTCCGGCGGAGCGCCGCGAGGATCTTCTGGTACGAGAGGTACCGTCTCAGGACCTTCTCGACCTCGCCGGACCGCTCGCCGGCCTTGAGCGACGTTGCGTAGAGGCGGGGAAAGACGTCCCCGTGCGAGAGGAACGCGTCCGAGAGCGCGACGCCCGAGACGAGCTGCTCGCGGATGTCGATGAGGATCCGCTTGAAACGCGGGTTTTCCTGGCGTTCGAGAAGGATCTCGAAACCGGCGACGATCGGAAGGCCGGCCTTCAGGAGCGCGACGAGCTCCTGGTTGAAGACGACGAACTCGGAGGCCTTCACCGGCCGCCGCGACCCGAAGGACAGCCGCGGGAGCGCCGCGCCGCGCGGGGGCGCGAGCGCGCTCGAGGCGTCCCCGGTGACCTTGACGGAGAAGACGCGCGCGTTCAGACGCGCGATCTCGTCGCGGAGCACGCCCTCGTTCGCCGCCTCGATCGTGCGCACCGCGATGGCGCCGTCGGGCAGTCCCAGCCTGCAGACGTACGTCGCCATCAGGCCTCACTCCCGAAAAACGACAGTCCCAGCCTGCAGACGTACGTCGCCATCAGTTCACGACGATCCCCGGACCCGGCTTCGACCACTCCGGCGAAAGGACGAGGAAGAGCGCTCCCCTGGCGGCCTCGTCCTTGCCGACGCCGAGGATGTACGGCTGTCCCATGTTCACGTTGATCGTCGTCCTGAGGATCTCCCCGCGCACCTCCTTGCCGCCTTCGCGGCGGACCCTCTCGAGCGAAAGGTCGCGGAACTGGAGACGCCTCCCGTCGCGCGACGGCTCGAGGAAGAACTGGAGGTGGTAGTTCACACCGATCACCCAGGCGACGCGCTGGCCCTCGGCGCCGCGCACGACCACGGAGTCGAGACGCGTGAAATCGGTCACGTTGAAGAGTTTCTTGAGCCGTTCCCCGATCCCGCGAATCTCCGCGGGGAGCTCGGCACGGGGCGGCGGGTTCGGGTCGGAGGCCGCCTTGAGGAGCGTCACCCTCACGTCGACGCCCCGCAAGGGAACGTCGTAGGACGCGATCGCCTGCGCCGCGCGCTCGACCGAGGCGGCCGTGTCGCGGACGGTGATCTCGTTCGTCTTCGGCTCGAGCATCACCGAGCCCGCGTCCGAGAGGACCGGGCGCACGAGCTGGAGCGCCTCGTCCGCCGGGCGGTGCTTGAGCCCGAAGACCCGGACGACGACGACGGGGGGAGCGCCCGCAGCCGGAACGGCGGGGAGCACGAGGACCGTGAGGAGGGCGCCCGCGGCGAGGGCGGCAGCGGCGGCGCGCAGGGAAAGCGGGCTTCGCACGGTCACGTCACAGGTCCGCGTTCGGGTTCGCGACGAATACGATCGCCGGCTCCTGCGGCGTCGCCGCGGTGAACTCGTAGACGCGGGCGCGCGGATCGAGCACGCCCTCGATGAGCGGACGCGCGGGCGCGTCGGACGGGGCCGAGGCCGAGGCTCCCGCCGTCGCGGGCGCCGCGGCGATCGTCTCGGCGGGGCGCGTCTGCTCCCAGCGAACGAGGCCCGCGAGGCCCCCCGCGAGGGCGGCGAGCGCGGCCGCCTGCGCGAGGCGCCGGGAGCGCCACCAGGCTGCGGCAGGCCGCGCGGACGCGGCGGGCGTCACGCGGACGCGGCGGCGGATTTCCTCGAGGACTCCGTCCGCGACGCGGCGTGCGTCCTCGGCGACGGGCGGAGCGGGCCGCCGGCCGGCGGCCGCCGGCTCGGGCGAGACGGACGCGGCGAGCGGCGCAAAAAGGAGCGTGGGATCGAGGGCGGTTGCCTCGGCGGCGCACGAGGCGCATGACGCGAGGTGCCGCTTCAAGTCGGAGGGGAGACCAGGGAGAGTATCCGGGGAAGGAGAGATTTCTTCTGAAAGGGACTGGCGGACCGCGAGAAGCACACGAGGGGCCTCCGGGCAACCCGTCGCGCCGTCTCTGCCCTTGCCGTCCCTCGCCATCTCTTTTCCCCTCAGAAGAACTTTCCGAAAAACCAGAAACGAAAAACCTAGAAACCGGACGTGTACTCGGGATACCGCTTCCGGATCTCGTCGCGCAGGAGGCGGCGGGCCTGGAAGAGGTGGTTCCGGACCGTGGACTCGCGGCACTCGAGGATCGCGGCGATGTCCTTGCCGTCCCGCTCCTCGAACTCGCGCAGGACGAAGACGAGCCGCTGCGTCCCGGACAGGACGCCCGCGCAGGCCTCGAACACCCGCCGCACGTCGTCGCGGTGCAGAGCGGCGGGAGCGTCGGATTCGCTCGTCCGCGCGCCCTTCACGAGGCGAAAGCTCTCCGTCTCCGTCCGCTGCCGCGTGCGGCGCGCGCGGAGCGCGTCGATCGCGAGGTTTCCCGCGATGCGGAACAGCCACGTCGAGAACGCCCACGCGGGGTCGTACCGGCCCATGTTCTCCCAGACCCTCAGGAACGTGAGCTGCGCGACGTCGCGCGCGTCCTCGGCGTCGCCGAGCATGCGCCGGAGAAACGCGACGAGACCGGGGGTCCGGCGCTCGACGAGAACCGCGAACGCCTCGACGTCGCCTTCCTGGGCCCGCAGGGCGAGTGCGGTCTCGATCGCCCGGGCTTCGGCGCCGGCGGCTCCGGACGAAGACACACCCTCCCCCGGGGCGTCGGACGCAGGCTCCATGGGACGCGGAGAGGCCGAGACGAGACGCATCGCTTCAGCTTCTCTTACGTTTGACGGATCGTCTTCGTCTACCAGAAAAACGGCCTCCGGGCCGCTCGGCAGTATAATCTGCCACCGCGTGGCGACGCATCATAAATTCTTGTCCGGACTCGATTTGAGCGCCGTCATCCCGGCTCAGGCACCTCTTTTCCCTCTCATTTTTTCGAGGCTCTTCCCGGACCGGGCCAGTCTGGCCAGGGGCGGAGTCTGGATCCAGGGAGTCTCTCTCGGCGAGGTCGAGGTGGCGCTCACTCTGGCCGCCGAGCTCTCCCGGGCGAGGCCGGGGCTCCCCCTCCTCATGAGCGCGACGACGCCCGCGGGCGTCGGGCTTCTGTCGCGGCGCGCCGGGCCGGCCGGCCTCCCGTGGCGTCCCTTCCCGCTCGACCTGCCTTCCGCCGTGCGCCGCTTCTTCGACGTCGAGCGGCCGCGCCTCCTCGTCCTCGTCGAGACCGAGCTCTGGCCCGTCGCTCTGAACGAGGCGCGACGCCGCGGCGTCCCGGTCCTTCTCGCGAATGCGCGCCTTTCGGCGAGATCCGCGGCGCGCTTCCGGCGCGCCTCCGGTCTGTTCGCCGGACCGCTGTCGGCCCTGTCGCGCGTCCTCGCACGCACGCCTCGCGACGCGAGGCGCTTCGTCGAGATCGGCGTCCCCGCCGGGATCGTGAGCGTCGCCGGCGACCTGAAGTTCGACCGGCCCGAGCCGCAGGAGCCCGCGTTCGCTTCCGAGGCGCGAGCTCTCGCGAGAGGCCGGCCGATCCTCGTCGCGGGCTCGGCGGCGGGCGACGAGATTTCCCTCGTCCTCGACGTGCACCGGCGTCTCGCGGAAAAGGCGCCCCTCTTCCTCGTCCTCGCGCCGCGTCAGCCCGAGGACTTCGACGCCGCCGTGCGACTCGCGGCGCAGACCGGGCTCCGCGTCGCTCGCCGAAGCGCGCTGAACGGGCACACGGCGGGAGCCGGGGCGGACGTCCTCGTCCTCGACACGGTGGGAGAGCTCGCCGGGGCCTACGCGCTCGCCGACGCCGCGCTCCTCGGCGGGACGTTCGCGCCAAAAGGCGGGCACAACGTCCTCGAGCCCCTTCGCGCCGGCACGCCGGTCGTCGTCGGGCCTTCCGTTCAGAACATTCGCGAGACGGTCGACGCCGCGGAGGGCGCCGTCTTTCCCGCCGCGGATGCGGAAGCCGCCGCGGCCGCGCTCGCCGCGCTCCTCGCGGGCGGCGAGATTCGCGCGCGGGCGGCCGACACGGCCCGGGGCCTCTTCGCCGCGGGCGCGGGCGCCGCGGCCCGCGCGGCTGCCGCGGCGCTCGAGCTCCTGGACCGGAGCGCCCCCGCGTGATCGCGCTCGACGCGCTCGCGTCGCTGTACGGCGCGGCCGTCGCCGCGCGCCTTTCGGCCTACCGGCATCGCCTCCTGCCCGTCCGGCGCGCCGGCCGCCCCGTCCTCTCGGTCGGCAACGTGGCCGCCGGCGGCACCGGCAAGACGCCGTTCGTGCGCTGGCTGGCCGGCGAGCTTCTCGTGCGCGGGCAGCGGCCGTCGATCCTCACGCGCGGGTACGGCCGCAAGAGCCGGGGCACCGTCGTCGTGTCGGACGGCGCCGGCGCCGTCGCGTCCGTCCGCGACTCCGGGGACGAGCCGGCGCTCCTCGCCCGCGCTCTCCCTTCCGTTCCAATCGTGGCGGAAGCGAGCCGCATGCGCGGCGCCCGGAGGGCCGAGGAGATCCAGCCCTCGATTGCCCTCCACGTCCTCGACGACGGTTTCTCGCACGTCGCTCTCGAGCGGGACCTCGACATCGTCCTGCTCGACGCCGCCTCGCCGGACGCCGGGGGCGCGCTCCTCCCGGCCGGGCGGCTGCGCGAACCGCTCGCGTCGCTTGCGCGCGCCGACCTCCTCGTCGTGACGAAGACCGAGCAGGCGGATCCGTCACGGGCCCGCGCGCTCGCCGCGCGCTGGGCGCCCGGCGTCCCCGTCTACCACGCCGCCACGCGCGTCCTCGGGATCCGGGATCGCGCGGGCCTCGCCGTGGAGGCCGCCGACCTGCCCGGCGCGACGTGCGTCGCCGTCGCGGGCCTCGCGCACCCGGAGGCTTTCTTCGCGACGCTCGCGCGCCTCGGAATCGAGCCCGCGGCCGCGCTCGCGTTCCGCGACCACGAGCCGTACGGACCGATGGCGCTTGGCCGCATCGAGAAAGCGGCCGAGGAGTCCGGGGCCACGGCGGTCGTCACGACCGAGAAGGACGCCGTCAAGCTCGACGGGCGACTCGCCTTCCCCCTCTTCCGCGTGGCCGTGGACATGCCGGTCCTCGAACCGGGCTTCGTCACCGAGGCGCTCGCGCGCCTCGCGCAGCGCCCGTCCTGAACCCGCGTCCCGGAAAGAAAAAACGCCCGGGCACGAAGCCCGGGCGTGAAGCTCGAAGCTGTTTTGACGAAAGTTACTTCGTCGCGGCGGGCGCGGCGGCGGGCGCAGCGGCGGTCGCCGGAGCCGCGGAAGTCGTGGCGGGAGCCGCCTTGTGGGACTTCTTCGACTTCTTGGACGACTTCTTGTGGGTCGTCGTGGACGCCGTGGCAGCCGGGGCGGCCGTGGCGGCCGGGGCGGCGGTGGCGGCCGGGGCGGCCTTCGGGGCGGCGGCGGCGGCCGGCTTGTCCTCGGCGAACGCGGCGCCGAGCGACAGGACGGCGACAGCGACGAGAGCGGAAAGCGTCTTCTTCATTATCTTCCTCCGTTTTCCCCTTTCATCTGTGGCCGGCCCGGGGTCTGCCGACACGCCCCTCAGCGCAACCCTGCTGCCAGCGCTTCGGAACGGGCCCGAAGAGAACCATAAAGAGATTTGCTTAGAAGGGTTTAGGGGGCGACCCGGCTTCGACCCTGGGTGCGGCGCCGCGCGGCGGCTGCACGATTCCGTGCATTGGTTGAACTCTAAGCGTGGGATTTCCGCTCCGGGCAGGACTCGCCGCGCCTTACTTCAGCTCGACGTTCCAGTACGCCATGTCGAGGAAGTTCTTCCACGTCGGATGGATCCGGTGCGGCGACATGAGGCCGAGCGGCGTCGCCTTCGGCTTTGCCGCCGGGCGGCGCAGCCGCATCCCTGCCTCCTCGGGCAGACGGTTGCCCTTCTTCACGTTGCACGGCAGGCACGCGCAGACGATGTTCTCCCAGTTCGACGGACCGCCGCGCGAGAGCGGGACCACGTGGTCGAGCGAGAGGTCGGACGTCGAGAAACGACGGCCGCAGTACTGGCAGCGGTTGCCGTCGCGCATGTAGATGTTGTGGCGCGAGAACTTCACCTCGTGCCGCGGCGAGCGGTCGCACGAGAGGAGCTGGACGACGCGCGGCACCTTCAGGACCAGGTTCGGCGTCGTCACGACGTCGTCGTCCGGCTGGACCGGAACGTCCTGCCACTCGTCCCACGCGTACGTCGTGTAGTCCGGGAGGACCGCGCGCACGTGCCCCTTGTAAAAGAGCGTGAAGGTGCGCTTCACGTCCGTCAGGGTCAGCGCCGCGAACCCCTTGTTGAGGACCAGCACCGGCGAGTCGAGCATGGCCAAGCATAGCCCAACGGCTGCTAACGTAGCGCGCGGATGGAGATCCTCTTCGTGCGCCTCTCGTCGTTCGGCGACGTCCTCTTCGCGCTGCCCGCGGCGAAGGCGCTCCGGACCTCCCTCGACGCAGCGCGCCTCACGTGGGCGATCGAGCCCCCGCTCGCGCCGCTCGTCGAGGGCGCGGCGTACGTGGACGGCGTCCTCCCCGTGGACACGCGCGGCTGGCGGCGCGCCTGGCGCGCCGCGAAGACGAGGGAAGAGATAGGAAAATTCCTGGGAAGGGTAAGAGGGCGCGGGCAGAGCCGGGGCGCGTCGAGGGATGCTTCGCCGCCATCTCGCCTGCCCGAATCACCTTCGAAGAAATCCCCGGTGTTCGATCTCGTCGTGGACGCCCAGGGGCTGTTCAAGTCGGCGCTCGTGACGGGACTGGCGCCGGCCGCGCGCAAGGTCGGATTCGGGTGGAAGACCGCGACGGAGAGGATCAACTGCTTCGCCACGAACGAGCGCGTGGACGTCGACCGCGCGGCCCGTCCCCACGTCCTCGACGAGATGCTCGCGCTCGCCGAGCACGTGACGGGGCGCACGGGCTTCGAGAGGACGCCGGACGTCAGGCACCTCGTCGAACGACCGGACCCGCAGGTCGACGAATGGCTGGAGCGCTTCGGGTCGCGTCCGTTCGCGGTGTTACAGCCTTTTTCTTCGAAGGTGAATAAAGAGTGGGGCGCGGACGACGTCGTTGCGTTCGCCCGATGGCTGAGCCACGAGGGGATCCAGCCGGTCCTGCGCTGGGGCCCCGGCGAGGAGAGCCGGGCGGCAGAGCTCATTCACCTTTCTAAGAAATCTTCTCTTCTCTCTTCCTCTCCTTCACCCTCAAATTCTCCTCTCCCTCTTCTTCTTGCTCCCGCGACGAGCCCCGCGTCCACCGCGCGCCTCGCGGCGCGTGCGGCGCTCTTCGTCGGGGCGGACACGGGGCCGACGCACCTCGCCGCGGCCGCGGGGACGCCGACGCTCGCTCTCTTCGGGCCGACGCCGCCCGAGCGCTTCGGACCGGTGGGCCCCCGCGCCGCCGTCCTCCGGGAATCAACGGCGAATTACAATCGTTCGGTTGGGCGATGGCCAGTGGAGGACGTCCGTGAAGCCGCCCGCCGCCTTCTCGCGTAAGCGGGTCCGCGCGGCGGCTCTCGTCGCAGGTCTCGCGACCCTTGCGTGCCTCGCGTCCGCCGGGCGCTCCGGGGCCGACCGGCCGCCCGTCGTCGTCGGCTCGCGCGAGGCCCTCCCGAAGGACGAGCTCTTCGCGGTGCCGTTCGGAGACGGAGAGACGCTCGTCTACACGATCGCGTGGCTCAAGATCGAGGGCGGCAGCATGACGCTCAAGACCGCGCACGCAATGACGTCCGACGGCGTCCCGATGCACCAGATCACCCTGACGGCGACATCCAACGAGTACGTGTCGAAGTTCTACCCCGTGCGCGATCTGTACGAGTCGTGGGTCGACGCGCGGGACTTCCAGCCCCTGCGCTTCGAAAAGCACGCGCGCGAAGGCCACTACGAGTCGGACGAGGTCGAGGAGTTCGACCTCGAAAAAAGGATCGGAACCTGGCGGGACGACCGGACGCCCCTTCCGGATCGCATCCAGGACATCATTTCGTCTTTCTACTTCCTCAGGTCGCAGCCCCTCGTCGTCGGGACGGACGTGCGCGTCGACATGTTCTCGCGCGGGAAGGTTTACAAGCTCAAGGCCGCCGTCCTCGAGAAGGAGAAGGTCGAGACCGAGGTGGGCACGTTCGACGCGTTCAAGGTGCAGCCGCAGCTCCGCGAGAACGAGACGGCCGAAGACCACAACCGGGGCCGGCTCTTCCTCTGGTTCTCGGACGACGAGCGCCGGCTCCCGGTCATGGCGAAGACGGTCATGCCGCTCGTGGGCTCGGTGACGGCGCGCCTCACGAAGGTCACTCCCGGAACCCGCTAGAATCCCTCCATGGCCGTCAAGCTCGGGGATCTCCTCGTCAAGGCGAAGCTCGTCACGCCCGAGCAGATTCAGGAAGCGCTCGTCGAAGTCCAGGCGTCCGGGATGAAGCTCGGCGAGGCCCTCGTCAAGCTCGGCTACGTCTCCGAGGACGACATTACGGAGACGCTTTCGGCGCAGTTCGGCGTCCCGTCGATCAACCTCACGCACTTCGAGATCGACCCGAACGTCCTGAAGCTCGTCGCTCCCGAGGTCGCGCGCAAGTACAACATCCTGCCCGTCAACAAGACGGGCGCGACGATCACGATCGCGATGGCGGACCCGACGAACGTGTTCGCCATGGACGACATCAAGTTCATGACGGGCTACAACGTCGAGCCCGTCGTCGCCTCCGAGATCGCGCTCCAGCAGGCGATCGACCGCCACTACGGCGCGACGCACGCCCTCGAGCTGAAGAAGGTCATGGAGGAGATGTCGGTCACGGACACGGCCGACACCTCGCTCGAGGTCGTCGAGGAGTCCGAGCAGGAGACGATCGACCTCGAGAAGCTCGTGGACGAGGGCGAGGAAGCCCCCGTCATCCGGCTCGTGAACATCATCCTCACGGACGCGATCAAGCGGAGCGCGTCCGACATCCACATCGAGCCATACGAGCGCGAGTACCGCGTGCGGTACCGCATCGACGGCATCCTCTACGAGGTCATGAACCCGCCTCCGAAGCTCAAGGAGGCGATCGCGTCGCGCATCAAGATCCTCGCGAAGCTCGACATCGCCGAGAAGCGGCTTCCGCAGGACGGCCGGATCAAGATCAAGATGAAGCTCGCGGGCAAGGTCAAGGAGCTGGACTACCGCGTGTCCGTGCTCCCGACGCTCTTCGGCGAGAAGATCGTCTGCCGCCTCCTCGACAAGGACAACCTCATGCTCGACATGACGAGGCTGGGGTTCGAGAAGGACTCCCTGCTTCGCTTCGAGAAGGCGATCCTCCGCCCGTGGGGCATGGTCCTCGTGACGGGGCCGACGGGGTCGGGCAAGACGAACACGCTCTACTCGGCGATCTCGCGCATCAACACGCCCGAGACGAACATCATGACCGCCGAGGACCCGGTGGAGTTCAACCTCCCGGGCGTCAACCAGGTCCAGATGAAGGACGCGATCGGCCTGAACTTCGCGGCCGCGCTGCGCTCCTTCCTCCGGCAGGACCCGAACATCATCCTCGTCGGCGAGATCCGCGACTTCGAGACGGCCGAGATCGCCGTCAAGGCCGCGCTCACGGGCCATCTCGTGCTCTCGACGCTCCACACGAACGACGCGCCCTCGACGATCAACCGCCTCATGAACATGGGCATCGAGCCCTACCTCGTCGCGACGTCCGTCGTCCTCATCGCGGCCCAGCGCCTCATCCGCCGCGTCTGCGCAAGCTGCAAGGCGCCGACGGAGGTCGCCCCGCAGGTCCTCGTCTCGCTCGGCTTCACGCCCGACGACGCGAAGACCGTGCAGGTCATGAAGGGCAAGGGCTGCGAGAAGTGCAACAACACCGGCTACAAGGGCCGCGTCGCGCTCGTCGAGGTCCTCGAGATCTCCGAGGAAGTCCGCGAGCTCATCCTCTCCGGCGCCTCGTCGATCGAGATCAAGCGGAAGGGCCTCGAGGAAGGCATGATCTCCCTCCGCCGCTCGGGCCTCCAGAAGATCAAGGACGGCCTGACGTCGATCGAGGAAGTCGTCCGCGAGACGGTCCTGTAGGCCGCGGGACGCCGCGGCCGCCGGCGCGCAGCCGCGACTATTTCTCAGCCCTCTGGCGTATCATTTCAGGGTACTCGGGAGGGACAGCTTTATGGCCGTGACCCTGCACCAGCTCCTCAAGACTCTCGTCGAGAGGGGCGGGTCCGACCTCCATCTCACGACGAACTCGCCGCCCATGATCCGGGTGGACGGAGACCTGATCCCGCTCGACTACCCGCCGCTGACCGTCCCGGAGACGAAGCAGCTCGCCTACTCGATCCTCACGGACGTCCAGAAGCACCGCTTCGAGGAACAGCTCGAGCTCGACCTCTCGTTCGGCGTCAAGGGTCTCGCCCGCTTCCGCGGCAACTGCTTCATGCAGCGCGGCGCCGTTTCGGCCGTCTTCCGCCAGATCCCGTACGAGATCCTCGGCTTCCGCGAGCTCGGCGTCCCGAACGTCGTCGAGACGCTCTGCAACAAGCCGCGCGGACTCGTCCTCGTCACGGGCCCGACGGGCTCGGGCAAGTCCACGACGCTCGCGACGATGATCGACAAGATCAACCGCGAGCAGCCGCGCCACATCGTGACGATCGAGGACCCGATCGAGTTTCTCCACACGCACAAGCGCTGCATCGTGAACCAGCGCGAGCTGCACGCGGACACGCACTCGTTCCCGAACGCGCTCCGCGCGGTCCTCCGCGAGGACCCGGACGTCGTCCTCGTCGGCGAGATGCGCGACCTGGAGACGATCGAATGTGCGCTCCGCATCGCCGAGACGGGTCACCTGACGCTCGCGACGCTCCACACGAACAGCGCGGTCCAGACGATGAACCGCGTCATCGACGTCTTTCCCGCGAGCCAGCAGCCGCAGGTGCGAGCGCAGCTCTCGTTCGTCCTCGAGGGGATCCTCTGCCAGAGCCTTCTCCCCCGCGCGTCGGGCAAGGGCCGCTGCATGGCGATGGAGATCCTGGTCCCGACGCCCGCGATCCGGAACCTCATCCGCGAGGACAAGCTCCACCAGGTCTATTCGATGATGCAGACCGGACAGAACAAGTACGGGATGCAGACCTTCAACCAGTCGCTCGCCACGCTCGTCCACCGCCGCGTGATCTCGCAGGAGCTCGCGATGACGGTCTCGTCGCTGCCGGACGAGCTGGCCGAGATGATCGCCCGCGGCGCCGGCGTCGTCACGACGACGGCCGCCGGGGGCAACGCCCCGCCCCCGCCCGCGAACGTCGTGCGGCGCGCCTGACCGGAGGAGGAACCGAGATGGCCCAGTTCGTCTGGAAAGGCCGCACGCGTCAGGGCGCCACGACCGGCGGCGTCCTCGTCGCCGACTCGAAGGACCTCGCGATCGCGGACCTCCGCCGCCGCCAGATCGACGTCACGACCGTCAAGGAGAAGGGCAAGGAGCTCGCCGTCCCGAAGCTCGGGATGGGGAGCGTCAACGCGCGCCGTCTCGCGATCTTCACGCGACAGTTCTCGGTCATGATCGATGCGGGCCTGCCGCTCGTGCAGTGCCTCGAGATCCTCGGGAACCAGCAGGACAACCGGCTCTTCCAGAAGATCATTCTCGCCGTGCGCCAGGACGTCGAGGCGGGCTCGTCGCTCGCCGAGGCGATGCGCAAGCACCCGAAGGCGTTCGACGACCTGTTCGTGAACATGGTCGCCGCCGGCGAGGCGGGCGGCATCCTCGACACGATCCTCCGCCGGCTCTCGACCTACATCGAGAAAGCCGTCAAGCTGAAGGGCCAGGTCAAGACGGCGCTCATCTACCCCGTCTCGGTCCTCCTCGTCGCGGCGATCGTCGTCTTCATCATCCTCTGGAAGGTCATCCCGACGTTCGCGGCGCTGTTCGCGAGCCTCGGCGCGGAGCTGCCGCTCCCGACGCGCCTCGTCATCAAGGCCTCGAACTTCGTCGCGAGCTACATCATCTTCATCCTCGCGGGCTTCTTCGCGATCGGGTACGCCCTCAAGCGCTACTACGCGACCTACCGCGGGCGGCGCGTGATCGACGGGATCGTCCTCAAGATGCCGGTCCTCGGCGACATCATGAAGAAGATCGCCGTCGCGCGCTTCTGCCGCACGCTCGCGACGCTGACCTCCTCGGGCGTCCCGATCCTGGATGGGCTCGAGATCACGGCGAAAACGGCCGGCAATGCGATCGTCGAGGACGCGATCATGGGCGTGCGCAAGTCGGTCGAGGCGGGCCGCACGATCGCCGAGCCGCTCGGGGAGACGAAGGTCTTCCCGTCGATGGTCGTCCAGATGATCGGCGTCGGCGAGCAGACCGGCGCTCTCGACGCGATGCTCAACAAGATCGCCGAGTTCTACGAGGAAGAGGTGGACAACGCGGTCAACGGCCTCATGAAGCTCATGGAGCCGATCATGATCGCGATCCTCGGCACGATCATCGGCACGATCGTCGTCGCGATGTACATGCCGATGTTCGACCTCATCTCGAAGATCAACTGAGTCGAGACGCGTAAAATCACCTGGTGAGCTCCTCGCGAACGATCGCGTTCGAGCCGCTGCACTCGATGCTGCGGGGCTTCGTCGTGCTCCGCGTGGTCATCGTCTCCACGATTCTCCTCTCCGCGTTCCTGATTCAGTTCACGTTCTCGTCGGCTCTGCCGCTCAACGACATCTACTACCTCGCCGCGTTCGCGTACTCGATCTCGATCGCCGCGATCCTCTCCCTCGACCGGATTCCGCCCGAGGCGAACGCCGGGATCCAGCTTCTCGGCGACCTCGTCGTGATCACCGGCCTCGTCTACATCTCGGGCGGCGCCGATTCGAGCTTCTCGTTCCTCTACCTCGGGACCGTCGCGGCCGGCGCGATCCTCCTCGGGCGCCAGGGCGGTCTCGTCGCAGCCGGGCTCGCGGCCGTCTTTTACGCGGTCCTCGTCGACCTCATGTACTTCGACGCGATCCGGCCCCTCCCGACGCCCGAGCGGACGCCCCACCTCTGGACGCCGGCCGGTCTCGTCGGCCAGGTCGCGCTCCATGCCGGGGCGTTCGTCGTGACGGCGATCCTCGTTTCGTACTCGTCGGAAAAGCTGCGCGAGGCGCGCGCCGACCTCGAGCGGCGCAAGTCCGAGATCGCGCGCCTGCAGGCGCTCCACTCGTCCGTCCTCGGCTCGATGTCCTCCGGCGTCCTCACGACCGACCCGGACGGCCTCGTGACGTTCGCGAACCGCGCCGCGCAGGACCTCCTCGGCGTGCCGTCCGTCGACGTCGTCGGGAGGCCCGTCCAGACGCTCGGCCTCGTCGGAGAGGCCGCGTGGCGTCGCATCGCGGCAGCCGGCTCGGAGATCCTCCGCTTCGAGACCGCACGCCGGATCAACGATCAGGACGCGTACTTCGGCGTCTCGTCCTCGGCGCTGCGCGACGGCTCGGGCTACACGGTGGGCCGCATCCTGATCTTCCAGAACGTGACGCACGTCAAGCGCCTCGAGGGCGAGGTGCGCCTCAAGGACAAGCTCGCCGCGGTCGGCGAGCTCGCGGCCGGCATCGCGCACGAGATCCGCAACCCGCTCGCGTCCATCTCGGGCTCCGTGCAAGCGCTTCAGGGTTCCGTGCCCGAGCAGTCGCCCGAGCACCGCCTCATGAAGATCGTCGTCGCCGAATCTCACCGCCTGAGCTCGATCCTCGAGGACTTCCTCCGTTACGTCAGGCCCAAAGAACGCGCCGTCGAGCCCGTCGACGCGCCCGCCGCGCTGCGCGACGTGCTGACGCTCCTCCAGCACTCGGACGAGGTCTCCCCGCGGCACGCAATCGACGTGAGGACGGCGCCCGACTCGTCCGTCCTGCCGGCCGATCCGGGCCAGCTCCGCCAGATCTTCTGGAACGTCGCGCGCAACGCCCTCGCGGCGATGCCGGGCGGCGGGACGCTCACCGTGATCGCCACGCTCGAGGGGCCGTTCTGGAAGGTCTCGTTCACGGACGAGGGCCACGGGATGACGGACGAGGAACGCGGCCGCCTCTTCACGCCGTTCGCCCACAGCTTTCCGGGCGGGACGGGGCTCGGCCTCGCGATCGTCCACCGGATCGTCGAGGAGCACGGCGGCTCCATCGAGGTTGCGACCGCGCCGGACCGGGGGACGACCGTCGCGATTTCGCTCCCGAGGGACGACGGGCCGGCCCGCGTGCGATCCTCGGAGGCGATGCTCGCCCCTGCGGAGGTCCCATGACGGCCGAAACCGGCCCCCATCTCCTCGTCGTGGACGACGAGGCCGGAATCCGGGAGATGCTCACGATCGTCTTCCAGCGCGAGGGGTACCGCGTGTCGACGGCGCGCGGCTGCGTCGAGGGTCTCGCGCTCCTCGACGGCGAGACGCCCGACCTCGTCCTAACCGACCTCAAGATGCCGGACGGCACGGGCTTCGACATCCTCAAGAAGGTGAAGGACACCCACCGCGACACGCCCGTCGTGATGATCACGGCCTACTCGTCGACGAAGACCGCCGTCGACGCCCTCAAGCAGGGCGCCTACGACTACATCGCGAAGCCTTTCGACGTCGACGAGCTCAAGCACGTCGTCGCCCGCGCCCTCGAGCGCAAGCGCCTCGTCGAGGAGAACGTCGCCCTCAAGGAGCGGGCCGACGGCCACGGCATGGGCCCCGTCGTCGGCGTCTCGCGCAAGATGCGCGCGCTCTTCGACCTCGTCGATCGGATCGGGAAGACGACGTCCACCGTCCTGATCACGGGGGACTCGGGCACGGGCAAGGAGCTCGTCGCGCGCGCGATCCACGTCGCGTCGCCCCGCGCCGCGAGGCCCTTCATCTCGATCAACTGCGGCGCGATGCCCGAAAGCCTGCTCGAGTCCGAGCTCTTCGGCCACGAGCGCGGCGCGTTCACGGGCGCGGTCAAGGAGAAGAAGGGCCTCTTCCACGAGGCCGAGGGCGGCACGCTCTTCCTCGACGAGATCGGCGAAACGTCTCTCACGATGCAGGTGAAGCTCCTTCGCGCGATCCAGGAGCGCGTCGTGCGCCGCGTCGGCGGCAACGCGGAGGAGCCGATCGACGTGAGGATCATCTGCGCGACGAACAAGGACCTCCAGAAGCGAGTCGCCGATGGCGCGTTCCGCGAGGACCTCTACTACAGGATCAACGTGATCCCCGTCCTCCTGCCGCCGCTGCGCGAGCGGCGGGACGACATCCCGCACCTCGTCAGGCACTTCCTGAGGAAAGTCTCCGTCGAGCAGGGGATCCACGAGAAGCGCATCACGACCGAGGCGATGCGGCTCCTCGAGGCGTACGCGTGGCCCGGCAACGTCCGCGAGCTCGAGAACCTCATCGAGCGCACGGTGGCTCTCGAGCCGTCGGACGTCATCACGACGGCATCGCTCCCCGGCTCGTTCCTCCATCCGGCCGGCCTTCCGCCGGCATCCTCGCTCGAGGGCTTCGATCTTCCGCCGGACGGCCTCGATCTCGAGGCCTACCTCGAGTGGCTCGGCAAGCGGCTCATGCAGCAGGCCCTCGAACGCACGGGCGGCGTCCAGATCCGCGCGGCCGAGCTCCTGCGCATGACCGAGCGCTCGTTCCGGTACTACGCGAAAAAGTACGGGATCAGGCGGGAAGGCGAGGAGCCGCCGGTGGCCGCGCCGGAGGTGGTCGAGGAAACCGAAACGTGAGAGGACCGTTCCGTCTCGCCCTCGCGGCGCTCGTCCTCGCCGTGGCGGCCTGCGCCGCCGACCGCGGGGCGAAAACCTCGGAGCCCGCCGGGACTGCGAAACCTCCGGCTTCGGGTCCGCGCGTCGTCATGCCGAACGGAGCCACGATCTCCGTCGAGGTCGCGCTCACCGAACAGGAGAAGGCCCAGGGGCTCATGTTCCGCGAGTCGATGCCCCGGGACGCCGGCATGGTCTTCCCTTTCGAGGGACTCGAGATCAGGCCGTTCTGGATGAAGAACTGCCACTTCCCGCTCGACCTCGTCTACGCGACGAAGGACGGGACCGTCGTGGACGTGCTCAAGGCTCTCCCGCCCTGCCCTCCCGACCCCGCGCCGTGCGAGAGCGCGTACCCGAAGGCGAAAGCCGACACCGTCCTGGAGGTCAACGCGGGCGTCGCGGACGCGACGGGCGCCGTCGCCGGCGCGAAGCTGAGGTGGATGGAGATCCCGGGACGTTGACTCAGCGCGCCGTGGCGCCCGCGGACGAAGAGGCGGACGACGCCATCGCGGGAAGGGCCGGCGTCGGCACGAAGCGGAAGAGTCCGCGGCCCATCGTCGCGAGGTAGAGGCCGGACGCCGTTCTGGGGTCGCCGGCCCATCCCGACACGGCGAGA
>DATKLW010000163.1:0-19780 GCA_035542215.1 Thermoanaerobaculia bacterium | reverse complement strand
TTCGGCGCCTTTTCTTCGAGTGAAAGCGCGGGCGCCGCCAGCGCGATGAGACAGGCCGCGGTGCACGTCGCCGCCGCCTTTCGGAACGTATCGAACACGTGATCTCCTTTCAGAAGAAGAATCCGGAGTCTCCCGATCTTCTCATTCATTCTCACCGGGGCGCGGGGACCGCCTTGGACTCGTGGACGAACGAATCCACGCGCGCGACGTCGTCCTTGGAGCCGAGGTAGATCGGGGTGCGCTCGTGGTTGCGTTTCGGCGGGATGTCGAGGATGCGCCGGCGGCCGTCGCTCGCGGAGCCGCCCGCGGCCTCGGCCACGAGCGCGAGGGGCGCCGCCTCGTACATGAGCCGGATCTTTCCCTGCGGGGCCTTCGAGGTCGCCGGGTAGAGGTAGATCCCGCCCTTGAGGATGATCCGGTGAAAGTCCGAGACGAGCGCTCCCGAATAACGCGTCGAGTACGGGCGACCCGAGGAGGGGTCCTTCTCGCGCACCCAGTCGACGAAGCGACGCGGACCTTCCTCCCAGTCGCGAATCGTGCCCTCGTTCGCGCCGTAGTACGGACCGTGGACCGGGATCCGGATCTCGGGATGCGAGAGAAGAAATTCGCCGACTCCCGGGTCGAGCGTGAAACCGTGGACCGTGCGCCCCTCCGTGTACACGAGGATCGTGGACGGGCCGTACAGGAAGTAACCGGCGACGACCTGCTCCTGCGAGGTCCGCGCCATGAGCTCGGCCTCGGACTTCACTTCGCCCCGGCCGGAAAGCCTCCGGACGGAGAAGATCGAGCCGACGCCTCCGTTCACGTCGAGGTTCGAGGAGCCGTCCAGCGGGTCGAGGAACACGATGTATTTGCCCGACTCGACGTTCTCCGGAAGGTGCGCGGGGAGGTCCATCTCCTCGGTCACGATCGTCGGGACGAGCTGCCCGTATGCGAAGGCCTCGAGGAAGACCTCGTTCGCGAGCGCGTCGAGCTTCTCCTGCTGCTCGCCCTGGATGTTGACGTCGCCCGACGCGCCGAGGACCTCCGTCAGGCCCGCCGACGAGAGGATCCGGCTGATGCGTTTGCCCGCGAAGGCGAGCTGCGTGAGGAGATCGGAGAGCTCGCCCGTCGCCGCCGGGTAGTGGCGCTCGGTCTCGTAGAGGAAACGGCTCAGTCTCGTCCCGACCTTCGTCATGCGCGCCTCCGCGACGTCGTGGGCTCCCGCACCGAGATTACGCGCCCCGGCCCGGGAGATCGACCCGGGACCCGTCAGCCGGCGGGGCCCTCCCCCGTGAGGGCCGCGGCGTCCGCGAGGAACGTCAGCGTCCCGTCCCGGGGCGCCACGCGGGCGGCTGGAAGAGCCGGGTCGCCGTTCAGGACGCGCCGGAGCGCCGCGTTCTTCTCCCGGCCCGTCACGAGGAACGCGACGTGCCGGGCCGCGTTGAGGAGCGGCAGCGTGAACGTGACGCGCGCCGGTGGCGGCTTCGGCGCCCGATCCACGCGGACGACGAGACGCTTCTTCTCCTCGACCGCCGGGTGCCCCGGAAAGAGGGACGCGGTATGGCCGTCTTCGCCGAGGCCGAGGAGGATCAGGTCGAAGCGGGGGATGTCCGAAGAGACCGGGGATTCTTCGAGTGGATGAGAAGAAAAGACCCGGCGCAATTCCGACTCGTATCGCTGCGCCCCATCGGCTTCGGCAGCGGGGATCCGGTGGATGTTCTTCGAAGGTAAAGGGACCTTGCGCAGGAGCACGTCGAGCGCCGCCTCGTCGTTCCGGTCAGGATCGCCTTCCGGCACGCACCGCTCGTCGCCCCAGAAGACGTGGACCCTCGGCCAATTCACCTTCGAGGAAATCAGCGGTGCGGCCAGGATCCGGTAGCCGCTCAGCGGAGTCCTTCCCCCTGCGAGGGAGCAAAAGAAATCCCCTCTCTCCGCGATCGCCTTCGCCGCGAGCGTCACGAAGAGGTACACGGCGGCGTCCGCGACGTCGTCGGCCGTCGCGAACGGGCGGACGTCGCTCACGGGCGGCGCCAGCGCCTCCCGTCCCGCGCGAGAAGGGCGACGGCCGCGTCCGGCCCCCACGTGCCCGCCTCGTAGTTCGGGTGGTCGACCGGCGGGTTGTCGCGCCAGACATCGAGGAGCGGCGTGACGCGCTCCCACGCGGCCTCGACCTCGTCGCGCCGCGCGAAGAGCGTCGAGTCGCCGTGCATCGCGTCCATGAGGAGGCGCTCGTAGGCCTCGGGCTGCGAGGCTCCGAAGAACTCCGAGTACCGGAAATCCATCGTGACCGGATCCACCTTCATCGTGGGGCCGGGCTCTTTCGCGCCGAACTTCAGCGCGATGCCCTCGTCGGGCTGGATGCGCAGGATGAGGGCGTTCGTCTCCTGCTTCATGACGCCGACCTGGCGGAACAGCGAGATCGGCGGCGTCTTGAACTGGATCGCGATCTCCGTGACGCGCTTGGCGAGGCGCTTGCCCGCGCGCAGGTAGAACGGGACGCCCGCCCAGCGCCAGTTCTCGACCTGCACCTTCCAGGCCGCGTACGTCTCGCGAAGGGACATGGGATTGACGTCCTTCTCGGACCGGTAGCCCACGACGGGCTGGCCGCCGATCGCGCCCGCCCCGTACTGGCCGCGGACCGTGTCGCGGATGATCTCGTCCGGCGTCTGCGGCTGGATGCACTTGAGGACCTTGACCTTCTCGTCCCGGACCGAATCCGGGTCGAAGGCGACGGGCGGCTCCATCGCGACGAGGCAGAGGAGCTGCAGGACGTGGTTCTGGATGATGTCGCGCAGGACGCCGGCTTCCTCGTAGAAGCGGCCGCGGTTCTCGACGCCGATCGACTCGGCGACCGTGATCTGGATGTGGTCGACGTACCGGCGGTTCCAGAGCGGCTCGAAAATCCCGTTCCCGAGCCGGAAGACGAGGATGTTCTGCGTCGTCTCCTTGCCGAGGTAGTGGTCGATGCGGAAGATCTGGTGCTCGTGGAAGACGTGCGAGAGCTCCTCGTTCAACGCGCGCGCCGTCTCCAGGTCTCGCCCGAACGGCTTCTCGACGATCACGCGCGACCACGGCCCGCCGTCGGCCGGGTAGACGAAACCCGCGCTGCCGAGGTGCTGCACGACGGCGCCGATCATCGAGGGCGGGATCGCGAGGTAGAAGATGCGGTTTCCCGGGATGCCCCGGGTCTTCTCGATCGTCTCGAGACGCGTCTTGAGGCCCGCGTAGTTCGCGGACTGGTTCAGGTCCCCCCGGAAGAAGAAAAGGCGCGACTCGAAGCTCTTCCACTTCGCCTCGTCGACCGGCTGGATCCGGGCGAACTCCGCGACGGCCGCCTTCACTTCGGCGCGGTACGTCTCGTCGGACTCGCCCGTCCGCGCGTAACCGACGATGCAGGTCCCGGCCGGGAGCTGTCCCTGCACGTGGAGCTCGTAGAGCGCCGGGACGAGCTTGCGCTTCGAAAGATCGCCGGAGCCCCCGAAGATGACGATGGTCGCGGGATCGGGAGGGGCGGCGCTCACGACTTCCCCGCGCCCTTTTTCGAGAGCTCTTCCCGTGCGGCCGCGGCGATGGCGGGTCCGTCGAGGCCCATGAGCCGGTAGAGCTCCTTCGCGGGGCCCGAGGACGAGTAGAACGTGACGCCGAGCTTTCTCACCCGCGCCGCGAGGCCGAGGTCGTTGAAACGCGACTGGAGGAGCGTCCCGAGTCCGGTCTTCGGATTGTGGTCCTCGACCGAGACGACGAGGCCGTGGCGCGCGATGAAGGCGAGATCCTCGTCCCGGAGATCGCTCCACGCGCAGATCGAGACGAGGTCGGCCCGGACGCCGTCTTTCGCGAGGGCGTTCCAGGCCTCCATCGTGTTCGGGAGGACGTTGCCCGCGCAGACGAGCGCGAGGCCCGCGCCGCCCGTCCGGATGCGGTCCGCGCGGGTCGGGTCGAAGGCGTAGTCGCCCGCGAAGATCGGCGTCCCGTCCTCACGGAGCGCGAAGGGGATCTTCGAGCGGCCCATCACGAGCGCGTGGTTGCCGCGGTGCGTCGCCATCCAGCGGACGACCCGGTCCGTCTGGTTCGGGTCGGCCGGCGTGAAGACCTTCCAGCCGAACGTCGAGTTCAGGAGGCCGAAGTAGTCGATCGAGTGGTGGGTCTTGCCGTCCTCTCCGACGTCGATTCCCGCGTGCGTGACGGCGAGTTTCGCATTCGCCGCGTTCACGTCGTTCAGGCGCTGCTGGTTGTACGTCTCGGCGACGCCGAACATCGCGAACTCGCCCCACCACGACTGCACGCCCGACAGAGAGAGAGCCCCGTTCAGGACCGCGGCGTGATGCTCCGCGATCCCGCACTGGAAGAACGCCTGCGGGAACTTCGCCTCGAACGTCTCGGTCTTCGTCGACACGGAAAGGTCGCAGTCGATCACGGCGAGCGGCATCCCACCGGGCACCGCGGCCCCCGAGAGCGCGCCGAGGTCCGCGAGCGCGTTGCCGAACGCGCTGCGGTTGTCCGTCTGCTTGTCGAGCGGGTAGACCCTCGGGGAGCCGGCCGACGGGAGGACGACCGACTCGATCGGCCGGTGCGGCAGCGCCGCGTGCCAGTCGGGCGCCGGCTTCTTCCGCTCCTCGATCCAGCGGTCGAGCTCGTCGGCCGCCCCGAGGATCGCGAGCGCCTCGTGGCACTTCTCGACGGGGAGCGCCGCGCCGTGCCACTTGAACCCGTCCTTCTCCATGAAGGGGACGCCCTTCGACATGACCGTGTGCGCCGCGACGAGAGTCGGCTTGCCGGCGCGCAGGGCCGAGCGGATCGCGCGGTAGAGCGCGCGGACGTCGTGCCCGTCCACCTCGATCACGCCCCAGCCGTCGGCCTTCCAGTCCGCGACGATGTCCTGCTTCAGAATCGCGTCGTTCGACCCGGAGAGCTGCTCGTGGTTCCAGTCGAGGACGGCGACGAGGTTCGTCAGTCCGTATTTCACGGCGAAGCGGCGCGCCTCGGCGAGCTGCCCCTTCTGCTGCTCGCCGTCGCCCATTGCGCAGAACACTCTCGAGGAGTCGCCCTTGATCCTCGCCGCGAGGGCGAAACCGGCGGCCGCCGAAAGGCCCTGCCCGAGGTTCCCCGTGCCCCAGTCGATTCCCGGGACGTCGCGCTCGACGTGCCCCTCGAACGGCGAGCCGCCGCGCCGGAAGCCGAGGAGCGGGAGCGAGCGGTCGAACCATCCGAGATGAGCGAGCGCCGCGTACGCGGCGGGCGACGTGTGGCCGTGGCTGATCACGACGCGGTCCCGTTTCGGGTCGAACGGGTTCTTCGGGTCGCAGTTCGCGAAGCCCCACAGGATCAGCTCGAAGTCGATCGACGACATCGAGCCCCCGGGGTGGCCGGACGCCGCGAGCGTCGTCATCTGGAGGATGTCGCCGCGCGCCGCCGTGCCGAGCGCGGCCAGTCGCGCGGCCTGCGCGTCCGTCAGCTCCTCGGCCTCGAAGGTCCCGAGGATCACGCGCGCACCCCCGCGGCCGCCTTGCGGCGCTGCTCGATCGTTCCGAGGAGCTGGTCGTACGACTTCTCGAAGAGGGCGACGCCGTCCTTCTGGAGCTCCTCGCCGACGGCCTCGACGTCGATGCCGGCCGCGGCGAGGTCCGCGAGGACCGCGCGGCTCTCCGCGACCCCCTCGAGGACCGTGTCGGTCGGGGACGTCTTCCCGTGGTCCAGCAGCGCCTCGAGCGTCTTCTCCGGCATCGTGTTCACGGTGTCGGGGCCGACGAGGTTCTCGACGTAGAGAAGGTCGGAGTAGGCCGGGTTCTTCGTGCCCGTCGAGGCCCAGAGCGGACGCTGCACGCGCGCGCCCTTCGCGCGAAGCGCCGCGAACGGCTCGGCGCCGAAGATCTCGAGAAAGTCCTGGTAGACGACCTTGCTGTTCGCGAGGCCGGCCTTCCCGCGCAGCGCGAGGAGGCGGTCCCTCTCCGCGCCGGACGCGGCCGCCGCCTTCTCGTCCAGGCGCTTGTCGATCAACGTGTCGACGCGCGACACGAAGAAAGACGCGACCGAGTGGACGCGGGAGAGGTTGCCGCCCCTGGCGGCGAGATCCGCGAGGCCGCCGAGGTAGGCGTTCGCGACGTCCCGGTAGTGCCGACGGTTGAACATGAGCGTGACGTTTATGGAAACGCCGTCGCCGATGAGCCGACGGATCGCCGGAACGCATTCCGGCGTCGCGGGCACCTTGATGAAGACGTTCGGACGAGCGAGCGCCGAGGCGAGACGCTTGGCCTCGGCGACCGTCTTGCCGGTGTCGCGCGCGAGCGAGGGCAGAACCTCGAGAGAGATCCAGCCGTCTACGGGGTTCCGGTCGTGGATCGCGCGGAACGTGTCGGCGCCCTCGCCGATGTCCGCCTGCGTGAGCGCGTCGTAGATCGCGAAGGCGTCCCTGCCCTCGCGCGCGAGCCGCTGGATCCCCGCGTCGTAGTCGCCCTCGTTCTTCTCGATCGCCTGTCCGAAGATCGTCGGATTCGAGGTGACGCCGTAGATTGTCCCCGCGTCCACGAGCGACTTGAGCCGGCCGGTCCGGATCATCTTGTTGGAGATGCTGTCCAGCCACACGGCCTGGCCTCGGCGGCGGTACGCGACGGGTGCGGTCATCGGGTCCCCTCCCTCACTTCCCGGATCGTATTACGACGGGGAATCAATCTCCGTGAACCCCGTAGACGTGCAGGCGCGCGCCGAGCGCCGAAAGGCGCGCGACGATCGCCTCGCGCAGCTCCCCGAGCCCGGCGCCGCTCGCGGCCGAGATCCGGAGCCCGTCCGCGTCGAGCGCACCGGGCGACGGTTGATCCGTCTTGTTGTACGCGAGGAGGACTCGTCTCTTCTCGACGCCGAGCTCCTCGAGGACCTGTTCGGCGACGGCCCTCTGCTCGGAGGCGGCGGGCGAGGACGCGTCCACGACGTGGACGAGAAGGTCGGCGTCCCGAACCTCGGCGAGCGTGGACTTGAAGGAGGCCACGAGGTCGTGCGGGAGCTTTCGGAGGAAGCCGACCGTGTCCGCGAGGACGATCGCGCGGCCCCCGACGCCGTGGAGGCGGGCGTGCCGCGGGTCGAGCGTCGCGAAGAGTCGGTCCTCGGCGAACTCCTTCGAGGACGTCAGACGGTTGAAGAGCGTCGTCTTGCCGGCGTTCGTATACCCGACGAGGGAGACCGTCGCGACGCGCTTCATGCCCTTGCGCCGCACGTCGCGCTGCGTCTCGATCCGCCGGAGCTCGTCCTTGAGCTTCGCGATGCGCAGACGCAGGCGCCGGCGGTCGAGCTCGATCTTCCGCTCGCCGGCGCCGCCGCGGAACGCCCCGCCGCCGCGCTGCTGTGCGAGGCCCTCGGACTTCCCCGCGAGGCGCGGGAGCTGGTACTGGAGGCTCGCGAGCTCGACCTGCGTCATGGCTTCCCGCGAGCGCGCGCGCGCCGCGAAGATGCGGAGGATCACGCCCGCGCGATCGAGAACGTTCGTGGGGAGCGCCTTCTCGAGGTTGCGCGACTGGGTCGGCGTCAGCTCGTCGTCGAAGATGGTCCACCCGGCGCCCTGGGCCCGCGCGGCCTCCGCGATCTCGTCCACCTTCCCGGAGCCGACGTACGTCGCCGGGTCGGGGCTCCGGCGCTCCTGGAGCGCGCGAGCGACCACGATGCCGCCCGCGGTGTCCACGAGACGCTCGAGCTCGTCGAGGTGGTCCTCCGCGAGCTCGCGGGGCACCTCGCGCCCATAAACCCCCACGAGGATCGTTCGGTTGGAATCGGCCTTCTCGGGCGGGAGGACGGCGTCCTTCGGGGCGCGGGGCGGACTCACTTGAAGGGGATGCTAGCGTAAGAGGCGATGGCCTCCCGGCGCGCCGGCCCCCGCGACCTTCCCCTCCTCGGCGAACGCCTCGAGGCCCTCCGGCGGGACTGGTCCGCCCGGCGGCTGGACTCGGACCCCCTTGCGTTTGCGCACCGGTTCACGGATCCCGGCGACCGGGAGGTCGTGGCGTTCCTCGCGGCGTCGCTCGCGTTCGGGCGCGTCGCGTCGATCCAGGCGTCCGTGACGCGCGTCCTCGAGGGAATGGGGCCGCATCCCGCCGCGTTTCTGGAGGCGTGGGACGAGAAGCCCATCCCGTCGCTGAACCGCTTCGTGCACCGCTGGGTCTCGGGTAAGGACGTGGAAGATCTTCTTCGAATGGTGAAGAGGGCAAGGCGCGTGCACGGCTCGCTCGGCGCGCTGTTTGCGGCGGGCGACGAAGAGGAAGAGAAGACCGGGAATTTCCTAGAAGGTGAAGGGGGGCGGCGCGCAGGCGCGCGTGCCGCTTCTGGCGCCGTCCCCGCCGACTACGTCGACGCCCTCTCTACCTTTCTAAGAAGTCTCTCTTCGAACCTCCCCGCCAGGGGAGGCGTCCCCTCGCGTGGCCTCCGCTTCCTCCTTCCCTCCCCCGAAGGCGGTTCCGCCTGCAAGCGCCAGCATCTCTTCCTCCGCTGGATGATCCGGACGGAGGGCTTCGACCTCGGCCTCTGGACCGGCGGGCGCTTCACGCCCGCGCGGCTCCTCCTCCCGATGGACACGCACGTCCACCGCATCGCGACGTATCTCGGCCTCACGCGCCGGAAGGCCGCGAACCTCGCCGCCGCGCGCGAGGCGACGGGCTGGCTGCGCGTTCTCAACCCCGGCGACCCTGTCGCGTACGACTGGGCGCTCTCCCGTCTCGGCATCCTCGCCGAGTGCGTGACGGAACGGACGCGCCGCCACTGCGAGCGCTGCGCCGTGCGGCCCGTCTGCCGCGCGTCCCTGATCCCCTTCCAAGGAGTCGCCGCCGCATGAACGATTTCCTCGACCGCAAGAAGGCCGTCGGCCTCGGAATCGCCGTCCTCGTCTGCGGCGCCCTCGCCTTCTTCGCGAAAGACGCGCTCCGCCCGCCCGACGTGCGAGTCTCGACGCTCGCGGTCCCCGCCGCGAAGGTCGTCTTCCACGGCGGCCCGCTCCTCGTGCGGAATCGGGAAGGCGCGGTGCGGGACCTCGCGGCGAAGACGGGCAAGGGTCTCATCCTCCACTTCTGGGCGACGTGGTGCGGGCCCTGTCAGGAGGAGATGCCGGGGCTCGTGAAGTTCGTCAAGGAGACGCAGGGCGACCGGAACGTCGAGTTCCTCGCGGTCTCCGTCGACACGGACTGGAAGGTCGTGGACGCGTGGCTCAAGGCGCGCGGGATCACGGACCTCCCGCTCGCGCTCGACCCGAACGGCGACACGGCGCACGTCGTGGGCACGGACAAGTACCCCGAGACGTGGTTCGTCCTTCCTTCGGGCGAGGTCCTTCGCCACGCGATCGGCGAGGAGGACTGGAACGACCCGAAGCTCCGCGAGTTCGCGGCCGAGTTCAGCCGCGCGGCGGGCGCCGCGAGGTCCTAGTCGGCGAGCGACAGCGTCACGTCGGCCTTCAGGACGCCGCCGGCGGGCACGACAACGGACTGCACCTTCTCGCCGAAGAGCTCGTGCCACGCGTGGAGGCGGTACGCGCCCGGCGGGACGCCCGGAAACGCGAACCGGCCGTCCTTGCCCGTCACGGCCGCGAACGGCGAGTCGGCGACGAAGAGCCACGCGTTCATCCACGCGTGGACGTCGCACTTGATCCGCACGACGCCCGGCGTCGAGAACGTCTCTTTGAAGCTCTGGCCCTTGATCGGGATCGCCTGGTTGAACAGAGCGTCGCCCTTCACGGTCGTCGCGTGGACGTTGTGGAGGATCGGGTCGGAATTGAGGATCGTGACGGGGACGCCCTTGCTGACGACTTGCGCGTAGGGCTCGAACGCGCATCCCTTCTGGTCGATCTTGAACGGACCTTTCGGAAGCGGCCCGCCCGATGCGCCCTCGAGCCAGACGAAGACGTTCCCGATCTCCCTTGCCTTGCCGAGGACGAGCGCGGGCGACGGGCGGTCGGCCCGGCCGCAGATCGCGACGTCGGAGATCACGGGCCGCGCGGCGAGCTTCGGGACGGGGCCGGAGAGCGTGACGACGCCGAAGACACCGTCTCTTGCCTCCGGCTTCGCGGCAGAGGCACCGCTGTTTGAAGATTTCTTAGAAGGCAAAGAGGAAGAAGGCGATGCGCTGCGGCCCTCCGCCGTCGCGCCGCCGGCCGCACCAGCTCCTCCTGCCGTATTACCTTCTAAGAGAAGAACCACCGCTCCGACGAGCAGTGACGCGTGCACGAAGCGCACGGGTCTTCCTCTCAGTGCGACGCGACCTGCGTCGGCGCCTTCCTGCGCGGGGAGGAAGGGACGGTCAGGAAGTCGTTCCCGAGCGACCACACGTGGTCGCGCAGGGCCTTCGTGACGCGGTCCGGGTCGCCGATGTACGCCTTCGCCTCCGCCTCGGAGCCCCAGATCGCGACGAGCTCCTTCTTCAGCCCGGCGAACGCCGGCGTGTCGAGCGCGGGGGCCAGCGGCGACATCCGCTTGTCGGACTTCTCGTCCAGCTTCGGGAAGTTCGTCGGCATCCGGGTGCCCGGCATCCACTCGTCCGGCCGCTTGATCCAGTCCGCGATCCAGTCGTAGCGCAGGCGGGTGTGCGCGGCGGCGAGGATCGGCGCGAGATCCGCCGGCGTCTTGCCTTCCTTCAGCGCCTGCCCGAACGCCTCCTGCGACGTCGGGTGGCATTGCGCGCACTTGAGGGACGCGAACGTCGCGGCGCCCGCGGCCCGTGAGCGCGGATCGAGGCTTTCCACGCGGTCCTCGAACGGATAGCGCGCCTTGTCCTGCGTGGCGAAATACGCCGTGAGCGTGTTGATCTGGTCCGGCGCGAAGCCGAACGTCGGCATCCGCACCTTGAGCCACGGCCGGATCTGGCCCGTGCGCGGGCCGTGGAGGAACGAGAAGAGCCACTCGCTCTGCACCTTCGCGCCCTCGCCGCGGATGATGGGCGGCGCGAGCGCGAGGTCGATCTTGTTCGCGGTCATCGCCTCGCGGATGGCGCCGCCCTTGTCCTCGAGGATGTGGCAGCCCTGGCAGTTGTAGTCCCGCACGATCCGGCGGCCGGCCTCGACGGCCGCACGCGCCGCCCCGTGCGCCACGAGCGCGTCCGACATGTCGTTCTTCTGCATCCCGAGGACGAGCGTCTGGACGGCCTCGACCTCGGCAGGAGAGAGCGAGAACTGGGGCATCTTCAGCTTTTCCTGGAACGTCTTGACCTTCTCGCGGTCGAAGCTCCGCGGGTCGCCCACCTTCTGCGCGAGCCAGTCCGCGCGCGTGTGCGGCACGCTCACGAACCCGAAGTCGAGGAGGTGGACCGGCTTGTTTCCCCACTCGGAAAGCTCGACGCCGATCGGCTTGGCCTTCTCGAAGCCCGGGATGTTGTGGCAGGCGTAGCAGCCGTAGTTTGCGATGATTTTCTCGCCCACGAAGAGGTCCTTCTCGTGCGGCGACATCTTCGCGAGATCGGCCTTCGCGTCCACGACCGTGCGCGTCTGCGTCAGGTAGTCGGTGACGAGCGCGTCGCGCTCGGCGGGATCGGCCTGCGGCGCGTGCGACGCCTTGAACTCGGGCTGCACCGGGCGGCTCATGAGGTACGCGACGAGGTCCGCGATCTCGTCGTCCGCGAGGCGCAGGTTCGGCATGCGCGTCTCGGGGTTGTAGGCCTTCGGGTTCTTCAGCCACGCGGCGATCCAGCCGGGCGTCGTCTTCTCCGAGAGGCCGATCAGGTTCGGCCCGTGCTGGCGCCAGCCGTCCATCACGTGGCGCTCGGCGCCGGGCTCGGAGATGTGGCAGCCCTGGCAGCCGACGTTCTCGAAGAGGACCTTGCCCCGTGCCGCATCCCCTCTTGCGGGGGAGGCATAGACGTCCTTGCCGGACTTCTCGAACAGGTACGCCGTCACGCCCGCGATCATCGTGTCCGTGAGCCTGTGGCCGGACGGCGTGCCGAAGTTCTCGAGGTAGAAGAACCGCGGCATCTTCGTGTTGCTCCGGAACGCGCGGGGGTTCACGAGCCAGCGGGCCGCCCAGTCGGGCGTCGTCTTGGACGCGAGGCTGGCGAGATTCGGCCCCGGCTTCGGGAGGCTCTCGAACCCCTTCATCGTGTGGCAGCCCCAGCACCCGAGCGCCTCGACGAGTTTGCGTCCCTCGTCGAGCTTCGGCGCCTTCGGGTGGCCCGCGTCCTGCCGATGGCACCGGAAGCAGCCCGCTTCGACGGCCTTCATGGGGTACATCGGGAGGTCGTTGAACTTGTCGACCTCCCAGTCGTACTCCTTCATCCAGCGGCCGGTCTCGGTTTCCCCCATGAGCTCGCGGTTCGCGTCCTCGTCGACGGGCATCCCCTTCTCGTCCCGGCCCTCGCGGATCTGCTCTTCGAGCCGCTCGTACTCGGCGTAGTCGTTCGGCATGTGACCCGCGCGCATGAAGTCCGTCGCGCGGTCGCGTCCGCCGTGGCAGGACGTGCAGCCGAACGTCGCGTAGGGGTGCGGCGAGTTCGAGTCGACGAAGAGGTCGAGGCGCGGATGGGTCCGGAGGACCGACTGGGGGTACTTCTGCTTGTCCTCGAATCCCCGCTTCTCGGCGGCGATGTGGCACGTGACGCAGCGGTCGACGCGCTGGCTCCTCAGGAAGTTCACGTCGTTCGTGAGGCCGTCCAGCTGGACCTGCTGGATCTTCAGCGAGGGGGCGAGCATGTCCGCGATCGGGGCGTTCCGCACGAAGTAGAACGCGTCGCTCTGCCGGAGCGTCCTGAGCTTCGCCTGGTTGCGGTCGTAGTCCTCGTCGAGCTTCGAGAGCGCGTC
Organism: Thermoanaerobaculia bacterium; assembly: GCA_035542215.1. Lineage (GTDB taxonomy): Bacteria > Acidobacteriota > Thermoanaerobaculia > UBA5066 > UBA5066 > Fen-183. The sequence goes on along the minus strand of DATKLW010000163.1, from coordinate 7,050 downwards.
CTCGGCGTCCTTCTTCGTCTTCTCGAGGGCGAGGACGGCGGCTTTCGCCTCGTCCCAGGCCTTCCGCGCGGCTTGCTCCTTGACCTGGCTGTCGTCGTAGGCCGCCTTGAGGCGCTCGTACGCGGCCTTCGCCTTCGACGCCGCGGACGATTTCGCGTCTTCCTTCCGCCGCGTCTCGTACACGTATCGCGCCGTATCCATCTCCGCCTTCTTGAAGCGGAAGTCCTGGTCCGCGTCGTACCAGGCGCCCTCGGCCCGGCGGTTCCCCTCCTCGGCCTCGGCGACGGCCGCGCGGTTCCGGCGGAGCTCGCGCGCGCCCTCGCGCTTCTGGTCGAGGTACCTTTGCTCGACGTCCGGGTCGATCTTCTCGGCGGCGCCGCGGAGCGCCTCGCGCGTCCTCTTGCGGTCGTTCTCGACGAACTTCTTCTGCCAGCTTTTCCAGTCGCGGCCGTAGTCCTGCCAGGTCATCCATCCAAACGCGGGGATGACGAGGATCGACACGATCGCGAAGACCTTCGTCAGCTTCGCGATGTCGTAGTGGTGGTCGATCGGCTCGGGCGGCGGTGCTTTGGCCATCTCAGATGTTGAAGCTGAATTCCTGGATGTTGACGATGTACTTGAGGTTGAAGATCCACCGGAGGTACATCTTGATCGGCACGGCCAGCATGATGAGGAACAGGTTCACGCCCACGAAGTACCGCACGAGCCCCATCTTTTCGTAGAAGCGGCGGAACAGAGTCTTCGAGAGCAGCCCCGGCAGCGCGCCCATGTAAACGGCGACGAGCAGGATCCCCGGGATCTCGCGCTTGAGCCAGAACGTCGGGAGCGCCGTCTTGAGCCACTTGACCCAGAAGATCTCGGACACGCTCACGTTGTTCAGCGGGACGAGCTTGTTCGGGTCCCAGAACTCGTAGGGCCCGAAGAAGTTCCAGTTCGGGCCGCGCAGGAACGTCCCGAGGATGATGAGGACGACCCACAGGATGATGAACCCGAAGCAGAACATGACGATCTCCCACTTCCGCTCGCGGAAGGAGAAGTACCCGTTCCCGCGCGGGTTCGTGTCGATGTACGGGATCGCCATGAGGCCGACGATGATGAGCGTCGGGAGGACGACGCCGGCCATCCACGGGTCGAAATAGACGAGAAGCTCCTGCAGCCCGAGGAAGTACCAGGGTGCCTTCGCGGGATTCGGCGCCGCGCCCGGGTTCGCGGGCTCCTCGAGCGGCGCCTTGAGGACGATCGACCAGACGATCATGACGATCGAGCAGACGACGAGGGAGACGAGCTCGACGTAGACGAGGTCCGGCCAGGAGAAGACCTTCTTGTCGCTGTCTTCCTTCTCGAGCGGGGGAAGGCCTTTCTCGAGGCGCGCGTCGTTCAGGTGCGCCTGATACATCGCGAACCAGAAGAAGAACCCGACGAGGAAGAGCATCCCGAGGATCGGGACGTTGTCCGGCGTCGTCGCGACGATCCGGAAATTCGGGTCGGTGAAGCTGAACACGAAGCCGCCGACGAGCGTCGCGAGGAGGACGAGGCCGCCCTTCTTCGTCCAGAGCGGCCGGCAGAACATCGCCGAGACGAGCCCGATCATGGACAGCGTCACCGCGATCGCGGGCGACGCGAGCCAGTTGATGGCGTTCTTGATCGCGTTCATCCCGCGCGGCTCCTAGAGCGGCCCCGAGATCCCGCCGTCCTTCCGGACACGCCAGAAGTGAACGGCCATGAGGAACGCCGCGACGAGCGGGATGAAAACGCAGTGGAGGACGTAGAACCTGAGGAGCGCGTTCGCGCCGACGATCCGGCCGCCGAGGAGACCGAAGCGCGCGTCGCTGCCCGCGGTCACGAGGTTGACGCCGTTGACCGCGATCTGCGCCGAGAACGGGCCCTCGTTGCCCGCGAGCGGGGTCGCGCGCGCCATGTTCGAACCCACCGTGATCGCCCAGATCGCGAGCTGGTCCCACGGGAGGAGGTACCCGGTGAACGAGAGGAGGAGCGTCAGGACGAGGAGGACGACACCCACGTTCCAGTTGAACTCCCGCGGCGGCTTGTACGAGCCCGTCATGAACACGCGAAACATGTGGATCCAGACCGCGATGACCATCGCGTGGGCGCCCCAGCGGTGCATCTCGCGCATGACGCCGAACGGGACCTGCTCCCTGAGGTCGATCATGTCGCCGTACGCGTATTCGATCGTGGGCCTGTAATAGAACATGAGGAGGAGGCCCGTGAACGTCAGGACGAGGAACAGGAAAAACGTCATCCCGCCCGCGCACCACGTGTAGCGCATTTTCACGCCCGACTTGCGGGTCTTGACGGGGTGCAGGTGGAGGACGACGTTCCCGAGCATCGCGAGGACGCGCTTGCGGTTCGTGTTCGGGATTCCGACGCGGAAGATCGACTTCCAGACCTGGGTCTCCACGACGGCGCGTTGCAGGCGACGCCAGCTCTTCTCGAGGCTCACGCCGCTCCCCTCTTCCCCTCTAAGAAAATCTTCTTCATCTTCTCTTTCTCTACGTCGTCTTGATGAACGCGGCGGGGTCCGTCCACTGGCCCTTCTCGTAGAGGAACTTCCGCGACTTGTCGATGAAGATCTGGCCGTCCTCCGGCGAGATCGAGATCGCCGCGCGCTCGAGCGGACGCGGCGTCGGCCCCTCGAAGTTGATGCCCGAACGGTAATAGCCCGAGCCGTGGCAGGGGCACTTGAACTTGTTCTGCGCGGCGAGCCAGTTCGGGATGCAGCCGAGGTGCGTGCAGACCGTGATGAGCGCGTAGATCATCTCCGGCGTTCGCACGACCCAGATCTGGAACTTCTCCTTCCACCGTTCGTCGACCTCGCCGACCTGGTAGTCCGAGGGATAGCCGGCCTTGAAGGAGGACGGCGGCTCGAAGAGGACGTTCGGGAAAAGGAACCGCGCCATCGTCGTCACGAACGCACCCACGCCGGCCGCGAAGGCGAGCCAGGCGACCGCGAGCCAGGAGAGGACGCTGCGGCGCGACGGAGCCTCAGTCGCCGCTTTGGCGGCCGGAGCGGCTCCTGTCGAGATCGTGTCCGCCATGCCCCCCCTTTCCGGAATGTCCGTGAAAGTCTCAAAAATAACCGGCCGCGTCAAGAATTGAAGCGGATCGCGTTACCGCCGCTGCGCCTCCAGGATTTTCCGGGCCTCCTGCCTCACTCTGAGCGACGGGTCCGCGTCCATCATCCGCTGCCCAAGCGAGCGGGCATTCCCGTCCTTCAGGAGGACGAGGCCGCGGAGCCCGTTCAGGAGCGCGTCCTCCTGCTGGTCGGCCGAGAGGCCCGGCGTCCGCCGAAGGGCGGCGCGGTCGCACATGCCGAGAAGGACGTCCTTCCCGGAGGGGTCGTCGAGCGTGGCAAGGGCGAGCGCCGCGTTCCACCGGACGTCCGTGACGGGGTCTTCGAGAAGGTGCTTGAGCGCGGGAACGGCGTCGCCGTCCTCCATCCGCCCCGCCGCGAACGCAGCCGTCTTCCTCACGCCGGGGTCCTCCGAGTCGAGGAGCGGCCGCACCTTCGGCGCCGATTTCGGGTCGCCGACGAGCGCGAGCGCCCACAGGGCGTACAGCCTTGTTTCGGGATCGGCGTCGTCGAGCGCCCCCTCGAGGAGCGGGACCGACTTCGGGTCGCCGATGCGGCCGAGGACGAGCGTGAGATAGCGGCGCACGCGGGGGTCGTCGGAGCCGGCGCCCTCGAACGCCTGAATCGCGGCCGCCGAGAACGCGGCCTTCTCGGCCGGGTCCGTCAGGGCGGGGAGCTTCTTCGTGAGCTCGAACGCGGCCTGCCAGCGCTGGTTGCGGCTGCCCGTCCGGACGTCCGAGAGGAGATCGGCGGGCGTCTTGCGGTCGACGGCGAGCGAGCCGAACAGCCAGAACACGAAGACGGCGATCCCGACGACGAACGCGGGGATCAGGAAGAACTGGACGAGGAGCCGCCCCGCGGGCGTCGCGGACGTGGAAGAGGGAGAGGAAGATTCTTCGAGTGGTTCGGACGGCGGGGGCGGGGGCGGCGTGCGTTCCGTCATGGCCCGCCTCGACACGCGCAGGCCCCGCACGCGCGCCGGCCCTTCTTCACCTTCAAAGAAATCTTCTCTTCTCTCTTTTCTCTTCGTTTCCGGACTCAGAGCACGGGCAGGTACTGCTTCGCCTGCGTGATCGGGTTCGGGACGTAGATTGCGTCCTTGTCGCACACGGTTTCGCAGAGACGGCACGAAACGCAGGGCGCGGCGTCCACCTCGGCGACCTTGTAGTGGAGGTTGGGCGCGAGCGGATCGGCCACGAGATGGATGCAGTCGAACGGGCAGATGTCGATGCAGAACTCGCAGGCCGTGCACAGCTCGCGGTCCACGATCGCCTTCGGAATGTCCCTGGGCTTGACCTTCAGGACGATCTCGCCGTGCTGGTCCTGGATGCAGGACACCGGGCAATAGCGCGCGCAGACCGAGCAGTCGATGCACCGGTCCTGGTGGATCACGAACTTCTCGTTCTTGCCGCCCGTGATCGTGTGCGTCGGGCACTTGATCTCGCAGACCCCGCAGCCGATACACGTATCGTGGATGAAATGAGGCATGGGTGCGCCCCCGCGCGCGTGAAAAGCTAGCATTCCCCCGGGGGGATGTCCATGCCGGGGGACGCCGCCCTGCGGATCCGGCCGCGGGCCGGAACCTTTCCCCGGCGCCCTGCGTTCCCTCAGAGGAAGAGCCGGAGGCACCGTGAAAGAGCTCCGTTCCGCCGTCAACGCCCTGTTTCTGTTCGCGATCTTCCTCCTCATGTATGCGGCCGTGGTCCCGGGCCACGCCCGGGGGAGCGTCCGCGGGCCCCGCTTCCTGAGGATGCAGGTCGAGGACAGGCACCAGACCGGGAACCCCGTGAAGGTCTCGATGTCCGTCCCCTACGGCCTCGTCTCGGGGGCGCTGCGTTTCGCGTCCCTCGGCAAGGTCCGGCGCGAGCTCGACCTCCACTTCGACGAGTCCGTCGACGCCGCGGAGGTCCGGACGATCGTGCAGGAGCTCAAGGACAAGCCCGAAGGCACGGACGTCGTCCGCGTCCACGAGGAAGAGACGCTGACGCTCCGCAAGGACGGCGCCGTCGTCACGATGGACGTGAAGAAGAAGGACGGCGAAACCGTGACCCTGAAGCTGCCCTGGCGGCTCGTGGACGCGCTCGCGTCGGACGAGAAGGACCTCGACGTGAGCGCCCTCGTCGCCCAGCTCCGCGTCGCGCAGCGCGGGGACCTCCTCGAGGTCACGGCGCCCGACGCGCACGTCAAGATCTGGGTCGAGTAGCCGCTATTCGTCCGCGAACGGGTCGCGGCCCATGTCCGCGAGGAGCTTGTCGAGCCGGTACTGGCTCGGCCCGAACACGAACCGCATCTCGCCGTTCTCGCAGACGACGTCCTTGACCTGGACGGACAGCTCGGCCGGAAGGACGCCGTTCAGGTCCACGACGACGATCCGGTCCTCCGGGTAGAAGAACGCGCGCCCCGGCGGCTGCATGTCGACGATCTTCCCGACGACCCAGTTCGGGATCGGCACGCGCCGGAAGACGCGCAGGTCCGCGATCGCGAACCCGAGATAGCCGTCCTTCACGCGCATGTCGCGGATCTCGCCGCGGAACGCGACGGGAATTCCCTTCTTGACGCGCACCGTGATCCGGAGGCGGCCGTCCTCGGGGTCGATGAGGACCTCGCGGACCTCGGGGACGTTCCGGATGAGCTGGCGCGCGAAGGTGTTCAGCGTCGTCGCGTCGATCGCGACCACGAGCCCCTCCCACCGCACGGTCAGAGCGGGCAGGTCGGCCGTCGGGGGCAGCGTCGCGGGCTCGACCACGCTCCGATCGTACTCCACGTTCAGAAGACGTAGGCGAGCGCGAAGCCCACCTGAGCGCACATGAGCATGAGATACATGTGCGTCCACGACGGGTGGTTCTCGGTCGTCGCGAGCTCGTCCGGATTGCGCCTCAGGAGCCGGACCGTGTAGGTCCCCCAGCCCGCGAGGACGAGCCCGAGCGCCGTCAGGAGCCACGGGTTCCCGGACAGCAGGCGGCGGCTCGGCTCGAAGGGATCCGCCACCCACGCGAGGACCATGAGCAGGAGCCACGGAAGCACGAAGAACGGGGAGATCATCGCGACGGCCTTCCGGTTGCCGTACTTGACGGGCAGCGTCTCGCAGCCGCCGGCCCGGTCCCCTTCGGCGTCCGAGAAGTCCTTCGTCGACGAGGCGCCGAGGAGGAAGATCCCGAAGAACGCCCCGATCGTCCAGGGCTCGGCGGAGCCGGCGGAAGCCACGAGCGTCCAGCCGGCGACCTTCAGGAGCGTTCCGCGAGGGACCGCGATCGTGACGTTCGCCCAGACGCCCAGGCGCTTCGTCCTCCCGAATGCGGGCACGGAGTAAACGAGGGTCGCAACGAGGCCGGCGAGGTAGAGAAAGAACGCCTGGTGCGACGCGAGCGGCGCCGTCGCGCGCGCCGAAAAGCCGGGCACCGCCGGCACGACGATCCACCACGTCGGGACCATCGCGAGGACGTAGAGGACCGCCGTGAGGCCCCAGGCCGAGCGGATCGTCGTCCCTCCCGTCACGAGCGGGCGATCGGGCTTGTTGATGCGGTCCACGTCGAGGTCCGTGATCTGGTTCAGGACGTTCGAAGCGGCGTTCAGGAGCGACGCACAGAGCGCGCCCAGCGCGACGGCCGAAAGGAGCTCCGGCGTCACGCGTCGAGAGGCGTTGTGGACGCTCTCGAACGCGCAGACGGCGCCGGAAAGGATGCCGACGAGCGGCGGCAGGAGCGTGAACGGCCGCGTGAGGCGGATCGCGGTCCCCGGCGTCACGCGAATCCCCCGGCGAGCGCGAGGAGGGCCGGCGCCGCCGCCGCGCCGGCGAGCGTGTTCACGAAGTTCAGGACGTGGCCGTTCGAGACGCGCCACGGCGCGCCCGAGCGGCCGAGGAGGCTCTCGAGGACGGTGCCGAGGAAGGCCGCGGCGACGACGGCGGCGGCGCCGGCCCCCGTCAGGACGAACGCCGCGACGCCGGCCGCGGCCAGAAG
>DATKLW010000162.1:0-21478 GCA_035542215.1 Thermoanaerobaculia bacterium | reverse complement strand
CGTGCAGCCGGAGGTGAAGTCCTTCGGATAGAAATAGAGGACGACCCACTTCCCTTTGTTCTGATCGAGCGTGATCGTCTTCCCTTCCTGGCTCTGCAGGGAGACGGCCGGGGCGGCCGAGCCGACGGCCGGGGGCGTGGCGGCGGCGGAGCGCGTGAGAACGGCGGTGAGGGCGGCGACGAGGACGGGCGTGAGGGATCGAAGAAGGGTCTTCATGGGCCTCAGGGTAACAGGTTGAGACGTCGTCTCGGCTGTGCCGCCCGTCACGGAGCCGCCGGCGATACCTTTCCCCTGGCGCGCCGTCTCCGAACAGGGAGGCCTCAGTTGCAGACAGCGAGACCGCGGCCGGCGTGCGCGCGCACGCGAGCGTTCGTTCCATTCATCGCACTCGCGGCGCTTCTCGCCTTCCCGAACGGCCCCTCCGCGGCCGCAGACGACGCCGACGTCCCGTCGCCCGGCCTCCTGGAGGCCCAGCGGGCGTCCCACGACGGCCGCTTCAAGGATGCCCGGCCGCTCCTCGAGGCGATCGCCGCTTCGCCGACGGCCCGGCCCGCGGACCGCGAAGCCGCGGGGCAGGAGCTCGCCCGGATCACCTGGCGGATCGACGGGAAGACCGGCTTCGCCCGTGCCCGTCTGGAGAAGCTCGCCGGGGGCGCTCGCCGCAAGACGCCGCCCCTCCTCCTTCTCGCCCGGATGGAGCAGTCGGAAGGACGGTGGGAAGCGGCCTCGAGAGCCGCGCGCCGGGCGCTCGACGCCGCCGGGTCGGCGACCGAACGGCGGAACGCCACGATCGCACTCTCCTCGGCACTCGTCGCGGAAGAGGTCGAGGCTGCGCGGGCCGGCGTCGCAGATGCCTACGGCGGGGAGGGCCGAAAGAAGCTGGCGGAGGCGGCCGCTCTCGTCCAGCCGATGGTCCGCGATGAGCCCGGCCTTCTCGAGCCTTCCCGGACAGCGCTCGACGCCGCGCTCCTCCTCGACGATGGTCCGGCCGCGCTCGCCGCCTGGAGCTCCTGCTACCTCGGCGCGGGGGCGGCGGACTCGATGCTCCTCGCCGGCCCGCGGGTCGTTCTCTCCCGGGTCTTGCCCGCCTGGAGCGGCCCCACGGCGGGACGACGGGAGCGCGAAGACCTCGTCGAGGCGCTCGCGGACTCGCGGTTCTTCACGGAAGCTTCGATCGTCGCGAAGGACCCGCGCGTCCCGCGCGACGCCCGGATCGACGCTCTCCCCCGCGTCCGGGACCTCATCCTCTACGAGTCGTACATCCGCGACGTCCGGCAGGCGACCGATCTCTATTACCGCGACGTGGCGCGGGGAAAGCCGGATTCCGAGGCCTGGATCAAGAGGCTGAGAACCCGTGCGACGCGCCTCTGGAAGGGCCTCTCATGGCCGTCGAGCCCGCCCCCCTTCGACGAGAAGGTCCTCGAGGACTCCGCCGACTCCGAGCTCGGGAGCCGCTTCGGGACGGCCGGGGGAATCGGAGTGACCGGCGACGTCCGGGACCTCCACCTCGGACACCGCGTCGTGGACGAGAAACGTGTCGCCGACCAGTACGGCCGGCGGGCGGAAATCCGGTTCATGGCGCTCGACGCGATCGTCTCGAACGGGTACGAGACCTGGATGTGGGACGGCCAGGGCGCGCACGGGGGCTGGGGGAGCGTGGGGCTCGTCGTTCAGGTCCGGCCGGCCTATGCAGGCGGCGGCCCGCGGAGGTGGGAGGAGACCACCGATCCCGAGCGGCGCGCGAAGGCGCTCGCGGAGACGGCAGCCGAGACGGAGCGCCACCGCGAGCGCGCCGCGAAAGACGCCTACTCCTACCTGCCGGGGCTTGCCGGGCGGATTCTCGATCAGGGGCTCCTCAAGATCCTCGACGAGGAGAAGGCTCGCGGACTCTCGGGAGGAGCGCTGCGCGCCGCCTTCGTGGCGGCCACCGACCGCGCCGTCATCGAGTCGTCGATCTTCGCGCACGAGGGCCGGCACGCGATCGACTCGCAGTTCGAGCACATCGAGGACCGCGCCACGCGCGAGTATCGGGCGAAGCTCTCCGAGATCGCGTTCGCGCCCGCCCCCCGCCTGGCCTTCGGCGGGATCCTGAACGACAGCATCGGGAACCCGACTCCCCACGGCCAGGCGAACCTGAGGCTCATGCAGGGCCTCGTGGGATGGATGGACGCCCACCGCGCGGAGATCGCCGGGCTCGATGCCGGGGCGCCGCTCCTCCCCCAGCTCGACCGGCTCACGGACGAACAGCTCCGGGCCGCGGCCCGCTCCCTCGATCCGATGGCGACCTCGGCCGGGGACGGCGGACCGAAGTCCGCGTCGCGCGGTTACTTGCCCGGATCGTCCGCGGACGGGCCGTAGATCGACGGAACCTTCGCGCCCATCGGCCGGAGGTACGTCGAGAGCTGCCCGCGGTGATGGATCGCGTCGAAGAGGAAGCCCCACAGCATGTCGCCGAGGGGCGCCTTCCAGACGACCTTCCCGTCCATCAGGAATCGCGCCGGCTTCCTCCAGCCCGAGTCCTTCACCTTCGCGATCCGCCGCTTCACCGCCGCGGCGTTCTTTTCGTAGAGGGCAATGGAATCCGCGAGGTTCGGCGGCGGCGGCGCCTGGACGAACGCCACTTCGCCCTTGTCGAGGACCGTGACGGCGTCGCCCAGTTCGTTCGCGAGGAGCGAGACGATCTCGGCTGCCGACATCGAGCGCGGATGCGGCCGGTACCCGGCGGCCTCGGGCGGGACGGCCTTCAGGACGGCCACGAACTTCGGCACCTCGGCCTTGAAGCACTGGGTGAAGTACTCGCGCGTGTTCATGGCGTCCTCCTCCTCTTCACTTCGCCTCGGCGAGCGCCTTCTTCCTCGCCGCCTCGAACTCGTCGCCCTTGTTCCACACGGGCATCTCCCGCGCGTTCGCGACGCGGCAACCGAGCCAGAACGCGACCTGCATGTCCTCGACCGCGCCCGAGAAGTCCCAGGACTCCTTGAACTCGTCCGAAGGCTGGTGGTAGTCGTTCTTCTCGTACGCGTCTTCCATCGACTTCCCGAGGCCGGGCTTGCCGATGACGTCCTCCCCTTTCTTCACGTAGGCCGCGGGCACGCCCACTCGCGCGAAGTTGAACTGGTCGGACCGGTAGAACGCGCCTTTCTCCGGGGACTCGTCGCCGTGCACGGTCCGTCCCTGCGCCGCGGCGAGGGCAGCGAAGTCCGCGTCGAGGGACGACTTGCCGAGGCCGATCATCCCGATGTCCTTGGTCTTTCCGTAGAAACCGATCCCGTCCACGTTCACGTTCGCCGCGATGCGCCCCGCGGGCACCGGCGGATGCTTCACGAGCCACTCGGAGCCGAGAAGCCCCTGCTCCTCCCCGGCCACGAAGGCGAAGTACACCGATCGCGCGGGCGCCGATTTCAGGCTCGCGAAGGCGCGCGCGACCGAGAGGACGCCGGCGACGCCGGATGCGTTGTCGAGCGCGCCGTTGTAGATCGCGTCGTCGCCCGGCCTGGCGCCCGGCTTCACCCCGAGGTGGTCGTGATGAGCCGTGTAGATCACGGCCTCGCCGGCGCGGGCGGGATCGGACCCGGCGAGGACGCCGATCACGTTGCCGGATTCCTTCCGCTGCACGGAGTTCGAGAACGCGAGCGACATCGTCACCCCGAGCGGGACGGGCCGGAAGGCCCGCGTCTCGGCGGAGGCCCGGAGGGCGTCGAGGTCCTTCCCGCCGAGCGCCGCGATCTTTTTCGAGAGCTCGTCGGTTGCCCACATTTTCATCGTGACGCGCGGCGAGCCGTCCGGCGGCAGCTCGAAGAGCTCGCCTTTCCACGACGTCTGGATGACCTGCCAGCCGTATCCGGCCGACGGCGTCGTGTGGATGACGATCGCCCCCGCCGCGCCCACCTTCGCGGCCATGAGGTACTTGTAGTCCCAGCGCCCGTACCACAGGCGCGTCTTGCCCGCGAAGAGGTTGGGCTCGGCCGGCGTCCCCTCCGGGTCGTTGTTCATCACGAGGAGGACCTTCCCCTTCAGGTCCGCTCCCTTGTAGTCGTCCCAGTTGTACTCGGGCGCGACGATCCCGTACCCGACGAAGACGATCTCGGCGTTCTCGAGCTTCGATTCGGGCTTCTGGTCGCCCGACACCGCGACGAAGTTCTCGCCGAGAACGCCCGTGGCGGTCCCCTTCGGCGACGCAAATGCAGCGGGGCCGGAGTACGCGGGACGGACCCCGACGAGCGGGACCTTCTGGATCCACCCGCCGCCGGGAGCGCCCGGCTTGAGGCCCATTCCCTCCATCTGAGCCTGGATGTAGCTCTCCGCGAGCGCGTCGCCGCGCGTCGACGGGCCGCGGCCCTCGAGGAGGTCGGACGAAAGGAACCGGATGTCGGCCCGGAGGCCTGCGACGGTGATCGCCGACGCGGCTTCCTTCCAGTCGGGCGGGACTGAGTCGGCGGCGACGAGCGGGCCCGCCGCGAGGGCGACGGCGAGAGCGAGGGTCCGGGACGCGCTCATCGGCGCCCCTCGAAGATGCCGGCGAAGAGGACTTCCATGGCCTTCCACGCGCGCCGGGCCGCCCGCTCGTTGTAGCCGATCGCGGCCGTCAGGCCGTTCTTCTTCGCGACCTCGGTCGCGCCCGGATTCGAGAACGCGTGCAGAGCGCTCCCGAAGTCGATGGAAACGTAGTCGATCCCGGCGTCCTCGAGGGACTTCTCGAGGGCGGCCTTCGCCTCCGGCTTGACCATCGGGTCGACGGCCCCGTTCAGGAGCAGGAACTTCGCCTTGACCTTGCCCGCGGCCTCCGGCGGCGCGTTCACGGGCCCGCCGTGGAAGCTCACCATCCCGGCGAGCGGCGCCCCGGTGTACGCGAGGGCCTGGGCCGCGCTCCCGCCGAAGCAGAAGCCGATCGCCGCGACCCTCGCGGGATCGACGAGGCCGGACTTCAGCAGCTGGTCGAGGCCGGCGCGCGCGCGCTCGGCCATGAGGGGCTTGCCGTAGAACGGCCCGGCCAGCTCGCCGGCCTTCTTCGCGTCGTCCGTCGTGACGCCCGCGCCGTACATGTCGGCCGCGAACGCGACGTAGCCCATCCGCGCGAGCTCCTCGGCGCGGGCCTTCGGATAAGCCGTCAGGCCCCACCACTCGGGCAGGACGAGAACTCCGGGGAGCTTGCCCGCGGCCGCCTTCGCGTCGTCGTACGCGAGGAAGCCCTCGAGCTTGACGCCCGCGTGCTCGTAGGCGACGGGCTTCGTGACGACTTTGGCGGACGCGGACCCGGCGAGGAGGAGGGCGGCGGTCGAGATGAGGAAGCCGTGTTTCATGGGCGCGACGCTAGCAAGGCCGCCCCGGCCGCGCAACGGGGACCGGCGATTCCCCTAGCCGTCACGCTCCCTGAAGTCGTCCCACTCCTGCTCGCTCCACCATTCGCGTTCGAGGCCCTCGCACGAGACGCCGTACGACGGGCAGATGACGCACCCTTCCCCGCGGATCGCGGCCGGGTCCTCACTCGGGGGGTAGAGCGCGAGGAGCCGCCCGGCCCCGTCGCGCGCCGCGCTCTCCTCCGCGTCGGGCGGGCGGCCCACGAGGTCCGCCAGGCCCGCGCGGCGGAGGCGGACCTCGCTCTCGGGCAGCAGGACCGAGTTCTCGGCGTCGATGTGCGCGAGAAGGTCGCGCCGGTGCCGCGTCGCGAGCTCGCGGAGGCGCTCCCCTTCGCGTCCGGGCTCGCCGAGGAGCGGCGCCATCTCCTCGAGCGTGCGGGCCATCGAGGCGTGCTGGTCGAACAGCGACCGCACCGGGCCCGAGTCCGGGCGGATCGGCAGGTGCGCGAGAAGGGCCGGGAAAAGCGTGTCCTCCTCGCGCGCGTGGTGGTACCGGCCCGCGAAGAGCCGGAAGAACGCGAGGAACGCGTCCGCGTCGGCGGGGTCGCCCCGGCCCGCGATCCGTGCGTCGACATACGTCGCGAGCGCGCCGAGCATCCGCTCGATCACGACGTGCTCGGCGCGCAGGTCGTCGATCAGCTGCACGTCGGAGCTCTCTGGTCCATTTGCTTCATTTACGGCCTCGAACGAGCAACCCTACTTTCTCACGGAGAGCGAGAGGACGCTTCTCGCTTCGTGGTGCGCCTTCCCCCGGGCGCGCCAAAGGAGAAGACATGCCTGCGCTCCACCTCGACACCGGCAACACCGGGTTCATGCTCCTTTGCTGCAGCCTCGTCATGCTGATGACGCCGGGCCTCGCGTTCTTCTATGGCGGCCTCGTCGGACGCAAGAACGTCCTCGGCATCATGATCCAGAGCTTCGTCTCGATGGGCTGGACGACGGTCCTCTGGTGGCTCTGCGGGTTCTCGATGTGCTTCAGCGGCGATCTCAAGAGCGGGACCGACTACTTCGGAATCGTCGGAAACCTCGATTGGGCTTTCCTGCGCAACATCACGCTCAACCTGGCGAGCCCGAACGACACGATCCCGATGATCGTCTTCTGCGCCTACCAGATGATGTTCGCGATCATCACGCCGGCTCTCATCACCGGCGCCTTCGCGGGCCGGGTCACCTTCAAGGCGTACATGGCGTTCCTGACGGGATGGCTCCTCTTCGTCTACTTCCCGTTCGTCCACATGGTCTGGGGCGGCGGCATTCTCGCGAAATACGGCGTCCTCGACTTCGCAGGCGGCATCGTCGTCCACAACATCGCCGGGATCGCGGCGCTCGCCTCCGTCCTCTACGTCGGAAGGCGCAAGGTCGTCGACCGCGGGCCCCACAGCATCCCGCTCGTCGCCCTCGGAACGGGCCTCCTCTGGTTCGGCTGGTACGGCTTCAACGCGGGCAGCGAGTTCCGCGTCGACTCGGTCACCGCGGTCGCGTTCCTCAATACAGACATCGCGGCGTCGTTCGCAGCCGTCGCCTGGCTCGCCATGGACTGGATCACGTCGAAAAAGCCGAAGTTCCTCGGGCTCCTCACCGGCGCGGTCGCGGGACTCGCCACGATCACGCCCGCCGCCGGCTACGTCTCGCCGACCGTCGCCTGCCTGATCGGCGTCATCGCCGGCGTCGTCTGCTTCTACGCGGTCGCGCTGAAGAACAAGCTCGAGTGGGACGACGCGCTCGACGTCTGGGGCGTCCACGGCGTCGGGGGATTCCTCGGAATCGTCCTCCTCGGCGTCTTCGCGACGACGAGCTTCAACCCGAACGGCGTCAACGGCCTTCTCCACGGCAATCCGCGCTTCTTCTTCATCCAGTTCGCGGCAGTTCTCTTCTCCTCGATCTGGGCCTTCGTCTTCACGCTCGGCATGCTCTGGGCGATCAACAAGTTCACGCCGGTCCACGTCAAGGACGAGACCGAGGTCTCGGGCCTCGACGAGGGTCTTCACGGGGAGCGTGCGTACCTCGAGGAAGGCGCCGCCTGACATGAAGCGCCGGAGCCGGCGCTCCGGCATCACCGTGGCACTGTTCGGCGCGGCCGTCCTTCTGGCGGCCGCGCCCGTTCGCGCCCAGGAGGCGTCTCCCGCGAAGGACAAGCCCTGGTACGAGGCGATCTCGCTCAACGTTTTCCTCGAGGCGACGTACACGGAGAACTTCAACCACCCCGACTCGAACACGAACCAGTTCCGTGTGTTCGATACGGTCGCGGGGTCCATCCGGCTGGACGTGGCGGAGGTCGTCGTCCAGAAGAAGGCGTCGGCCCCCGGTGAGACGGGCTTCCGGATCGACGCCCTCGCCGGATCCTCGATCCCGCACGTCACCGCGGCTTCGGGGCTCTTCCGCGACGACGTCACCGGCAAAGCCGGGGACTTCGACCTCCTTCAGGCCTTCGCGACCTGGGTCGCGCCGCTCGGCCGCGGCCTGAAGCTGGACGCCGGGAAGTTCACGACGCACATGGGTTACGAGGTCGTCGACGGACCCGACGGGTACAACGACAACGTCAGCCGGTCGTTCCTCTACGGGTGGGCGGTGCCGATCAGCCACGTCGGCCTCCGGGCGACGTACCCCGTGACGAACACGTTCTCCGCGCAGGCCGTCGTCGTGAGCGGCTGGGACACCGCGACGGACAACAACGAAAAGCCGTCTTTCGGCGCGCAGCTCCTCTTCACCCCCGTCCCGTCTCTGACGGCCGCGGTCAACCTGATGACCGGGCCGGAGAAGCCGGAAAACGACGCGGACCGGAGAGACTCCCTCGACGCCTGGGTCACCTGGAAGGCGTCGGACCGTTGGTCGTTCGCCCTGAACGCCGACTACGGGACGGAGGAAGGCGACGAGTCGGGCGGCGGCGGCGTCTCGTGGGGCGGCGTGGCCGGATACGCGCGCGTCACGCTCCACGAGCGCTTCTCCGTCTCGGTGCGCGCCGAGTTCTTCCGCGACCCTCAGGGCGAGCGGACGGGCACGAGGCAGACGCTCCGCGAAATGACGATCACGCCCGAATGGAAGCCCGCGAAGGGCCTGGCCGTACGCGGCGAAGTCCGGCACGACTGGTCCGAGGCTCCGGTCTTCGAGCAGCACGGCGGGACGTCGAAAAGCCAGACGACCGCCGCTCTCAACGTCGTCTACGTCTACTGACGGCGCGGGCGTTCCGCCTCAGCCCATCCCGGCTTCGAGCGCGTCCACGAGCGCAACGTACTTCTTCATCGCGTCGTCCTTCGAGGCGCCCTTCCGCCTCGCCCACGCGTCGTACTTCGCGCGGCCCTTTAGGTCCAGGAGGCCGGGGCGCGAGCCCGCGACGTCCCCTTCGGTCGCCTGCTTGAAGAGGCCATACAGGTCGAGGAGCTGGTCGTTGGACGGACGGGCCGGGAGCTTCTCGACCCGCGCCTTCGCGTCCTTGAACTGGTCGCCGAGGGACTTCGCCTTCTTCGCCGGCATGCGATTCCTCCGATTGTCCGACTTTAGAGCGAAGCGCGGCCCTCCTCCAAGCGCGCCCCTCCCCGCCCGGGCCGCCGATCCGCCCAGGGACCTGTTTTTTCGAAAAATCTTGCGTTTGAATCATGGCGACCCGGCCTCGAAGGGGATAGATTTCCCCCAAAAGGTGGAGGTTTCTGACCCGATACTGAAAGGAGCCGGTTGATGAACACGCTCTGGATGGTCCTGATCGCCGTCCTCGTGATCTACGCGGCCTACAACTACGCGAGGCGCGTCGACCGCAACGTCGTCCAGGCGGACGCGAAGAGGGCGACCCCGGCGAAAATGTACATGGACGGCGTCGACTTCATGCCGACGTCCAAGAACGTCCTGTACGGCTACCACTTCAAGTCGATCGCCGCGGCAGGACCGATCGTCGGCCCCATCACGGCCGCGAACATCTGGGGCTGGGGGCCGTCCCTCCTGTGGCTCGTCGTCGGCGTGAGCCTGATCGGGTGGGCCAGCGATTACTCCGCGATCATGGTGGCCGTCCGCAACGACGGCAACAGCCTGAGCGCGATCTCGCACAAGCTCATCGCACCCCGCACGCGGCGGATCCTCTTCGTCTTCATCTTCTTCTACCTCATGCTCCTCGCCGGCGCCTTCGTCGGCATCCTCGCCGCGATCCTCTCGGCGCGGCCCGACGTCCCGTTCGGAATCATCATGCTCGCCCTCATGGGGCTTCTCGCGGGCCAGATGATGTACCGCTGGAAGATGGACCTCGTCCTCGTGACGGCCATCGTCGTCGTCGCGACGATCGCCGCGATGGCGCTCGGCCCGTGGGGCCAGCACAAGGACGACAAGGGCAAGCTCGTGCAAGGGCCGATCGGCGCCGCGATCGTGTCGCTGAACGCCTCGGTGGACGACCTCAACGGCAAGCAGCCGATCCTGTCGCTCGCGGATCCCACGAACGCCGACCCGCGCATCCCCGTCCCGGGCGCCGACGGCAAGCGGCCCACGACCGCCGCCTATGACGCCGCGACGAACCAGGTGAAGACGCTTCCGAACTACCTGCTCTGGATGGTCTTCCTGTTCGTCTTCTCCTACTGCGGAGCGAACATGCCGATCTGGCGGTTCGCGCAGCCCGTCAACTACATCGGCTTCTGGATCATGCTCATCACGATCGTCCTCTCGGCGGTCGGCATGGTCGTCGCGCCTCTCACCGGCGTGACGGACGCGGCCGGCAAGACGATCGGGGCGTTTGCGCTCACGGCCGTCAAGGACCTCGGGTTCTCGTGGCCGCTCGCCGGCAAGGCGTGGCAGCCGCTGTGGCCCATGCTGTTCGTGACGATCGCCTGCGGCGCGATCTCCGGCTGGCACGCCCTCGTCGGGTCCGTCGGCACCGCCCGGCAGCTCGAGTACGAGACGGACGGACTGCCCGTGGGCGCCGGCTCGATGCTCGGCGAGTACTCGCTCGCGCTCCTCTCCCTCACCGCGGTCTCGATCGCGGGGGTCGGCGGCGGCGGCGGCCGGTTCGCGGCGGGCGTCGGCAAGCTGATCTTCGCCGGGACGTTCGGGATGATCCCGGAGATCTTCGGGACCGCGCTCGGCTTCGGCGCCTTCGTCATGATCGTCCTGACCGTGACGCAGCTCGTCTTCCGCGTCATGCGCGTGACGCTCGCGGAGTGGATGGGCGACACCGTCCCGATCTTCCGCAACATGCACGTGTCGAGCATCATCTCGATGGCGCTGACGCTCGCGCTCGTCCTCACGGGCACGTGGGTCTACCTCTGGCAGATGTTCGGCGCCTCCAACCAGCTCATGGCGGCGCTTTCGCTCCTCGTCGTGACCGTGTGGCTGAAGTCCGAGGGCCGGAACCCGAGCTTCGCTCTCTACCCGATGGTCTTCATGTACGTCACGACGCTCTTCGCGACGTGCGTGACGGCGCGGAACCTCTACGTCACGATCGCCGCGAACCCCGCGATGAGCGGGCTGCCCGTGGCGGGCGCGTGGGCCATGATCATCGTGGCGGTCCTCCTCCTCATCGCTTCGCTCGTCATCGGGTGGGACGGGCTCAAGGCGTACCAGAAGTACTCCGCGAAGCCGCAGGCAAGGCCTGCGCCTGCGGGAGCCTAGCGGCGCGAAGCCAGCTCGCCGAGCGAGCGGACCGTCCTGAAGAAACCCGCGGCGTCGAGAGGCGCCGCGGGGAGGTCCACGTGGAGCTCGAGATGGGGCTCGTTCCGGCGCACGGAGATCCGCCGCACGGTCGCGCCCGCGCCGCGGGCCTCTTCCTCGAGCGCGTCCGCGCGGGCGAGGGCTTCGTCGAACCGCGTAAACGCCGCGAGGCCGCCGGGCGCTCTGGGCTCGCGCACGCCCCAGCGCTCGTCTTTCATCGCGCGCAGCGCGTCCCGCCCCGACCAGCTCGCGCGGTCGAGAAGCTCGACGTCCGCGATCGGGGGCTTGTGGAGACGCGTCCTGAGGATGAGCGTGTCGCGCCGCCCTCGGGCGCGCGACGCGGCCCAGAGCCACGGCAGGTCGCGCGGCGCGAGGAAGACGACGAGGGACGCGGACTCGAACGGCGCCTTCGCCTGCGCGAGGCCGAGGTCGACGGCGGTCGTCCCGATCCAGCGGACCGTGGCCTTGTCGCCCAGCGCTTTCAGGCCGCCCTGCATCCACTTCAGCGCCCGGTTCCCCCGCTTCACGTTCGCAGCGCTGCCGAGCGCGAACCAGCCGAGGACGAAGGCCACGAGGGCGAGGAGAGCCTGCGACATGTCGGTCGTGCGACCGCGGGCGACGATAGCACCCGGCGGCGTGCTAGCGTCGCCCCGGGGAGTGCGCGTGGAGCAGGCGGGCTGGAAGAAGGCGGTGCGGGAGTTCCTCTACGGGATGTTCCTGCACGAGCACGTCGAGCTGGCTCGCGACGCCCGGGGCTCCCTCGAGAGCCTGTTCCTCGTCGTCACGTTCGGCGACATGGTCGGACTGCCGATCCTCCCCCCGTACTACAGCCTGCGGCTCCTTCCCCACACCCTCGGCGCGCTGCCGGGCTGGAAGCGGCGGCTCCTGCGCGAGAGGAGCCTCGGCGACGACCACGAGCATCATCTCCATGGAATCTGAGGACTTAGCCGCCCCTTAATGCATCTGCATCGCGCCAGACAGCCGCGAAGCCGCTAAGTTTGTCATGGCGGACAAGGAGGACCGGATGGTCGAGAAGAGGGCCGAGCGGGCCGGAGGTCTCAAGGGCCTCTGGCAGGGCTTCAAGGAGACGATCTACGGGATGTCGGCCCACGACATGAGCCGCGCCGCGCTGCGGACGCGCGCCTCCATGGAGCACCTGTTCATCCTGATCACGATGGGCGACCTCCTCGGGATCCCGATCCTGCCGCCTTACTACAGTCTCCGGCTTCTTCCGCACGTGGTCCCGCAGATCGCGACGTGGAAGCGGCGGATGCTCCGCGAGAAGGATGTCTCGGACGCGATGTTCTGATCGGCCCGGGAGCGTCCTTTCGGCGATCACACGGGAGGCAGCACGATGGGAATGAAGGAAGTCTTCGAGCAGAACCCGGGCCGCCGGTACATCATGTTCGGCGGCAAGGGAGGACTGGGGAAGACCACGTTTTCGGCCGCCACGGCCTACTGGCTCGCGTCGCAAGGGAAGAAGGTCCTCGTCTTCTCCGTCGACCCGCAGGCCTCCCTCACGGACATCTTCCAGAAGGACATCTTCGGGAAGGGCCCGGTCAAGATCATGGAGAACCTGTGGGCGCAGGAGATCGACGCCGACAGCCACATCAAGGCGTACCAGGACGAGATCCGCAAGAAGATCCGCGACATGTACGGCCTGCCGGCCGTGCCCGAGGAGATCGAGAGCTACATCCAGGCCGCGAGCGCCGAGCCCGCGATGGAGGAGAGCGCGATCTTCGACGCGGTCGTGGACGTCGTCGTCCAGAGCGACTACGACTACTACATCTACGACCTCGTGCCGCTCGGCCACGCGCTCTACTACCTCTCGATGGCCAAGGTCTACGACGAGTGGATCAACAAGGTCACGAAGCTGCGCGAGGACATGCGCGAGTACGAGGAGATGGTCAGCCGCCTCAAGCGCGAGAAGGACACGGAGCAGGACGCGATCCTGAATGAGCTCGTCTACATCAAGGGCCGGATCAATGCGTCCTCGAAGATCCTCACGGACAAGGAGAAGACGGCGTTCTTCTTCGTCGTGACGCCCGAGGACATGATCATCGTCGACACGGAGAAGGCCGCGAAGCTCTTCGCGCAGTTCGACGTCCCGATCGGCGGCTACGTCGTGAACCGCGTCATCCCCCACGAGCTCATCGACCAGAACATTCCCGACTATCTGCGCAACCGGATCCAGATGCAGGACAAGTACCTCGACAGCATCCGGTCCGTGTTCGGCAAGGACGTTCTCGCGTACGTGCCCGAGCTCGAGCGCGACGTGACGGGCCTCGCGATGATCGAAAAGCTCGCCAAGATCATGTACGGCGACCAGAAGCTCGGCTGAGAGGAAGCGCCATGCCCGAAATCCAGACCTCCATGAGCGCCTACATCAAGGAGCACGCCGGCCTGAAGTACATCTTCTTCGGCGGCAAGGGCGGCGTCGGCAAGACCGTCTTCGCGGCCGCGACCGCGCTCCACAACGCCCAGCTCGGCCGCCGGACGATGCTCGCGTCCACGAACCCCGTCCACAGCCTCTCGAGCCTCCTCGGCCAGAACGTCCTCGGCAAGCACACGCCGGTCGAAGGCGTACCGAACCTCTGGGCCTACGAGATCGAGACGAAAGAGACGATCGAGCGCAGCAAGGTCGAGATCCGGGAAAAGATCCAGTGGTTCCTGAAGTTCGCGGACATCTCGACCAAGGCGGAGGACTTCGTCGAGTCCGCCACGATGAACCCGGCGTTCGAAGAGTCCGCGATGTTCGAGAACATGATCGACCTCATGTTCAAGAACGAGTACGACGTCTACGTCTTCGACACGGCGCCCACGGCGAACGCCCGCCGCCTCCTCGGCATGTCCAAGGTCTACGGGCTCTGGGTCAACAAGATGCTCAAGAGCCGCGAGGAGGCCAAGACGCTGCGCGAGATGCTCTCGTTCACGAAGAAGAAGGAGGAGGACCCTCTCATGGCGTACCTCATCTCCTTCCGCGAGCGGATGGAGCACGGCCGCGTCCTTCTCACGGACCCCGAGAAGACGTCGTTCTTCTTCGTCACCCTGCCCGAGGCGCTCCCGATCGCGGTCATCACGCGCTTCATCCAGTGGTTCCACGACTTCGGGATCCCGGTCGGCGGCGTCCTCGTCAACATGCTGATCGACAAGAAGTCCCTCGACGCCGGGGCGGCCGACTTCGTGAAGAACCGCGTCGCGATGCAGGACGAGCACATGAAGACCGTGTGGCAGAAGTTCGACGGCAGCGTCCGGGCGATCGTGCCGCTCTACGAGACGGAGATCCGTGGCGTCCCGATGCTCAAGCGGCTCGGCGACGCGATGTTCGCGTAGCGTCGCGACTGGTGTCCGTGTCTGAAGCGAAGCGAACGGATCTCCCTTCTCGCCGCTGAACTCGATATCGTTAGGCGGACAAGCTGCTCGGAGGCCTCTTGATCGCCTGGGCAAGAGCATGTTGGCGTGGTGAGGTAGGTCTGGCTCGCGCCTTCTGGCTCCACGGCATCGGCGCTGCCATCGCGTTTCTCGTTCTCAGCGGCGCGTTGCTTTCACTCCTCCCGGCGCGGACCGCGTTCATCTGGATCCTAACGATGGCCGCTCTTCTCGTGCCCTATGCAGCCGTTCAGTCCGTCGGCATCTGGCGAAGTGGGGGTTCATACCCGGGTTCAAAGATCTGGGTGGTGTCGGCGCGCGTTGCGGTCGTCGTTGCGGCCGTCGCCAGCTCGCTGCTCGGCATCGGCGCAATCTCGGCCGGCTCAGTGATTCTGCGCGGCTTCGACCGCAACAGCCACACCGTGGCGGCGACCATACGTCGAGACAGCGCCCACCCGCTTGCCGGTTTCTGGAAGTCTTCCTGTACTGACGACTTTGGCTTCGCAATAGAGCCAGCGGCCGCCACCACATATTCCATCGTCTTCTGCGGACCTGGCGGCTGTTTTCCGCCAGGTTCGTACCGACCCAACACGACGCTGGTGGGCGATCCCGCGTACAGACTCATCGATACCAACACCATCGAAATCCAGACGCGTCAGGGTTTTGATCGCCTCTTACGCTGCCAGTAGCATGGCTTCGTCGCTATCCGCCTGACAACACGCTGCAGCCGCCTCGGCAGTTGACCCGGAAAGCCTGACACTTCGCCTTAGAACGCCGGCCGTAAGCGACGTTTTTGTTCCCCAACCCGGGTGTCGCGACATTCCTGTGGCGGCCGTTTGTTCGGGCGTCCGGGTGCGAGGCCGAGGCGCGGAGCGACGCCGGCGATGGAAGCCCTTGGCCGAACCCATTTCTACGAAAATGTGGGAATCTTGGGATCGATAGAACACTTTCGTAGCCCTCGTAATCCTAGTCAGAGGGCCTAACTTCCTCTCCACCAGATCCTTGCGTGATCAGGCGCCTGAGGTCCGACGCGGCACGCGCCGTGCTCCCGGCGCGCCATTCGGGAGGGCGAATGGACCACAAGAAGAAGCTGATCACGATCCTGTTTCTGCTCGGACTGCTTGCGACGTCGTGGGCGCTCCTCGCGGCGGATCCGTCCGGCGCGAACACCGGCGGCATCGCGAACGTCCCGTCGAAGGTCGCCGGCAAGCCGACGCTGGAGGAAATCGGGGCCGCCGTCGGGCAGACCCGGGTCTCGCTCAACTTCGTCTGGACGCTCTCGGCGGCGTTCCTGATCTGGTTCATGCAGGCCGGTTTCGCGCTGGCCGAGACGGGCTTCACGCGCGCCAAGAACGCCGCCCACACGATGATGCTGAACATGATGGCGTTCGGTCTCGGCGTCATCGCGTTCTGGGCCTGCGGCTTCGCGTTCCAGATGGGGGGCTCGGGCTCGGCGATGGGGTCGGCCGTGAGCGCGCCGGAGGGGATGTCGAAGCTCCTCGGCCCTACGATCGGCGGGAACGTCTGGGGCCTCGTGGGCGGCACCGGCTTCTTTCTCTCGGGCGTCTCCTACGACGTCGCGGCATTCGCGATCTTCCTGTTCCAGATGGTCTTCATGGACACCGCGCTCACGATCCCGACCGGCGCGCTCTCCGAGCGATGGAAGCTCTCGGCGTTCACGGTCTACACGCTCGTCGGCGGGGCCGTCATCTACCCGATCTTCGCGAACTGGGCCTGGGGCGGCGGCTGGCTCTCGACGCTCGGCAAGTACGCGCACCTCGGCCACGGGTACGTCGACTTCGCCGGGTCCGGCGTGATTCACCTGACGGGAGGCGTGATGTCCGTGACGGGCCTGATCGTCCTCGGGCCCCGGATCGGGAAATACGCCAAGGGGGTCGCGCAGGCGATCCCGGGCCACAACCTCCCGATGGCCTTCCTGGGCTGCTTCATCCTCGCGTTCGGCTGGTTCGGGTTCAACGCGGGCTCGACGCTCGCCGGGACGGACCTGAGGATCTCGGTCGTCGCCGTCAACACGATGCTCGCGTCGGGCGCCGGCGCCTGCCTCTCCTACTTCGTCACGTGGTGGAAGTTCAAGAGGCCGGATCCTTCCATGAGCATCAACGGCCTCCTCGCCGGCCTCGTGGCCATCACGGCCCCGTGCGCCTTCGTCACGGCCCCGGCCGCGGTCCTGATCGGGTCGATTGCCGGCGTCCTCGTCGTCTGGGCCGCGCTCTTCGTCGAGAACAAGCTCAAGCTCGACGACCCGGTCGGCGCCGTCGCGGTGCACGGCTTCAACGGGGTCTGGGGCGTGATCGCCCTCGGCCTTTTCGCCGACGGGACCTATGGCGGCGGGTTCAACGGCGGGCCCGAAGCGGGCGTCACGGGACTCTTCTACGGCGACGCCGGACAGCTCGCCGCGCAGCTGATCGGCCTCGGCTCGAACCTGGTCTGGGTGGGTGCGACGAGCTTCGCGCTCTTCAAGGTCATCGACCTCGCGATCGGGATGCGCGTCACGGCCGAGCAGGAGCTCCAGGGCCTCGACTACAGCGAGGTCTCCGCTCCCGCCTACAGCGGGGATCGGCCTTCCATCTCGACGCCGGTCTTCGTCACCCGGCCACCCGCCCCGGCTCCCGCGCCCGCGGCGGCCACCCTGAAGCCGGCTCCGGCCGGCGGGAAGTGAGCGCGACATGAAGCTGATCACCGCCATCATCCGCCCCGAGAAGCTCGAGGACGTCAAGGTCGCGCTCTTCGCGGCCGAGGTCGAGGGCCTCACGATCCAGCAGGTGTCCGGCCACGGCGGCGAGAAGGCCGTCGTCGAGAGCTACCGGGGCCATCCGCTCCTCTACGAGTTCCACGACAAGGTCCGGCTCGACATCGCCGTGTCCGAGCCGTTCGTGCAGGTTACGGTCAAGGCGATCGCCGATGCGGCGCGGACCGGCCAGGTCGGCGACGGGAAGATCTTCGTCCAGCAGCTCGACCACGTCGTGAGGATCCGGACGGGCGAATCCGACGTCGAGGCCCTGACGCCCGTGACCGTCGCCGGGAAGACCTGACGGGCGCGCCGCAATCTGCCCCTTGACTCCGGGGCCATCCGGATTCATCTTGGGGAGGCCGGCTCATGGAAGCTTCGGCCTCCCCCTCTCGCGGCGCCCGGGCACGGATCGATTCCGCGCTGAGGTCGGCGGGTGTCGAGCCGGACGGCCCCGCGCCCCACGACCTCCACGTGATCAACGAGCGTTTTTACCAGCGCGTTACCGCGCACGGCACGCTCGGCTTCGGCGACAGCTACGTGGACGGAGACTGGGAATGCGAGCGCCTCGACGAGCTCGTCTACCGGCTGATCCGGGCGGGAGTCCACCGCTCCCACGGAGTGGCGCACGAGCTGGGCCGCCGGGCGGCCGCGTTCCTGACGAACCCCGCCCGGACGCGCGCCTTCGCGGTCGGGGAAAGGCACTACGACCTCGGCAACGACCTCTTCGAATGGATGCTCGGCCCGCGCCTGATCTACAGCTGCGGGTACTGGAAGGACGCCGGAAACCTCGAAGCCGCGCAGGACGCAAAGCTCGACCTCGTCTGCCGGAAACTCGGCCTCAGGCCCGGGATGCGCGTCCTCGACGTGGGCTGCGGCTGGGGGGGATTCGCCCGCTTCGCGGCCGAGCGGTACGGCGTGAGCGTCCACGGAATCACGGTCTCGCGCGAGCAGGTGGAGCGCGCGCGCCGCGACGCGGGCTCCCTCCCCGTCACGATCGAGCTCCAGGACTACCGCGAGCTCGACGCAGGGACGTTCGACGCCGTCGCGTCGATCGGGATGTTCGAGCACGTGGGCGTGAAGAACTACGGGACCTTCTTCGACGTCGTGCGCCGCTGCCTTTCGGACGACGGCCTGTTCCTCCTCCATACGATCGGAGGCAACGAGTCTTCCCACACGACCGATCCTTGGATCGAGCGCTACATCTTCCCGAACAGCCTCGTCCCGTCCCTCGCGCAGATCGCCTCCGCGGCCGAAGGTCGCTTCGTCGTCGAGGACCTCCACAACATCGGCGCCGACTACGAGCGGACCCTCCTCGCGTGGAATGCGAACGTCGAGAGCCACCGCGAAAAGGTCGAGGCGCACTACGGCGCGCGTTTCCTCCGGATGTGGCGCTTCTACCTGCTCTCGTGCGCGGGCGCTTTCCGGGCGCGCTACAACAACGTCTGGCAGATCGTCCTGTCTCCCCGCGGCGTCGCGGGCGGCTACCGCGCCCCTCGCTGACGGCCGCCGTCAGGCCGGGCGCGGGTGGGCGGCGCCGAGCGCGGCGACAGCCGTGTCGTGGACGGGCGTTTCGACGCCCGCCTCGCGGCCGAGTCGTGACACGGCGCCGCTGAGATCGTCGAGCTCGTTCGGACCTCCCGCCTCGACGTCGAGGAGAAAGCTGGGCTTCATCCCGGCGCCGAGACCGTCCATGAACGCGAGGATCTTCGCGCCCTCGTCGTCGGGGAGCCGCACGCCGCGGGCCTGCGCCACGGCCAGGACCTCGCGGACGGCGCGGGAGAGGAGCAGCTTTCCGTAAGGCGCGTCGCGCACGGGGCCGATCGGGGCCCGGGCGAGCCCGCACGCCGCCGCCATGGGCGCGATGAACGCGAACTTCCTCCAGAGGTCGGCGACGATTTCCTCCGACTCGCGGGCGTTCGCGCCCGCGTCCCGGAACGCCTGCACGATCCGCCGGGCGCGCGCGGAGGAGCCGCCCGTCCGCTCTCCGAGCGCCACGTTCTGAAACGGGCTCTTCCGCTCGACGACGCCGGGCGCCACGCGCGCGACGCTGACCTGCGTGAGCCCGCCGAGGACCGCGGCGTCCGCCACCCCTCCGGCGACGAGCCGGTCCGCGGCCTCGACGCCGTTCAGGAAAGGCAGCACGGCCGCCCCCCGGGCCGCGAGAAGGCGCGCCGCGGGGAGGATCTCGCCGAGCGAGAACGTCTTCACCGCGACGATCGCGACGTCCGCTTCGCCGAGCGACGCCGCGTCGTCCGTCGCCTCGACCCGCACCGTGAAGGGGCCCTCCGGAGTCCTCACCTCGAGCCCGCGCTCGCGGATCGCCGCGAGGTGCGCGCCGCGCGCGAGGAGGGCCACGGGATACCCGGCCCGGGCGAGCGCGCCGCCGTAGTAGCCGCCCACGCCTCCGGCTCCGAGGACCGCGATCCGGAGCTTGCTCTCCACGGCGCGGAGTTTATCCCCGCTCGAAGCCCTCAGCGCGCCGCATAGCCGATGACGTCGATTCTCGTCAGGATTCCCACGGGCCTCCCCTGCTCCTCCACGAGGAGCGCGTGCGCCGACGTCAGCAACCTCGAGGCGGCGGCGACGCGCTCGTCGGCAGAGACGCGCGGCAGCGGCGGCTCCATGACCGTCGAGACGGCGGCGTCGGGCGTCGCGCGCCCCTCGAGGACCGCCTCGAAGAGGTGAGGCTCGACGACGGTCCCGACGATCTCGCCGGCGGCGGACATCACGGGCAGCTGCGAGACGTGGTGCTTGCGGATCAGGGCGAGCGCCGCGCGGACGGGGTCCGCCGGCTTCAGCGACAGGAGTGCGGGAAGGTCGCCGCCCGCGGCCTTCTGACGGAGAAGGTCGCCGACGCGCATCTCCGCCGCGTCGAGCATCCCGTGGTCCGCGAGCCAGCCGTCGCTGTGGAACTTGCTCAGGTAGCGCTCGCCGGTGTCGGGCAGCATGACGACGAGGACGTCGTCCGCCGTCATCCGCGCGGCGACTTTCAGCGCCCCGGCGAGAGCCGTCCCCGACGACCCGCCCACGAAGATCCCTTCCTCGCGCGAAAGGCGTCGCATCATGTGAAACGACTCCCGGTCTTGCACGGCCAGGATTTCGTCGATGTACTGGAACTGGACGTTCCCCGGGATGATCTCCTGCCCGATCCCCTCGACGAGATACGGCGCCGACTCGACCATCTTCCCCGTGCGCTGGAACTCCCCGAGGATCGACCCGGCGGGCTCGACGCCGACGACGCGCACGCCGGGGTTCTGCTCCTTCAGGTAGCGGCCCGCGCCGCTCGTGGAGCCGCCCGTTCCGAGCGACGCGACGTAGCAGGTCACGCGGCCCGCGGTGTCCCGCCAGATCTCGGGGCCGGTCGTGAGGTAGTGGATCTCCGGGTTGTGCGGGTTGAAGTACTGGTTCGCGAGGAACCCGCCGGGGGTCTCCCCCGCGATCCTCTTCGCGACCTCGGTGTACCGCTCGGGCGAGCCCGGCGGAGCGCTCGTCGGCGTGATGACGACGCGCGCGCCGTGCGCCTTCAGGAGGTCGCGCTTCTCCTGCCCGACCTTGTCCGGCATCACGCAGATGCACTTGTAGCCCTTCACGACCGCCGCGAGCGCGAGCCCGAGGCCGGTGTTGCCCGACGTCGCCTCGACGATCGTCCCGCCGGGGCGGAGGCTCCCGTCCCTCTCGGCCATCTCCACGATGTGGATCCCGACCCGGTCCTTGTTGCTCTTGCCGGGGTTGAAGGACTCGAGTTTCGCGAGGACCAGGGGCTTCAGGCCCTTCGTGACGGAATTGAGCCGAACGAGCGGCGTTCCGCCGACGGTCGCGAGGATGTCTTCGAAAAAGCGCATGCCGTCCTTGTCCGGTCTCGCGTTGCTCATCGGTGCCACCTTACACGTTCCGCGGCGGAACCCCGGGAGTAGAATTGCGACTCCGTCTCACCACATTCCGGAAGGCTAAAAAGGGGGCGCCGATGACCTCGTTCGCGGGCTGGTCGGTTCTCGTCGCGGGAGGGACCGGCGGCCTCGGCCGCGCGGTCGCGCTCGCCTTCCTGGAGGCGGGGGCATACGTCTCGGTGACGTTCCGCAACGCACCTGAGCTCGAGGCGCTGCGGGACGCGGCGGGCCCCGCCCGAGACCGTCTCGACGGGTACGCCGTCGACGTGACGGACGAGCGAGCGGCGATCGCTCTCGTCGAGGCCTGCCGGGCCAGGCGCGGCCGGATCGACGTTCTCGTCAACACCGTCGGCGGATTCGCGGGTGGCAAGCCCCTCTGGGAATCGGACCCCGACCTCCTCGAGCGCATGCTCGCCCTCAACCTTCGTTCGGCCTGGGCTCTGGCCCGGGCGGTCGTCCCGCTGATGCGGTCCGAGGGCCGCGGGGCGATC
>DATKLW010000161.1:0-2632 GCA_035542215.1 Thermoanaerobaculia bacterium | reverse complement strand
AGAAAAGAAACGCGACCCGCCGCTCCTCGTGGATGCGCGCGAAAAGGTCGAGGAGCCGGCCGGCCGTCTCCGAGTCGAGCGAAGCGGTCGGCTCGTCCGCGAGGAGGAGCGCCGGCTCGCCGACGATCGCCCGCGCGACCGCGACCCTCTGGCGCTGGCCGCCCGAAAGCGCGTCCGGGCGCCGGCCCTCGAGGCCGCCGAGACCCACGTCGAGGAGCGCCGCGCGGGCCCGCGACCGGCACTCATGCTCCGGGAGCCTGCGGATCCAGAGCGCGAGCGCGACGTTCTCCTCGGCCGAGAGGACCGGCACGAGTTGGTGCGCCTGGAAGACGAAGCCGAGCCTCTCGCGCCGGAGACGCGCGCGGCCGCGCTCGTCGAGCGCGGAAACGTCCGCTCCTTCGAAGACGAGCGTCCCGGCGTCCGGCGTGTCGAGGAGGCCGAGGAGGTTCAGGAGCGTCGTCTTTCCGCTCCCGGACGGCCCCGCGATCACCGCGAAGGCGTCCTTCTCGAGCGTGAGCGTCGCGCCCTGGACGCCGACGACTCGTTCGTCGCCGAGGCGGTAGGTCTTCGTGAGAGCGCGGGCCTCGAGGATCGGCACCGGCGGAGTATAGGGAACGCCCGCTTCAGCGGGCCGCGGCTTTGCGCAGGTCCTCGATCACTTCCGGCGGCTCCCAGTCGTTCCCGCGCCGGATCGAGAGCACCTTTCCGTCCGGCCCGATCACGGCGGTCGCGAGACTGTGAACGTACTGGTCGCCGGACTTCAGGTACGTGAGGCCGAAGAACGTCGCGAACTCCTTGATGTGCTCGGGCGTCCCGGTCGCGAACTTCCAGTGCGCCGGCGCGACGCCCTTGACGCCTTTCAGGAACCGTTCCCGGTACTCCCGGAGGATCTCCGGGGTGTCGTGCTCGGGGTCGAAGCTCACGGAAAGGAGCTGCGTTTTCGCGTAGAGGGCGGGCTCCTTCGCGAGCGCGGCCTCCATCTCCGCGAACTGGGCGTTCATGCGCGGGCAGAACTCGGGCAGCGGACAGCGCGTGAAGATGAACGTGAGCGCGACGGCCTTGCCCTTGAAATCCGCGAGGGACACCGGCTTGCCGTCCTGGCCGATGAGCTGCGTGACGGGGGCGGCGTCGCCCGGCTTGCCGTACGGCCCCTGCTCGGGGATCACCTGCGTAGCCACGGGCGCGCCGTGGCGGGAGACGACGATGCCCTCGAGATGTGACGACTTCTCCCCGACGACGAGCTTCGCCTCGATCTCGTCCCCGGGGCGCAGCTCGGCGAGCATCTTCGGCTCGGCGACGCTGAACGGCATCGTCATCGCGTCCATGTAACCCGGGATCTCCTGGTGGCGGACGATCACCTTGGAGGCGACGGAGTCCACCGAGACGACGACGCCCTTCAGCGGATAGGGCTTTTCCGCGGCGGGCGTCGCAGCTTTCGGCGCCTCCGACCGGCCGCACCCGAGCGCGGCGGCGAGCGAGACGGCGAGGACGAATTTCCTCACCATCCGAGCACCATCGCGAAGACGAGCGGGGCGACGATCGCCGCGTCCGACTCGATGATGAACTTCGGCGTCGATCCCGCGAGCTTCCCCCACGTGATCTTCTCGTTCGGGACGGCACCCGAGTAGCTGCCGTAGCTCGTCGTGGAGTCGCTGATCTGGCAGAAGTACGCCCAGAGCGGGATCCCCTCGCGGCGGAGGTCCTGGTGCAGCATCGGGACGACGCAGATCGGGAAGTCGCCCGCGATGCCGCCGCCGATCTGGAAGAAGCCGACGGGCGTCTTCGGCGCGGTCTTCGTGTACCACTCGGCGAGGGCCTGCATGTACTCGATGCCGGTCCGCACCGTGTGGACGTTCTTCACGTCGCCTTCCATGCAGTGAGCCGCGAAGATGTTCCCGAGCGTCGAGTCTTCCCAGCCCGGGACGAAGATCGGGAGGCTCTTCTGGGCGGCCGCGAGGAGCCACGAGTCCTTCGGGTCGATCTGGTAGTGCTCCTTCAACTTCCCCGACAGGAGGATCCGGTAGAGGAACTCGTGCGGAAAGCGGCGCTCGCCGGCGCGGTCGGCCGCCTGCCACTCCTCGAGAACGGCCTTCTCGATCCGGCGGATCGCCTCCTCCTCCGGGATGCACGTGTCCGTGACGCGGTTGAGGTGCTTGCCGTGGAGAGCCTCCTCCTCGGCCGGGCTGAGCTGCCGGTAGTGCGGGATCCTCACGTAGTGGTCGTGCGCGACGAGGTTGAAGACGTCTTCCTCGAGGTTCGCGCCCGTGCACGTGATCGCGTGGATCTTGTCCTGCCGGATCATCTCGGCCAGCGAGAGGCCGATCTCGGCCGTGGACATCGCGCCCGCCATCGTCAGGAACATTTTTCCTCCGCCCTTCAGGAGGCCGTTCCAGGCCTCGGCCGCGTCCACGACCGTCGCGGCGTTGAAGTGGCGGAAATGGTGCTTCACGAAGGAAGTGATCGTCATAGGGCCGGAGCATAGGAAGAAGACGCGGCGGCGACAAGCGCGAATCCCGTAGGATCGGGGGGTGAGCTCAGAGACTCTGCTCGTCACCGGGGCGGCCGGGTTCATCGGCGCCCGCTTCGTCGAATCCTGCAACGCCCGCGGCATCCCCGTCGTGAGCGTGGACCG
>DATKLW010000160.1:0-4004 GCA_035542215.1 Thermoanaerobaculia bacterium | reverse complement strand
AGCGAGTTCATGCGCGAAGGAGCAGGAGGGTCGGAGTCGAGGAGCCCCCGCTACATCACCGCGGTCGGAGGCGCGGGTTCGTCGGGGGAGCCTGCCTTCGAGAGCGGGACGAGGATGAGGTAGAGCGCGAGGATCGCGAAGACGGGAATCGCGAGCCAGCCGGCCACGCCTGCGAAGGCCACGATCCCGGGGAACTTCCCGGCGAAGAACACGACGGCCGCAACGCCGAGGCCCATGAGCGCCTCACCGGCGATGAAGCCCGACGCGACGAGAACGCCCGCGTTCTCGACGCGCGCCTTCTGTGCCGCGTTGTAGTTGCGCCTGGCGACCGCCTTCTCCACCGCCCCGCGGATCAGGCCGCCGATGAAGATCGCGAACGTCGTCTCGAGCGGCAGGTACATGCCGACCGCGAAGAGCATCGGGCTCTTGACGCGGACCATGATGAGCGCGAGCCCCATCGCGATCCCGACGACGACGAGCGGCCAGGCCATCTCTCCGCCCACGATGCCCTGCGAGAGGGCCGCCATGAGGCCCGCCTGCGGCGCGGGGAGGTTCTTGCCGCCGAACCCGCCGATGAGCGGGTTCGCCTTGAGGTCGGAGACGTGCAGGATGTAGAGCGGGAAGAACATCACGGCGCCGGCGACGACGACGCCGATCAGGTCCCCGATCTGCATCTTCCACGGCGTGCCGCCGAGGATGTGCCCGACCTTGAGGTCCTGCAGCATCTCGCCCGCGACCGCCGACGACACGCAGACGACCGCCGCGACGCCAAGGACGGCCGCGACGCCCTGCGCGCCCTTGACGCCGATGATGACCATCGTGAGCGCGGCGACGATCGTCGTCGCGAGCGTCAGGCCCGAGATCGGGTTGTTCGACGAGCCGATCAGGCCGACGAGGTTGCCCGAGACCGCCGCGAAGAAGAATCCCGTCACGAGCATGACGAGCGCGGCGAGGAAGGCGCCGCCCAGGACGCCCGTGAAGTAGAAGTAGAGGCCGACCATGAGGACGAAGACGAGCCCGATGCCCATCAGAACCGTCTTGAAGCTCAGGTCGCGCTCGGTCCGCTCCGTGGACTGCGCGGCGGCCGCCGACTTCTGGACGTCCTGCACGCCGCGCTTGATCCCGATGACGAGGTTCTTCCGCATCCGGAAGAGCGTGTAGCAGGCGCCGACGAGCATCCCGCCGACGGCGATCGGCTTGACGATGTAGCGATAGAGGTCCGACGTCATGAGCGCCCACGCCCGCGCCTGGTCGCCCGCAGCCTTCGCGAGGTACGAGTCGATGTGCGAGGGCCCGACGAAGAAGATGAGAAGGGGAACGAAGAGGCCCCAGGAGAGGACTCCGCCGGCGAAGTTCAGCGCGCCGAGCTCGGGGCCGATGATGTAACCGACGCCGATGTAGGCGGGTGTCGCGGCGGGCGCCGAGAGCGTCGTCACGCCGCCGGCGACGATCGTCCTGGAGTCCTTCGTCATCCCGAGGCGGACGAAGCTCTCCTTCCACCGGCCCACGGAAACCTGGAAGTCGTTCGACGAGTGGAAGACCGAAAGCGCGTCGAGCAGCTTGATGATGGCGCCGACGCCCATCGCCTTGAAGAGCTGCAGGGCCGCGTCGGCGCCGCGCTGCCCGGCCTTGTGGATCTCGGACGCGGCGACGGACTCCGGGAACGGCAGCGACCGGTCCTCGACCATCACGCGGCGGAGAATCGTCACGAACAGGATCCCGAGGATGCCGCCCACGATCATGAGCGCCGTGGCCGTCAGGTACTCCGAGAGCTGGAAGCCCTTGAACTGCCACATGTTCAGGATCACGAACGCCGGGATCGTGAAAATCGCGCCGGCCGCGACGGACTCGCCGATCGACCCGACGGTTCGGGCGAAGTTCTCCTCGAGGAGGGAGCCCTTGAAAATGCGCAGGACCGCCATCCCGATGACGGCCGCCGGGTACGTCGCGGCGATCGTCATGCCGGCCTTCAGGCCGAGGTAGGCGTTCGCGGCGCCCAGGATGACGCTCATCACGAGGCCGAGGACGAGAGCCCGTCCCGTGAACTCCCGCATCTGGGAGTCGGCCGGGACGTAGGGCTTGAATTCCTTGTCGCTCATGCGGAAAAAATCCTCCTCGCACCGCGGGTCGCGGATTCGGCCGGCCGGTGCATTCGGCGAGATTCGGTCATGGAAACGCGCGGAGTCTGACACTCCGGCGGCCGGATTGTCGAACGGGAAACGCCTCCCGCGGCTATACTTCAGGCTGACGCACCCTCAGGCCGCCCCCCCGTTCTCCGGGATCGGGGTCCGCCTGCTCCGAGGAGGGACCATGAACCGCACGGTGCTCGTCCTGACAGACGACCTCTTCTGGAGAACGAAGATCGATCATGCGCTGAAATCCAGCCAGACCCCCGGCGTCTTTCTCGACTCGCCGAAGGAGCTCGAGAAAAAGGCCGATCCGACGCGCGTCGGCCTCGTCCTCGTCGACCTCGCGCTCAAGGAGGACCCCGTCCCCGCCATCGCAGCGCTCAAGAAGGCGGCGAAGACGAAGAGCATCATGGTGGTGGGCTACTGCGAGCACAAGCAGGTCGAGCTCATCGAGCGGGCGAAGCAGGCCGGATGCGACCAGGTGCTTCCGCGCTCGACGTTCTCGCAGAAGCTCGGCGAGCTGGTCCTGAACTACGCCCTCCCCGGCGCCCAGCGCGCCGAGGAGGAGGAGACGGAGCTGCCGGAGGAGTAACCTCCCCGGATGCCGAAAACCCGCCGCCAGCTCCTCAAGGCCGCGGCCGCTGCGGGCGCCGCGAGCCTCCTTCCGTCCTCCCCGTTCGAAGAGAGTCTGAAGGCCCAGGGCGGTAACGCGCCGGCGACCGACGGCTACGTCCTCGTGACGTCCGCGAACGGCGTCGAGGCCGCGAAGGCCGCGCGCCAGGCGCTCATCCAGGGCTACGACCCGCTGGACGCCGCGATCGCGGGCGTCAACGTGACCGAGCTCGACCCGAACGACATGAGCGTCGGCTACGGCGGCATCCCGAACGAGGAAGGCGTCGTCCAGCTGGACGCGTGCGTGATGGACGGGCGGACGCTGCGCGCGGGCGCCGTCGGCGCGCTCGAGGGCGTCAAGACGCCGTCGAAGGTCGCGAAGCTCGTCATGGAGCGCACGGACCGCGTGTTCCTCGTCGGCGCGGGCGCGGCGAAGTTCGCGAACGTGCACGGCTTCCCGCCGGAGGACCTCCTCACGCCGAAGACGCGGAAGATCTGGCTCTACTGGAAGGAGCGCCTCTCGGACCTCGACGACTGGATCGAGGCGGGCAAGGAGGCCGAGGACCCCGACATCAAGGAGTTCATCCGCAAGTACGGCAACGAGTACTTTCGGCCGCAGGGCACGATCCACATGTCCGTCAGGAGCGCGAAGGGCGACCTCGCGGGCGTCACGACGACGTCCGGCCTCTTCTTCAAGATGCCCGGGCGCGTCGGCGACTCGGCCGTGGTCGGCGCGGGGATCTACTCGGAGAACGGCGTCGGGAGCTGCGGGTCCACGGGGCGCGGCGAGGCGAACCTCGTGTCGTGCGGCTCGCACACGGTCGTCGAGGCGATGCGGCAGGGCAAGAGCGTGGAAGAGGCCTGCCTCGTCGCCCTCAAGCGCATAGACGAGAAGACGCACCGCGTCCCCCGCCACCGCGACGAGAAGGGCCGCCCGAAGTTCAACGTCAACTTCTATGCGATGGACGCGAAGGGCCGGACCGCCGGCGCCGCCCTCTGGAGCGGCAGCAAGTACGTCGTCGGCGACAACGACGGCGTGAAGGTGCTGGAGTCGGCGTTCCTGTACAAGAGGGACAAGTAGGGTCTCGATGTCGCGCCCACCGGGGCTCTACGAGGAGCTCCTGACCCGTGGCTTTGCGCGGGACGTGGCTGAGCTCGAATCCCAGGGTTTCACGGTCCTTCAATCCACGCCGACTGCTGCCGAGGCGCGCGTCCTTCTTGCGAGGCACCTGCTTCGGCTTCTGACGCGAGCACTTTCCGATT
>DATKLW010000159.1:0-8051 GCA_035542215.1 Thermoanaerobaculia bacterium | reverse complement strand
AGCGGGAGCTCGACGCCCTGTTGTCCTCGCGGCGGGCCGTGCCCGACTTCGCCACGCTGAAGCAGGTGCTCCCGGTGGTCGAGGAAGTTCTGCGAAAAGGGGAGCCCGCGCTCCGGAAGTACGTCGAGCGCTTCGACGCGGTGGCGCCGCTCCCGCAAGGTCCGAAGAGGACCGA
This sequence comes from Thermoanaerobaculia bacterium, assembly GCA_035542215.1. GTDB lineage: Bacteria > Acidobacteriota > Thermoanaerobaculia > UBA5066 > UBA5066 > Fen-183. The sequence goes on along the minus strand of DATKLW010000159.1, from coordinate 7,876 downwards.
AGAGAAGATTTCTTTGAATGGTAAAGAGGGAAAGCGGCGCGGCGAAATGGCGCAGGCCGCGCATGCGGGCGACGGCCCCTCTTACCCTTCTAAGAAGATACTCTTTCCTGTCTCCGCTCTGTCTGCCCGTGGGAAGTCCGTTCGTGCGCACGGGTCCGAAGCAGACATTTCCTCCGAATTCCGCCGCGCGTTCCGCGCGGCGCGCAAGCGGATCGAGGCCTATCACCGGCGCCAGATTCCCTCCGGGTTCGCCTTTACGGACGCTCTCGGAGTCTCCTTCGTCGAGCGCCCGGTGCCGCTCGACTCCGTCGGCGTCTACGTGCCCGGCGGCCGGGCGTTCTACCCGTCGTCGCTCCTGATGGGCGTCGTCCCCGCGCAGGTCGCGGGCGTCCCGCGGATCGTCGTCGCGACGCCGCCGCGCGCCTGGGCTCTCAGCGCCGAGCTGCGCTGGGCGGTGCGCGAGCTCGGCGTCGACTCCGTCCTCCTCGCGGGCGGCGCGCACGGGATCGCGGGTCTCGTCGCCGTGGCAAAGGTTGCGAAAATCGTCGGGCCCGGCAACCGCTTCGTCGCGGCCGCCAAGCACCTCGTCTCGGGCCTCGTCGCCGTCGACCTGCCGGCCGGGCCGTCCGAGGTCGCGATCCTCGCCTCGGCGGACGCGGACCCCGCGCTCATCGCGGCGGACCTTCTCGCGCAGGCCGAGCACGACCCCGACGCGAAGTGTCTCCTGTTCACGAATTCGGGCCGGCTCGCGGCCCGGGTCCGCGATGAGGCGCTTTCCCAGCTGGACTCCTTCGAAGAGAGATCTTCTTCGAAGGTGATGAGAGCCGCCCTGCGCCGCGGCGGAGCCCTCTTCATCTTCAAGGAAATCTCCCGTGCCGCGTCGGCCTGCGCGGCCGTGGCTGCCGAGCACGTCCAGGTCATGGGCACCGGAGCGGAGCGGTTCGCCTCTCCTCTTCTTCCCACCGCGGGTGCGCTCTTCATCGGCTCGGCGACGCCGACCGCCCTCGGCGATTACGTCGCCGGCCCGAACCACGTGCTCCCGACGGGAGGCGCGGCGCGAGGGTACTCGGGCCTCTCGACGCGCGACTTCTTCCGCTGGGGCCGGTCGGTGTCGGCGACCGCCTCGGCGGCCAGAGGGCTCGCGCGCCCCGCGGGCGTCCTCGCGCGCTTCGAGGGCCTCGTCGCGCACGCCGCCGCCCTCGGCCGGAGGTCGCGATGACGAAGGCGATTCCGATCCGTCCCGAGATCCGGTCGCTCCGGGCGTACCGGCTCGAGGACGAAGAGCCGTTTCCCGTGCGCGCCAAGCTCGACTTCAACGAGTCGCCCGACGACGTGCCGGAGGAGATCCGCGCCGAAGTCCTCGAGCGGCTGAAGGCCCGCCGCTGGGGACACTACCCGGCGTTCGGCGCGCCCCGCCTGAAGAGGGCGATCGGCGCGGCCATCGGCCGGAGCCCGGACGAGATCGTCGTCGGGAACGGCTCGGGAGAGACGATCCTCGCTGCGGTCTCGGTGTTCGCGGGCGGCGGGACGCTCGTCCTCGCATCACCCACGTTCTCGCTCTATGGACAAATCGCGGCGATCGCGTCGGCGCGGGTCGTCTCCGTTCCCCGCACGGGTCCGGCCTTCGCCGTGGACGAGGCGCGGTTCCTCGCCGAGGCCTCGTCGGGCATCCCGCTCCTGTGCCTTCCGAACAACCCGACGGGCGGCGTGGAAACCCGCGCGTTCGTCGAGAAAGTCCTCGATGTCGCTCCGGTCGTCCTTCTCGACCAGGCTTACGTCGAGTTCGCGGCCCCCGAGGACGACTTCAAGGCCCTCGTCTCATTCCGGCCGAACGTCGTCATCTTCCGGACGCTCTCGAAAGCGTACGCGGCGGCGGGCTTCCGGATCGGGTACGCGGTCGCCCCGCCGGACCTCGCCCGGGAGATCGACAAAGCGGTCCTGCCGTTCAACGTCGACCTCGCGGCCGAGGAGCTCGCGCTCGCGCTCCTCGCGCGTCCCGAAGGCGCGAAGGAGCGGGTCGCGCGCGTCGTGAAAGAGCGCGAGCGCGTCGCCGTGGCGCTCCGTGCAGCGGGGCACGCGGTTGCGCCCTCGTCGGCGAACTTCCTCTTCGTGGGGCCGCGCGGGGGAAACGCCGCCCGCGTGCGGCGCGCGCTCCTCGAGCGGGGAGTCCTCGTCCGCGACATGACGGACGCGGCGGCGGGCCGCCTGCGCGTCACGATCGGGACGCCCGCGGAGAACGACCTCTTCCTCTCGGCGCTTCAGGAGGTGTCATGAGCCGCACGGCACGGGTGGAACGGAAGACGAAGGAAACGGACATCCGGCTCACTCTGGACCTCGACGGGACGGGGCGCGCGGAAGTCGCGACACCGGTCGGATTCCTGTCCCACATGCTCGACACCATCGCAAAGCACGCCCGTGTGGACCTCGACGTGAAGGCGGAGGGTGACGTCCATATCGACGCGCACCACACCGTCGAGGACGTAGGACTCGCGTTCGGGGAAGCGATCGACCAGGCGCTTGGCGCGCGCGCGGGCCTCGAGCGCTTCGGCGCCTCGTACGTCCCGCTCGACGAGGCCCTTGCGCGGTCCGTCGTGGACCTCTCGGGCCGCCCATACATCGTCTTCGAGTCGCCGGTCGACAAGGAGCTCCTCCTCGTCACGAAGGACTTCCCGTTCGCGCTCGTCGAGGAGTTCTGGAAGTCCGCGGCCTTCCGCGGCAAGTTCAACCTCCACGTGGACGTGATCCGCGCCCGGAACGGACACCACGCCGCCGAGGCCGTGTTCAAGTCGGCCGCGCGCGCTCTCCGGCAGGCGTGCGCGCTCACGGGGACGTCGATTCCCTCGACGAAAGGGACTCTCACGGCATGAACGGTCCGCGCGTCACGCTGATCGACTACGGGGTCGGGAACGTCGCGTCCGTCACGCGGGCCTTCCTGCGCCTCGGCGCCGACGTGGACTTCACGTCCGACCTCGACCGCGTGGCGTCCGCGACGCATCTCGTGCTGCCGGGCGTCGCGGCCTTCGAGCCGGCGATGCAGCGGCTCCTCGAGACCGGACTCGAGGCGGCCGTGCACGCGGCCGTGAACCGAGGCGCGCGCCTTCTCGGGCTCTGTCTCGGCTTCCAGCTCCTCTTCGAGGAGAGTCTCGAGCACGGGCGGCACAAGGGCCTCGGCCTCGTCGGGGGGCGCGTCGCGCCGTTTCCCGCGGGGACGCGCAGCCCGCACGTGGGTTGGAACCAGCTGCACCCGATGCGGGAGGACGGCCTCGTGAAGCGCCTCGAGGACGGCAGCTACGTCTACTTCGTCCACTCCTACCGGCCGGAGGGCGTCGCGCCCGCGGACGTCGGGGCGACGTGCGACTACGGCGGCGGATTTCCGGCGATCATCCAGAAGGCGAACGTCTGGGGTTGCCAGTTCCATCCGGAGAAGTCCTCGGGAACGGGGCGGCTCCTCCTCTCCAACTTCATCGACGAGGACGCGGCGTGAGCGGCGCCGGCGCGGACCGTCTCGCCCTCTGGCCCTCGATCGACCTCCGGGGAGGGCGCGTCGTCCGCCTCCTCCGGGGCGAGTGGGACGCGGCGACGACGTACGACGCCGACCCGGTCGAGGTCGCGAAGACCTTCGAGCGCGAAGGCGCGGACGGCCTCCACGTCGTCGACCTCGATGCGGCGTTCGGGAAAGGGACGAACAAAGAAGAGATTCTCAGAGTGAGAAGAGCCGTTTCGATGCAGATGCAGGTTGGGGGAGGTCTCCGCACGTCCGCGGCCGTCGAGGATTTCTTCGAAAGGGTGAGTGGGGCCCGGGCCGTCGTGGGGTCGCTGCCGTTCCTCGACCGCGCCGCGTTCTCACGCCTTCTAAGAAAATCTTCGTCTTCGTCTTTCTCTTCCTCTTCGGTCTCCGAGCGCCTCGTCGTCGCCCTCGACTGCAAGGGCGGGCGGCCGACGGTGCGGGGGTGGACGGAGGACGCGGGGGCGGGGGACGCCGTGTCCGTTGCGCACGATCTCTACGCGCTGGGCGTGCGCGCGCTCCTCGTGACGGACGTGGCGCAGGACGGCGCGATGCAGGGGCCGAACCTCGAGCTCCTCGCGTCCGTGCGGGCCGTCTTTCCGGGCGAGATCCTCGCCTCCGGCGGAATGCGCGGGCCGGAGGACCTTGCGCCCGTGGACGCGGCGCTTGCCGGGGGCCCGAAGGGCGCGATCTTCGGGCGCGCGCTGCACTCGGGCGCGACGACGGTCGCGGCCCTGAAGTCCGCCCGCGACGGGGTGGCCGCATGACGCTTGCCGTACGCGTGATCCCGTGCCTCGACATCGCGGGCGGCCGCGTCGTGAAAGGCGTCTCCTTCGAGAACCTGCGCGACGCGGGCGACCCCGTCGAGGCCGCCATCCGGTACGAGCACGAAGGCGCCGACGAGGTCGCGTTCCTCGACATCGCGGCCCCCGTCGAGGCGCGTGGCACGCTTCTCGGACTCGTCAGCCGGGTCGCGAACGTCCTCTCGATTCCGTTCACCGTCGGAGGCGGCGTGCGCTCGATCGAGGACGCGGACGCTCTCCTCAGAGCGGGCGCCGACCGCGTGACGGTCAACACGGCCGCCGTGAGCGACCCGTCTCTCCTCTCCCGGCTCGCGGCGCAGTTCGGCGCGCAATGCGTCGTCCTCGCGATCGACGGCAAGCGCGTTCGCGCGCGCGACGGCCAGCTGCAGATGATGGTCATGACGCACGGCGGCCGGACGCTCACGGAGCGGACAGTCGTGTCGTGGGCCGCGGAGGCGGCGGCGGCGGGCGCGGGCGAGATCCTCCTGACGTCCGTCGACGCGGACGGCACCCAGGAAGGTTTCGATCTCGAGATGCTCCGCGCCGTGCGCGGGGTCGTGGACGTCCCCGTCGTCGCCTCGGGCGGCGCGGGCGATCTGAACGACTTCGCGCGCGCCGTTCTCATCGGCGGGGCCGATGCCGTCCTCGCGGCGTCCGTCTTCCACGACCGCGTGTTCTCGATCGTCGAGGTCAAGGCCGCGATGAAGCGCGCGGGCCTGGCCGTGCGCCCGGTCCCGCCGCGCGCGACGCCGCTCCAGCCCCGGTACGACGCGAACGGCCTCGTGCCCGTCGTCGTCCGCGACGTCGAGACGGGGGACGTCCTGACGCTCGCCTGGGCGAACGCCGAGGCCCTCGAGAAGACGCGCGAGACCGGCTTCTCGCACTTCTACAGCAGGTCCCGGAAGGCGCTCTGGAAGAAGGGCGAGACGTCGGGCCACGTGCAGAACGTGGTCTCGATCTCGTTCGACTGCGACCGCGACACCGTGCTCTACGACGTTCAGCCGGTCGGGCCCGCGTGCCACACGGGGGCGCGGACGTGCTTCACCCGGGTCGACACGCTCGTGCCGGGCGCGGGCGACGCGGGCCGTCTCGACCTCACGGCGCTCTTCGCGACGATCGCCGACCGGCGCGACAACCCCGAGAAGGGCTCGTACACGAACAAGCTCCTCGACGCGGGCACGGCCCGCATCGCGCAAAAGGTCGGCGAGGAAGCCGTCGAGACCGCGCTCGCCGCCGTGGGCGGCACGAACGAAGCCCTGGCGGACGAGGCCGCGGATCTTCTCTACCACCTCGCCGTCCTCCTGACGGCGCGCGGCCTCTCGCCGAAGGACGTCGCGGCCGTCCTGGCGAGGCGGCGCGGCGCGCCGCGCCGGGGAGGCTCGTGAGCGGGAAGCTGGTCGTCGTCGAGCGCCCGGCGGACCTCACGACGCCGGTCGCGCTCATGCGGGCGCTCCTGGCGGGAGACGGCCCGTGCTTCCTCCTCGAATCCGTGGAAGGTGGCGACCGCGTGGCCCGCTGGTCCTTCCTCGGCGCCGAGCCGTCGGGCGAGCTCTCGGGGGCCGAGGGTGACCCCTTCGCGCTCCTCAAGTCGCTCCGCGCCGCATCGCCCGATGGCGGGGACGACCTCCCGCCGTTCACGGGCGGCGCCGTGGGGTACGCGGGCTACGACGCCGTGCGCCGCCTCGAGCGCCTCCCGGCGACGAACGAGGACCCGATCGGGCTGCCGGACGCGTGGTTCGGGATCTTCGACTCGGTGATCGCGTTCGACCACGCCCGCCACCGCCTCCTCTTCGTCACCCACGCAGGGGAAGGAGAGGAAGAGAAGAGAAGAGGCTTGGAAAGGTTAAGAGAGCTCGAGAAAAGGGCCTCCGCACGAAGCGTGCAGCCGCCGCCCGCAGCCGGGGCCGCTCTTACTTTCAAAGAGACTCTTCCGGTCTCTTCGTACATTGCCGCCGTCGAGAAGGCGAAGGAGCACATCCGCGCGGGCGACATCTTCCAGGTCGTCCTGTCGCGCCGCTGGTCCGCGCCGTTCGCGGGCGACGCCTTCGCGGTGTACCGGGCGCTGCGGTCGATCAGCCCGTCCCCTTACCAGTACTTCCTTCGGACGCCGCACGGCACGATCTTCGGCGCCTCGCCGGAGCGGCTCGTGCGTGTCGTCGCGGCCCCGGAAGGCGCCGCGGTCGAGACGATCCCGCTCGCGGGGACGCGCCCGCGGGGCGCGACGCGCGAGGAGGACCTGGCCCTCGAGAAGGACCTCCTCGCGGACGCGAAAGAGCGCGCCGAGCACGTCATGCTCGTGGACCTCGGCCGCAACGACCTCGGCCGCGTCTCGGTCCCCGGCTCCGTCCGTGTGAAGGATTTCTTCTCGGTCGAGCGGTACTCGCACGTCATGCACATCGCCTCGAGGGTCGTCGGGACGCTCGCGCCGGGCTGCCACGCCGTGGACGCCCTCGCGGCGACGTTCCCGGCGGGCACGCTCACCGGCGCGCCGAAGATCCGCGCGATGGAGATCATCGAGGACCTCGAGCCGGTCCGGCGCGGGGCCTACGGCGGCGCCGTCGGCTACCTCGACTTCGCGGGGAACCTCGACGTCGCGATCGCGATCCGGACGGCCGTGGTCGCCAACGGGATGCTCCACATCCAGGCGGGCGCGGGAATCGTGGCGGACTCGAACGCCGAATCCGAAGCGCGAGAGTGCGAGAACAAGGCGCGGGCCCTCATGCGGGCCGTCGCGCGGGCGGGGGAGTTCCCGTGATTCTCGTCCTCGACAACTACGACTCCTTCACGTTCAATCTCGTCCAGATCCTCGCCGCGTTCGGCCGGGACGTCGAGGTCGTGCGGAACGACGCCCTGACCGTGGACGAGATCCTCGCGAAGCGGCCGGACCGGATCGTCGTCTCGCCGGGGCCGGGCCGGCCCGAGGACGCGGGCGTCTCCTGCGCGCTCATCGCGCGGAACACGGACGTCCCGCTTCTGGGCGTGTGTCTCGGGCACCAGGCGCTCGGGGCGGTCTTCGGAGGTCGGGTCTCCCGGGCGCCGACGCTCATGCACGGGAAGACCTCCGAGATCAGCCACGACGGCCGCGGCCTCTTCGCCGGGCTCCCGAGCCCGTTCACGGCGACGCGCTACCACTCGCTCGTGGTGGACCGAGACTCCGTCCCGGAGGTTCTGCGCGTGACGGCGACGACGGCCGACGGGACCGTGATGGGTCTCGCTCACCGGACGATGCCGCTCGCGGGCGTCCAGTTCCATCCCGAGTCCATCCTCACGACCGAGGGAGAGAAGCTTCTGAAGAACTTCGTGGAGGGGAGGATCTCGTGACGCCCGTCCACCACGCCCTGCGCGAGGTCGCGCGAGGGGGAAGGCTGTCCCGCGAAGACGCCCGACGCGCCGTGGCTTCCCTCCTCGACGACGAGGTCCCGCCTTCCGTCGCGGGCGGCCTCCTGGCGTCTCTGGCGGCCGCGGGGGAGACCGTGGACGTTCTCTCGGGCACCGTGGACGTCCTCAGGAGCCGCGCGACGCGGCCCCCCGTGGCGGAGCCCCTCGCGGCGCGCGCCGTGGACGTCTG
>DATKLW010000158.1:0-9654 GCA_035542215.1 Thermoanaerobaculia bacterium | reverse complement strand
TCCCTCGGCCTCTCCCGCCGCGAAGCACTGTGGCAGGTGGCCGAAGCCTCCCGCCCGCTCGGGACCCTCTATGAAAATCTTCCTCTCTCGTCCTCTTCGTCTCCCCTCCCCGAGATGTCCGCCGTGGAGGAGACGTCCGCCGACTACCGCGCGGCGGACATGACGGCCGGGCCGCACCTCATCGAGCACCTGAGGTCCGTGCTTTCCGCGCGGTCGATCCTCTCGGCGGCCGAGCTGCGCCAGGCCCGGGAGGGCGACCGCGTGAAGGCGGCGGGAGCCGTCATCGTGCGGCAGCGGCCGGGCACGGCGAAGGGCTTCGTGTTCCTGTCGCTCGAGGACGAAAGCGGGATCGTGCAGGCGATCGTCCGGCCAGACCTCTTCAAGGAGAACCGCGCGCTCATCGTCGGCTCGTCCGGTCTCGTCGTGGAAGGACCGCTCCAGAAGGAGGGCGGGAACGTCTCCGTGAGGGCCGAGCGCTTCTGGCCGCTGCCGGCGCTGCCCGACCTCCCGAGCCACGACTTCCGCTGATCAGCTCCGCGCGATCCGGGCCGCCTCGCGCAGCTTCGCCTCGGAGGCCGCGAGCGCCTTCAATAGGCGGTCCGCCTCGACGCGCGGCGCGCCGTCGCCCGCAAGAGCGCGCCGGAGGCCCGGCAGCGTGTCCGTGCCGCAGCCCGTCTCGGCCGACGGCCCGAGCAGAAGGCTGGACCTCGCGAAATCGCGCGCACCGGGAAGGTCGCGGAACGCGGCCATCGCGCCCGACACGAGGGGCTCGATCTCTTCGGCCCGCGCGCCGCGAAACGCGACGCCGACGGCGTCCCATGCCTCGGCCGCCCCCCGGAAGGTCTCCACCGCCGCAAGAAGATCGCGCCTTCGCGAAAGCGGCTCGAACCCTGAAGCCGGCAGGCCCTCGATCTCCTTTCTCAGAAATTCCGAAATCTCGGTGAACCTCCACGCGGGGACGGGCGCGTCCGCGAGGACCGACGCCCACACCGAGAGCACGCGGGCGAGCGACGCGGAGAGTCCCCATCCGGGGTCGAGGTAGCGGCGCGCGAGGAGCGGGTCGTCGTAGCCCGTGTGGTACATCGCATACGTCCGCCTCCCGTAGCCGATCTCGCCGCCCGGCACGCCCCCGAGCCCGACGAACGGCGCCGTGTCGCCGCTGAAACCGGGCAGCTGCAGGGCCGGCCGCACCGACAGGAGTGGCCGGCCCGTGACGGGGTCCGGCACGGCCGCGAGGACGTCCTCGAGTCCGCCCGCGAGGCCGGGCGACACGTCGCCCATGAAGTCCTCCGCGCGCGCCGACGAGTCCACGTATAGGAACGCCGCGACCTTCGAAGACAGATCGCCGAGGCGCTCCTCGACCCAGTGCGTCGAGCCGAGCATCCCGTACTCCTCGCCGTCCCAGAACGCGAAGACGACGTCGCGCTCCGGCTGCCATCCGTCCTTCGCGAGGCGCGAGAGGACGTCCGCCGCCTCGAGAACGGTCGCCACGCCCGAGACCGGATCGATCGCCCCGTTGACCCACGCGTCCGTGTGGGCCGAGACGACGATCGCGGCCGCATCCCGGCGCCGGCCGCGCAGCGTCGCGGTCACGTTGCGGAGCGTTCGGCGCGCCGAGGGCGCGTGCACGAGGAGCCGCGCTTCGGCGGACGTCACCCCGAGGCGGTACGGCGCCTTCAGCCAGCCCGTCCAGTCCTCGGGCGCCGCGGGACCCTCGATGCGTTCGAGGATCTCGCGGGCGACGGTCTCCGAGACCGGCAGCGCGGGAATGCGCGGGAGGAGGCTCGGGACGCCCCGCGCCCTCGCCCGCGCGGGGTCGCCCGGACACGCGAAGTACCGGAGCATCGACCCTCGCGGGACCGCCCACGGGTTGAGGTAGGGACCGTCCGGGAAATCCGGCTTGACCACCCCGAGGTCGCGCCTTTCCGGATACAGGAGCAGCGCCGCGGCGCCTTCCTCTTCTGCGACGAGCGACTTCATCGAGCGGCAGACCCCGCCCGCCCGCGCGAGGACGATCGCGCCCTTCACGGAGACGCCGGCTTTCGCGAGGAGAGCGTAGTCGCCTCGGTCCCCGCGGTTCGCGTAGACGACGCGGCCGCGTGCCTCGCCCGACGGCGCCCACGCGAAGAACGGCGTCTCGCGCGCCGCGTCCGCGGAGTACGGGTCCCCGGGGAGCGCGCGCTCGCGCAGCTCGAGCGCCGGCGCGCCGCCGAGGACGAGCGAGGCCTCGCCGGGCTCCGGCAGGTCGACGTCGAACGCCGTCACGGAGACGTCCAGCCCGTCGGCGCGGAGAATCCCGGCGACGGTCTCGACGACCGCCGCCTGGGCCGGCGTTCCCGCACGGTGCGGGACCGCCGCGAGCGCACCGATCCGCGCCCCGATGCGTGTCTCATCCACGAGGCTTTCGACGCGCGCGGAGCGGGCGCCGTGCGGGAGGCGCCCGCATGCCGCGGCCGCAAATGCGAGCGCGGCAAGAGCGGGCGCCGCGAGGGCGGCGCCGCGCCTCGTCAATAGCGCTCCGGACCCGGCCCGCGTGCGGCGCGCGGCGAGGCATTCCCGCGCCCCAGCATGTCACCTGCGACGAGGTAGTCGCGCGCGCGGGACAACGCGGTGGCGAGGCGGGAGATCTCGCGCGCGACACCCGGCCGGTCACCGCGCCGGACCGCGTCGTCGACGCCCGGCAGGGCCGTGGCGCCGCAGCCGGTCGTGGCCGAGGGGCCCCAGAGAACGCAGCCGCGCCCGAAAGCCCCGCCCGACCCGAGCGAGGCGATCGCGAGACCCGCAAGGCCGTCGGCGCGGGCGCGGTCCCGCGCAGAGCCGGAATGAGAGCGTGCGTATGCGTCCCAAGCGGCGGCCGCCGCCTCGAACGCCGAGAAGTGCGAGTCGAGCGGGCGCAGCGCGGCGGGCAGCCAGCCCGTCGTGCCCGGATAGCGCGCCCGGATCTCGCGGAGCTCGCGCTCCGTGAACGCGGCGACCTCGCCGAACCGGAACGGGAAGACTCGCGGCGTCGCGAGCGCTCCGGCGAAGAGCACGACGGCCCTCGCGAGAGCCGCGCAGCGGATGAAGCCGGGATCGGCGACCTTTGCGACATACGCCGGCGTGTCGTAGAGCGTGTGGTACGCGCCGTACCAGCGGCCGAAGCCGAGCTCGACGCCCGGAACGGCCGTGAAGCCGATGAACGGCGCGAGGTCGCTCGAGAATCCCGGCAGCGCGGGCGCGCCCGCCGAGTCCCGGATCGTCTTGCCGGGCGAGAGCGGGTCCGCGACGCGGGAGAGGACGTCGTCGAGGACGCCGAGAAGGCCCGGCGTGAGGCTCGCGTAGAAGTCGTTCGCGCGGGCGGCCGAGTCCACGTTGATTGCGGCCGCGACCGGCAGGCCGGCCGCGCCGAGGTGCGCCTCGACCCATGCGGTCGAGCCCAGCATCCCCCACTCCTCGCCGTCCCAGAGCGCGAAGAGAATCCCCCGCGCCGGCTTCCAGCCCTGCCGGGCGAGGCTCGAGAGAACTTCGGCGGACTCGAGGACGACCGCGGCACCGGAGCCCGGGTCCACGGCGCCGTTCACCCAGGCGTCGTAGTGGCCCATCACGAGGACCTGCGGTGCCTTCGCATCGGCGCCTGGGATGGACGCGAGGATGCTTCGAATCTTCGTGCGGACCGTGCTCCCCCGGACGGCAAGCCGCACGCGGACTTTGCCGGGTCCGAGCGCATACGGAGCGGCAAGCGAACCCTTCCAGTCCTTGGGCGGCTCGGGGCCCGTCATCTCCTTCAGGAGCGTCTCGGCCGCTTCGGCCGAGATCGCGAGAGCCGGGATCTTCGGCAGGACGTCGACGCCCTGTTCTTTCGCGCGCCGGGAGTCACCCGGCCGGCGGAAGTACTGAAGGAGCGTCCCGCGCGACACCGCAGCCGGGTTCGGCCCGGACCCCTCGGGATACGCGGGCTTGACGATCCCCTGGTCCTTCGGCTCGATGTAGACGAGGAGCGCCGCAACGCCCTCCGCCTCGGCGGCCGCGATCTTCTCGCCGCGACAGACGCCCTGCGCGTGCACGAGCGCGACTTTGCCCTTCGGATCGACGCCGGCCTTCCGGAGCGTCTCGTAGTCCTCCCTCGAGCCGAAGTGCGCATAGACGAGGGGCGCCTCGAGTCTTGCGTCAGGCGCGTACGCGAGGAACGGAAGCTCGTTCGGCGCGACGCGCGTGGACGGGTCGCCCGGCAGCTCCCGCTCGTGGAGGTCGATCTCGCGCCCGCCGGGGCCCGCGACCGCGAGGCTGAGCGAGACGGGCTCCCAGAGGTCGGCGTCGTGCACGTCGCTCCAGGACTTGAGCCCGGCCGACGCGAGCCGGCGCTCGACCTCAGCCGCGACCGCGGCGTTCGCGGGCGTGCCGGAACGGTGAGGCTTCGCGGAGAGGACCTCTATCTGCGTCCCGATCCGCTCGGCAGAGACGAGGCCGCCCGCGTCCGCGCCCCACCGGTCGAGGAACGGCCGCCTGCCGCGCCACCACAGGAACAGGGCGGCGAGCGCGGCGACGGCCAGGAGGACCGCAAGGGCGGCCGCACGGCGCGTTCTTCCGTTCGGAAGCACGATTCATCGTAGCAGGGTGGTTCCCGCCGAACGCCTTCGGGAGGCATCCGCGACGACGCGGGCGGCGTAGAGGACGAAGAAAGGAAGGAGGTGCACCGTCATCCGTCCGATCCCGACGTTCGCGAAGTTCCGGAAGGACGCCTCCCACGTCGGATACACGTTCGGCGCGACGCCCGCCCGGATGTCGCTCGTGAAGGGCAGGACGGCGTAGATGAACGCCACGGCTCCGAGCGAAAGGGCCGTGACCGCGCCGAAGAACCGCGTCTCGCTCTCCTCGGGGCTCTCGACGCGCGACGCGCGCGTGAGCATGCGCTGGGCCGCGATGACGACGACGAGGTAGACCGCCGTTCCGACGCCCTTGTGCGAGAGCCACTGGCCCTGGAGCGAGAAGAAAAAGGTATCGGAGACCGTTCTCACGGCGTCCGCCGCGGTCGCGCCGGCCTCGCGCCACTGCGAGCCCGAGAACAGGAACCCGCTGGCGGCCGGCCGCAGCGACGCGGGGCGAAGGGCCCAGCTCGCCCAGGCGGCGCACGCGACCGCCGCCGGGAGGAACGCGCGACGCGCGGACGCGCGCTCGCGCCAGAGGGCCGCGCACGCGACGACGGCGAGGCACACGCCGCCGTCGGGCCGCACGAGCGCCGCGGCCGCGAGACAGAGGGCGCCCGCCGCGCGGTCGAACACGGGGGCCCTCCCGTCTCCGACGCGCGGCAGGCCGAGGACGAGGAGCGAACCCGCGACGATGAAGATCATCAGGGGGACGTCCGCGTAGTAGGTGGCCAGCCCTCGCCAGACATGGACGGTCGCGACCAGAAAGAGGAGGCCGGCCGGCGCGACGGCGGGCGCGATGCGCGCGAGGCGCGCGCGAAAGAACACGGCGAAGAGGGCGAGAAGGACGACAGGCAGAAGGCGCCCTTCGAACAGCGGGTCGCCGACGCCGAACCAGAGGAGGATCGAGTCGACCGGCGGATAGTCGGGGCGGAGAACCCGCGTGACGGCATACGCGAACCCCTGGTCGCGCATCGCGTAGGCACGCCACGCCCAGATCAGGCTCGCGTCGTACGCGATGTACGGAAAGAACGCGGGCACGACGAGCGTCGCGAGAAAGAGCGCCGAGAGCGCATCGAACCGGGAGAGCGGTGCCGGCGTTTCCCCCGCGACGGGCCGGGAGCGCGAGACCCGGGCAGCGAGCACCGCCGAAACCGCGAGGACGGCCCACGGGAGCCACGCGAGGAGCCGGCCGGTCGCGACGGCGGCCGCGTAGACGGCGAGACCGGAGGCCGCGAACGTCGCGAGCCCCGCAGCCGCGAAGCGATCCCACGACCACGGGCGCCCCGCCCAGAGGGCCGCGGTCGCGAGCATCGCGAAGAGGAGTGGGAGCGAGGATCCGGCGCCCGCGGGGAGCACGCCGCTGAGGCGGCTCGGAAACCGGAAGAGCTCCGAAAAGAAGTTGGCGTGCTCGGCGACGAGGATGACGACCTGCGCGGCGAGGAGGACGAGGAGGACGGTCCGGAGTGTCCGGGGGTTCATGCCCCGACGGCGGCCCTCAGACGGCCCGCATCATCAGGCAGGCGTTCGTGCCGCCGAAGCCGAACGAGTTCGAGAGCGCCGCGCGGAGGTCGACCTTGCGGGCCGCGTTCGGCGTGTAGTCGAGGTCGCAGTCCGGATCGGGCGTCGCGTAGTTGATCGTGGGCGGAATCACCCCGTAGCGCACCGCGAGGGCGAGGACGCCCGCCTCGTACCCGCCGGCTGCGCCGAGAAGGTGGCCCGTCATCGACTTCGTCGATGAGATCGCGAGCTTTCTCGCATGATCGCCGAAGACCTTCTTGACCGCCGTCGTCTCGATGCGGTCGCCGTGCGGCGTCGACGTGCCGTGAGCATTGATGTACTGGATCTCGTCCGCGTTCGCGCCCGCGTCCTTCAGCGTGTTCGCCATGACGCGCGAGGGTCCGTCGCCGTCCTCGGACGGGGCGCTGATGTGGTACGCGTCGCCGGACATCCCGTAGCCGGCGACTTCCGCGTAGATCACGGCGCCGCGCGCTCGGGCATGCGCGAGGTCTTCGAGGACGAGGATGCCGGAGCCCTCGCCGAGGACGAAGCCGTCGCGGTCCTTGTCCCACGGGCGCGAGGCGCTCTTCGGGTCGTCGTTGCGGGTCGAGAGGGCGCGCATCGCGGCGAAGCCGCCGATCGCGAGCGGGGTGACGACGGACTCGGAGCCGCCCGCGATCATCGCGTCCGCATCGCCGCGCCGGATGATGTTCACGGCGTCCCCGATCGCGTGGGCCGAGGTCGCGCAGGCGGTCGCCGTCGCGGTGTTCGGGCCCTTGGCGCCGTTCAGGATCGACACGAGCCCCGAGCACATGTTCACGATGAGCCCGGGGATGAAGAACGGGCTGATCCGGCGCGGCCCCTTTTCGAGGAGCGTCTTGTGCGTCTCCTCGATGAGCGGCAGGCCGCCGATCCCCGAACCGATGCACACGCCGACGCGCTCGGCGTTCTCCTCCGAGACGACGAGGCCCGAGTCGGCCATCGCCTCCTTCGACGCCGCCACCGCGTAGTGGATGAACGTGTCGAACTTCTTGATTTCCTTCTTGTCGAGGAAGGCGCCGGGGTCGAAGCCCCTGACCTCGCCCGCGATCCTGCAGGCGAAATCCGTCGCGTCGAAGCGCGTGAGCGGTCCGATCCCCGAGACGCCCGCCTTCAGGTTCGCCCAGTTCTCGTCCCTCGTCAGGCCCACGGGCGAGACGAGGCCGACGCCCGTGACGGCGACGCGGCGCCGCCCGCGGGCGTCGAGAAGAGAGACGAGATTTTCCGGCACGGGAAGGTTCGAGCGCGCCGCCTCAGGCCGGCTTGGCGTGCGACTCGATGTAGGAGACCGCGTCCTTGACCTTCTGGATCTTCTCGGCGTCCTCGTCCGGGATCTCGATGCCGAACGCTTCCTCGAAGGCCATGACGAGCTCGACGGTGTCGAGCGAATCCGCGCCGAGATCGTCCACGAACGACGCCTCGGGCTTCACTTCGTCGGCCTGCACGCCGAGCTGCTCGACGATGATGCCCTTGACCTTTTCTTCCACCGAAGTCGACATCGAAATTCCTCCGAAATTGTCTTCTGTTTTCGCGGGAATGCGGATTCTGACCGCAGCCGCGACTCATTTCAACCGGGGGAGTGTACCCGACCTTATCCGATGTGGAGGCCGCCGCTCACGTTGAGCGTCGTCCCGGTCACGTAGGCGGCGGCGTCCGAGGCGAGGAAGACGACCGCGGCCGCGACGTCCTCCGGAGTTCCGAGCCGCCCGAGGACGATCTGGCCGACGAGAGCCTTTCTCTGGTCCTCGCTCAGGACGCCGGTCATGGATGTCTCGATGTACCCCGGCGCGACGGCGTTCACCGTGATTCCGCGCGAGCCGATCTCCCGCGCGAGGGCCTTCGTGAAGCCCACGACCCCCGCCTTGGCGGCCGCGTAATTCGTCTGGCCCGGGTTGCCCATGAGCCCGACGACGGACGTGATGTTGACGATGCGGCCGGCGACCCGCTTCTTGAGCATCGTCTTCGCGGCCTCCTGCGCACAGAGGAAGACCCCCGTGAGATCGGTCGCGATCACCTTGTCCCACGAGTCCTTCGGCATGCGCAGGATCAGGCCGTCGTCCGTGATCCCCGCGTTGTTGACGAGGACGTCGAGCTTCCCGTGCTTCTCGACGAGGGACTTGAACGCCGCCGAGACCGACGCGGGGTCCGAGACGTCGAGACGCACGGCTTCGGCCGAGCCGCCCGCGGCGGCGATCGCCTGCGCGACGGCCGAGGCCTTGTCCTCGCGGCGCGCCGCGACGACGACGTGCGCCCCGGCGGCGGCGAGCGCCTTCGCGATGGACTCCCCGATGCCCTGGGAGGCCCCGGTGACGAGCGCGACCTTGCCGGAAAGGGAGAACGAGACGGCCATCGGCGTTCCTTTCGGATCAATCTTCTATCAGATCGGCGGACTTCGCGCCCGAAGTGGCCAGAAACTCGTCCCCGGCCATCGCGACCTGGACCCCGCGCCGGCCGGCGGAGCAGACGAGGCGCGCACGACCGACGGCGCTTTCGTGCACGAAGAGGGGCAGCGCCTTCCGCATCCCGAACGGCGAGCAGCCGCCCTTCACGTAGCCCGTGAGCTTCTCCATGTCCTCGGCCGCGATCATCGCGACCGTCCGGTTCCCGGAGACGCGCGCGAGCTTCCTGAGCGAGAGGCGCGAGGGGCCCGGGATGACCGCGACAAGCGGCCCGGACCTGTCGCCGCGGGCCACGAGCGTCTTGAAGACGTCGTCCTCGGGGATGCCGAGCTTGGCCGAGACCTCCTCCGCCGTGAAGTCCTCGGGCGCGAACTCGAGCACCTCGTAGGACGCGTTCTTCGCGTCGAGGACACGGGTCGCGTTCGTCGTGATCCTGGCGGGCACGTCAGGAGAGGGCGTCCAGGGCGGCCGCCGTCGACGTCGTCTTCACGGGCCAGTCCTTCGCGATGCGCTTCGCGAGGCCCGCGAGGACGGTCCCCGGCCCGACCTCGATCGCGGACGCGGCGAGACCGGAGAGGCGCTGGACGGATTCGACCCAGCGCACGGGCGAGCAGACCTGCCGGCGCAGCGCCTCGCGCGCGGCGGAGGGATCGGTCTCGACGCCCGCGTCCGCGTTGGCGACGACCGGGATCGCAAGCGGACGGAACGCCGCGGCATCCAGGAACGGCGAAAGAGCCTCCTCAGCCGGCTTCATGAGCGCGCAGTGGAAGGGCGCCGAAACGGGCAGGGGAAGGACCCTCTTCGCCCCTTTCGCCTTGAGGATCTCCCCCGCCTTCGCGACGCCCGCGGCCGAGCCGGCGATCACGGTCTGCTCTGGGGAGTTGAAGTTCGCGGCCGAGACGATCTCCCCCGAGGCGGCCGCCGCCTCGGCGCAGGCCGCCTCGACGTCGGACGGGGTCAGGCCAATGACCGCGGACATCGCGCCCCGGCCCGCGGGGACGGCCTCCTGCATGAACGCCCCTCGCCTCCGGACGAGGACGACCGCGTCCTCGAGCGTCAGCGCGCCCGCGGCGACGAGCGCCGCGTACTCGCCG
>DATKLW010000157.1:0-31208 GCA_035542215.1 Thermoanaerobaculia bacterium | reverse complement strand
ACGATCGCGCCTTGGATCTCGACCTCGAATTCCCGGCCAGAAGATCCTCGATCCAGTTCAACCACGCGGCCGTGTGCCCGCTCCCGGCGCGCGCGGCAGCGGCGCTCGGCGCGTACGCGGAGAACCTCACGACCCGCGGCGGGCTCGACTGGAAGGACTGGATCCGCAAGGCCGACGAGGTGCGCGCCCTCGCGGCGCGGCTGATCGGCGCGTCGGACACCGCCGGCGGCGCCTCGTCGATCTCGATCGTGCCGAACACGTCGTACGGGCTCGGGATCGTGGCGGGCGGATTCCCGTTCGCCGCCGGCGACTCCGTCGTGACGACGGCGTCCGAGTTTCCCGCGAACCTCGCGCCATGGGCCGCGCTGGCGGCCAAGGGCGTCGACGTCCGCCGCGTCCCGACGCGGGACGGGGCGTTCACGGCGTCGGACGTCGAGGCCGCGTGCGACGCAACGACACGCCTCGTCTCGGTCTCGCTCGTCGCGTTTCACACGGGTTTCCGCGCGCCCGCCGAGGAGCTCGCGGCCCTCTGCCGCGAGCGTGGCATCGTCTTCGGCCTCGACGCGATCCAGGCCGTCGGCGCCCAGCGCGTGGACGTCGCCGGCTGGGGCGTCGACTTCCTCTCGGCCGACGGCCACAAGTGGATGCTCGGACCCGAGGGCGCCGGGATCCTCTTCACGTCGCCCGCGCTCCGCGAGCGCCTTGCGCCGCCGCCCGGCTGGACGAACCTCGACCGCGCGACGCCGACGGACTACCGCGTGCCCGAGGTGCTGCGTTACCGCGCCGACGGCGCCCGGTTCGAGCCGGGGGCGCTGCCGACGCCGGGGCTTTACGCGCTCGCGGCGTCTCTCGGCCTCCTCCTCGAGATCGGGCTTCCGGAGGTCGAGGCGCGCATCGCGCGGACGCTCGCCGTCCTCGTCGACGGCCTCCCGCGGCTCGGGTTCGAGCCCGTCCTCTTCGGCGGGCCGCCGCGCTCGGGGATCCTCGCGGCCCGGCCGCCGGCGGGGAAGGACGCCCGGTACTACCAGAAGCGCGCCGCCGAGGAGAACGTCGTGATCTCGGCGCGCGAGGGCTTCGTCCGCTTCTCTCCGCACGTCGGGAACGACGAGTCGGAGGCGGAGAGGGTCCTCGCGCTGCTGAAGAGGCTTTAGCGGCCCGCGTCGCGCTCCGGCGCTGATATTCTCATTCGAAGAAAATGCGTCGAGAGGAGAACCACATGCTCACACGCCTCGGACGGACTCTGGCCCTGACTCTCGTATTCGCAGCGCTCTCTCTCCCCGCCCTCGCGTCCAAGAAGACCGAGGAGGAGCTGATCGCCCTTCTGAACTCGCCCGACGAGGGCAAGGTCACGGGCGCCCTCCAGGACCTCGAGAAGGGCTACCCGGAGTCGAAGACGGCGCAGGCGGCGGTCGTCTCGAAGCTCAAGGATCCGCGCGAGAAGGTCCAGCGCAAGGCCGCGCGCGTCCTCGGCGCGATCCACGCGCCCGTCGACAAGAAGATCCTCGCGGACATCACGCCGCTCCTGAAGTCGCCGAACAAGGACGCCGTGATCGACGGCCTCAAGGCGCTGCGGGGTCTCGACTCGAAGTCGACGATCCCGGAGATCCTCCCGCTCCTCAAGAGCCCGGACGAGAACATCAAGCGCGACTCGTGTCGGACGCTCGCCGAGATCGGCGACGCCTCGCTCGTCCCGAAGATCGAGCCGCTCCTGAACGACCCCAACAAGAAGGTCCAGATCGACGCGAACGACGCGATCGCGAAACTGAAGAGCCGCGCGAAGTAGCGGTCAGCGGCGCTCGAGCGGAAGGTCGGGAGACTCGGGCGCCGTCGGAGCCTGCCGGAGCTCGGCGGCGCTGATCCAGTCCTGGTCGAGGACGAAGATCCGTGGATCGCGGGAGACCCATCGCCCGTTCACGAGGCGCTGGACCTCGTAATGGACGCGCGGCGTAGGCGCGAAGCCGCTCGTCCCCACTCTCGCGAGCGCCTGTCCGCGCCCGACGCGCTGGCCCCGGCGCACGATCACGCCGGCGAGGTGTCCGTAGATGGTCCGCGTGCGGGCGTCGTGCGAGAGGACGACGACGGTTCCGAGCCGCCGCCAGAGCGCGTCCGCCTTGCGCGAAACGGGTCCCGCCTGGACGACGACGCCCTCGGCCGTGGCAATGACGGGGCTGCCCGCGGGCGACGCGAGCGTGAGGCCGGTCTCGAACTCCGGCTCGTGCGTGATAGGCGACTCGTGAATGCCGTAAACGGAGATCGGCACCGCCGTCGACGGTTCGACGGGCGAGCGGGACGGCACGGCTGCCGGCCGGAAGCCGCCGGGCTCGCCGGCGGGGAGCACGGCGAGACTCCTCCGGAAGAGCTCGAGCGTGCGCGCGCGGCGCGTGAGGTCCGAGGCTTCACTCTCGAGGGACGCGGCGGTCGACGGCCTGTTTCCGGGGGGATCGCCCGGGATCCCCGCGGGCGCCGGCACCTCGATCACGGCCGCGACACGGGCGAGGAAGAGTTCGTCCTCGGCGACGCGCCCGCCGAGAGCGAAGGCACGCCGGCCGACGGACGCGAAGGCCTCGGCGCCCCGCTGCGCCGTCTCGCCGACGGCCCGCCGCTCGGCGGCGTTCACGATGTCCGAGACGAGGCGCGGCGCCGCGAAGAGACCGAGCGCCGTCGCGCCGCCCGCGAGAAGCACGAAGGCGGCGAAAGCGGTTCCGCCGATCGGCCCGATCTCGAGCGACCGGCTCTTCTCGCGGGGGTCGTAGGGATGGAGGCGGAGGAGGCTCACGGCGCCTGCCGGAGGGACGGGGCGGGGCCGGTCTCGATCCCGAGCTCTCGCCGGTCGCCGTGCGCGAGCGGCCGGAAGGTCTCGGAGACGGCGACGCGGAGGACGACCGGCGCGCCGGGCTCCGGGGTGACGGCCACCTCCAGCAGCCGCCAGGGCCCCGCGGGGAGAACGACGCGCCCGCGGAGCGCGTCGTCCACCCACACGTCGAGGCCGAGCGTGCGGCCGTCCGGGCGGGCGTTGCGTACGGGCAGCAGCACGGCCGTGGCGCCTCCCGGCGCGCCGGGGACGCGCCACGCGGCCGAAGCAGCCGTCCAGCGGAAGCTCCGGCCGCCCGGCTCCGTCTCGGCTCCCCAGACGCCGGCATCCGGAGCCCGGCGGAACGCCGCGTCGGCCGTGCGCGTCTCGAAGCCGCGCGCCGCTGCGCCGCCGAGCGCGCAGACGACGGCGCCCGCGAGCACGACGGGGACGAGGCCCGTGAGGAGGCGCGCGGTGCGGCCGTCTTCCCGGAGCGGCAGGCGGCTCGTCAGGACGGCCACCCACGCGGCGATTTCCGGGTAGACGAGGTGCGACCCGAACAGGAAGACGACGAGGAGGCCGATCACGGACGCGGCTGCCGCGGCGTCGCCGAGCGGCCCCGGCCCGTGTCCCGTGCCGAACCCGAGCGCGCGCCCGGCGCCGCGCGCGAAGGCGAGGAGAAGGAGCGCGAGCAGCGTCCCGCCCGCCAGACCGGACTCGGCGAGCGTCCCGAGATAGAGAGAGGGCGGGTGGTCGGTCGACTTGACGCTCCGTCCGAGCGTCTCGATCGCGACGTCGGGGAACGCGATGTGGAACGACCCGAGCCCGAGGCCCGCGACGGGATGTTCGCGGAAGATCTCCCACGCGCCTTCGTAGAGAAGGAGCCGGCCGCGCGTCTGCTCGAACGGCGCCGGCTCCGCGCGCAGGATCGCTTCGACGCGGGCGTACAGCGCCGACCGGCCGCCCGGGCCCGGCCACGAGACGGCGGCCGCGAGCGCGAAGGCGCCGAGGATCGCGAGCGTCCCGATCGTCGCCGCCACGCGCCGCCGCGTCCCGCGGCCCTCGCCGGCCGCGAGGCGCGTGAGGCCCCAGAGGACGAACACGATCGCGGCCGTGATCGTGCCGATGAGTCCGGCGCGCGAGCCCGAGTCCGCGAGGACGACGAGAAGGGCGACGCCGGCGGCCCCCGAGACGATCCGGCGCGCGCGGCCGCCTGCGACGGCCCCGGCGAGGAGCGGCGTGGCGAGGAGGACGACGGCGACTCCGGCCGCGGAGGGGTCGGTGAACGTGCTCTGCGAGCGGTGCCAGGCACTCCAGCGTTCCGAACGCAGCATCGGGAGGACTCCGGCTTTCTGGAGGACGCCGACGCCGCCCGCGAGCGCGCCGGAGGCGAGGAGGGCGCGGTCCAGCCAGACGCGCCCTCCGGGCTCGCGGACCAGCCGGCCGGCCACGCGGGCGAGGCCCGCGGCCGCGACGAGAGGCAGGAGCGCGAAGAGGACGGCCGGCGCCGCGTGAGAGGCGTCCTCGCCGAGGAGATTCATGGTCCGGGGCGGCGGCACATGCCGCGAGAGAAGGTAGCTCGTCCTGAAGCCGACGTACGTCGCGAGGCCGGAGACGGCCGAGAGCACCGCGAACGCGCGCCACGCGAGGACGACGGGCGATGCGAGCGGCGGGGCGTTCGGCTCGTAGATCTCGCGCAGGGCCGCTCCCGCGAGGTAGCCGAAGAGGAGGAACGGGCCGGCGGATGCGGGCTCGTTCGCGCCGAACGCGAGCGCCGAGACGCCCGCGGCGGTGACCGAGACGAGCGCCGCCGCGAAGGCCGGGCGTGGCGCGGCGAGGGCGAGCGCGAAGAGCAGGATCGCCGCTCCGGCGACCGCCGTCCGGTATGCGGGAAGGCCCGGCAGGACGACGGGCAGCGCCGCGCAGGCGAGGGCGGCCCATCCGAGCGTCGCGAGGAGAGACGACGACGTGCGGGTCACAGGCCGTCTCCGGCCACGCGGATCGCGAGGCGGCGCCGGTCGTGGCCTCCGGCATGTTCGCCCGGGACGAACGCCGGGCGCGTCCGGATCCGGGCCACCGCCCCACCGGCGGGAACGTCGAAACGGACGTCGCGGGTCGCGCCGCCCGGGACGCCGAGGAAAGCGGCGGGCCGCCCGTCTACGTCCACGCTCACCGCCACGGGCGCGCCGTCGGGCCGGGCGTTCTGGACGCGGAACGAAACGGACGTTTCGCCGGGCCGGATGGCACGGTACGCGAGCGGGCCCGCCCAGTGGTACGGATCCTCTTGCGGGGCGGGGTAGACGCCGGCCCAGGTCCTGACGCGAAAGGGCGCCTCGGGCCGTGCCGTCGGCACGACGGCGGCGAACGAGCCGATCAGGCCCGCTCCCGCGAGGACGGCCGCCGTGCGCGCAGGCCTCCAGCTCGTGCCGGCCGCCGGGCGGTCTTCGAGCGGGCGGCGGGACGGCAGGACGAGCGCGGCGGCGAGGCTCGTGAGGAGCGCGATCTCGAGGAACCGCATGTGGGAGCCGGTCTGGCTGGCGACGAAGAGGCCCGCGAGAGCGGCGCCCGCGGCCCGGGTCGCGGGGTCGGTGCCGCCGCGGGCGAACGCCGCGTCGAAGGCGAGCGCGAGGAGCGGCACGACCGCGAGAAGCGCGAGGACGAGGCCCGGGAGCCCGCATTCGGCCATGACGTCGAGGAGCGCGTTCGTCGCCCCGTCCGTCACCGCGACCGGCCCGTGGCGCTTCGCGAACGCGGCGGGGAACTCGTACGGAAAGCCGGCGAGGCCGACGCCCGAGAGGGGCTCGTCGCCCGTCATCTCGAACGCGGTGCGCCAGAACATCACCCGGTGGTTCGCGAACGTGGAGAAGTCGCGCGCCGAGAGCGCCGCGCCGAGCCGGCTCGCGAGCCCGCCTGCGGCGATCGGGCCGCCGCGCGGGAGGAGGCGCACGGCGAGGAGTCCGATTGCGAGCAGCGCGGCGACGGCAGCCGCTGCGACGAGCGGCCGGACGCGCCGCATCCTGAGGAGCCCGACCGCGGCGGCGAGCGCCGCGGCGCCGAGGAGAAGAAGGCCGGTCCGGGATCCCGATGACTCGAGGGCGACGGGGGCCGCAAGGAGGCCGGCGAGCGCGGCCCCGCGGCGCGCGCCGTCCGTGGCGGCGCCGCGCCCCGCGAGCGAGGCGAGAAGCAGAGGGACGAGAAGGCCGATCCCGACGCCGAGCGCGTTCGGGTCCGTGAACGTCCCGGCCCGCCGCTCCATGAACGACCACGGTTGGAACGCCTGGTCCAGCGGACGAAAGCGCTCCGCCGCGGCAACGAGCAGGGCCACGGCGCCGCCGACGCACGTCCAGAGAAGAAGCCGGTCGCGCCCCGCCGGGTCGAGCGCGAGGCGGGCGAAGGCGTCGAGCGCGAGGAGGAGGAGGAGGAGCCCGAGGAAGACGAGCGCGGCATCGCGCGTGCGCTCGGCGGCCGTCATCCCGAGGACGTTCACGACGAGCGGGTCCACGCGGCCGTGCAGGAGGAGCCACAAGGTCTCGCCGCGGATCGAGGAAGCGAGCGCGGACCCGGCGGCGAGGACGAGGAACGCCGACGCGAACGTGACGAGGTTCGAAGGCAGGGGCGACGGCTCGGAACGCGCGAGACGCCGCGCGAGCGCGGACCCGAGCGCCGCAAGCGCGAGCGCCGGCAGAAGCGGCGCGCCGCCATGGTCGCCGAGGAGGCGGAGCAGCCCCGCGCCGAGCGGAGCAGCCGCCGCGACACAGCACGTCGCGAGTGCGGGGCGGGTCCAGCCGAGGACGAGGCCGGCCGCCGCGACGGCGAAGAGAACGGCCCGCGTCGCAGGGGCAGCGGTGTCCGGGATCGTCCAGAGGGAGAGGGCGGTCAGGAGGAACGTTGCGCCGAAGGCGAGGCCCGCCCGGCGCGGCGGGGTCAGACGCGTACCTCTTCCTGGAGCGGTGCGTACGTCAGGGCGCCGGCCGCCCGCGCGCGAATCGCCTCGAGCGCCGCCGAAGCGGCCGAGAGCGTCGTGAGGCACGGGATGTCGCGCTCGAGCGCCGTGCGGCGGATCGCGACCTCGTCGTAGAACGACTCCTTGCCGAGCGGAGTGTTCACGACGAGGTCCACGCTCCCGTTGATCATGAGGTCGACGATGTTCGGGCGGCCCTCGTTCACCTTGAGGACCGTCCGCGGCGAAAGGCCCCCCCTCTGGAGAGCCTTCGCGGTGCCGCCGGTCGCGAGAAGCGAGAAGCCGAGAGCCTGGAGCTCGCGCGCGAGCGGCAGGAGCGCGTCCTTGTCGCCGTCGTGGACGGAGAGGAAGGCGGCGCCCTTCTCGGGCAGGCGGATGCCCGCGCCGAGCGCGGCCTTGAGAAACGCGAGGCCGAAGCCGCGGTCGCGGCCCATGACCTCGCCGGTGGACCGCATCTCGGGCCCGAGAATCGTGTCGACGCCCTCGAACTTCCGGAACGGGAAGACGGGCGCCTTGATCGAGAACCCGAGGACGGGCGGCTCCTCGGTGAGGCCGACCTCCGGGAGCGTCTGGCCGAGGCAGAGCCGCGCCGCGAGGCGCGCGAACGGGACTCCCGTCGTCTTCGCGACGAACGGAACCGTGCGCGAGGCGCGCGGGTTCACCTCGAGGACGTAGAGCTCGCCGCCCCGGATCGCGTACTGGACGTTCATGAGGCCGACGACCTTGAGCGCGAGGCCGAGCTTCACGGTCGCCTGGCGGATTTCGCCGAGAGCGGCACGCGGGACGCGCGTGTAGGGCGGGAGGACGGCGTACGAGTCGCCGGAGTGGATGCCGGCCTCCTCGATGTGCTGCATGACGCCCGCGACGACGACGTGCTCGCCGTCGCCGAGCGCGTCGACATCCAGTTCGTAGGCGTCCTCGAGGAAGCGGTCGATGAGGACCGGGCGATCCGGGAACGCGGCAAGCGCCTCTCCGAGCACGCGGCGGAGCGTGTCCTCGTCGTAGGCGATCCGCATCGCGCGTCCGCCGAGAACGTAGCTCGGGCGGACGAGCAGCGGGAAGCCGAGCTTCCGGCCCACGCGGACGCCCTCCGCGGCGTCGTGCGCGACGCCCCAGGGCGGCGCCTGGAGGTTGACGTCCCTCAGGAGCTCGCCGAAGCGCTCGCGGTCCTCGGCGCGGTCGATCGCCTCGGGCTGCGTCCCGAGGATCGGGACGCCCGCGTCCTCGAGCGCGTGGGCGAGCTTGAGCGGCGTCTGGCCGCCGAACTGCACGAGGACGCCCTTCGGCTTCTCGCGGTTCACGACCGCCATCACGTCCTCGAACGTGAGCGGCTCGAAGTAGAGGCGGTCGGACGTGTCGTAGTCCGTCGAGACGGTCTCGGGGTTGCAGTTCACCATCACGGACTCGTAGCCCGCTTCGGTGATCGCCTCGGCGGCGTGGACGCAGCAGTAGTCGAACTCGAGTCCCTGCCCGATCCGGTTCGGTCCCGAGCCGAGGACGATGACCTTCTCCTTCGAGGTGACGAAGGACTCGTCCTCCGTCTCGTAACAGGAGTAGAGGTAGGGCGTCATCGACTCGAACTCGGCCGCGCACGTGTCGACGCGGCTGAAGACGGGCGTGACGTCGAGGCGTTCGCGCGCCGCCGCGACGCCGGCCGCGGTCCGGCCCGAGAGGATCGCGAGGTCGGCGTCCGAGAATCCGGCGCGCTTGGCGTCCCGGAGGAGATCGGCGTCCGCGAGCGCCTTCTCTCCCGCGGCCTTCACGCGCGCCTCGACGGCGAGGACTTCGGCGAAGCGGTCGAGGAACCAGGGGTCGATCCCCGTGATCTCGGAGATCGCCGCGACGCTCGTGCCCTCGCGCAGGGACGCGAGGACGGCGAAGATCCGGTCGGGCCGGGGGACGCGCAGAGAGTCGGGCTTCGGCGCGGGCGCCGGGACGGAATCCACCCAGCCCGTGCGGCCGGTCTCGAGCGAACGCAGCGCCTTCCCGAACGACTCGGCGAACGTCCGCCCGAGGGCCATGACCTCGCCGACGGACTTCATCTGGACTCCGAGCGTCGAATCGGCTCCCGGGAACTTCTCGAACGTGAAGCGCGGGATCTTCGTGACGACGTAGTCGAGCGTCGGCTCGAACGACGCCGGCGTCTTCTTCGTGATGTCGTTCGGGATCTCGTCGAGCCGGCAGCCCACGGCGAGGAGGGCCGCGATCTTCGCGATCGGGAAGCCGGTCGCCTTCGAGGCGAGGGCCGACGACCGCGAGACGCGCGGGTTCATCTCGATCACGATCCGGCGCCCCGTCTTCGGGTGGACCGCGAACTGGATGTTCGACCCGCCCGTCGCGACGCCGACGGCCCGGATGACCTTCTTCGCGTCGTCGCGCATCGCCTGGTACTCGACGTCCGAGAGCGTCATCTGCGGCGCGATCGTGATCGAGTCGCCCGTGTGGACGCCCATCGGGTCGAGGTTCTCGATCGAGCAGACGACGACGAACGTGTCCGCCGCGTCCCGCATGACCTCGAGCTCGAACTCCTTCCAGCCGAGGACGGACTCTTCGATGAGGACCTCGTGCGTCGGGGAGAGCGTCAGGCCGCGCTTGACGATCGACTCGAAGTCGTCCTTGTTGAACGCGATCCCGCCGCCCGTCCCGCCGAGCGTGAAGGACGGCCGGATGACGACGGGGTATCCGAACGGCACGGCGACGGCCCGGGCCTCCTCGAGGCTCCGCGCCATCCCGGACTTCAGGACGTCGACGCCGACCTCCACCATCGCCTGCTTGAAAAGGAGGCGGTCCTCGCCGAGCTTCACCGAGCGGATCGAGGCCCCGAGCGTCTCGACGCCGTGTTTCGCGAGGACGCCGGCCTCGTCGAGGGCGACCGCGAGGTTCAGGGCCGTCTGCCCGCCGACGGTGGGGAGAAGGGCGTCGGGCTTCTCCTGGGCGATGATCGCGGCGACCGTGTCGCGGTCGAGCGGCTCGATGTACGTCGCGTCCGCGAACTCGGGGTCCGTCATGATCGTGGCGGGGTTCGAGTTCACGAGGACGACGCGGTAACCCTCGCGCCGCAGCGCGCGGCACGCCTGGGTTCCCGAGTAGTCGAACTCGCAGGCCTGGCCGATCACGATCGGGCCCGAGCCCAGGACGAGAATCGACTTGATGTCCGTCCGTTTCGGCATCGGTCGCGGAGTTTACGGGAAGCGCCAGGGGACGCGTCTGGCGCCGCGTTCCCGGCCGCGATAGAGTCCGCCGAGCCACCCGAACCGGAAAAAGAAGGAGATTTCGAGTATGAGAAAGACGCTTTGGAACGTGCTTTTCGCGGCTGCCGTCGCCGCGGGCCTCTGCGCGTCGTCGTCCGCCCTCGCCGCCAGCAAGAAGACCCCGACCCCGGCGGCGGACGCGGCCGACAAGACGGCGAAGGTCAACCTGAACACGGCCGACGAGAAGGACATCGCCGCGGCCAAGGGCGTCGGCGACAAGCTCGCGAAAGAGCTGGTCGCGGGCCGCCCTTACAAGACGTGGGACGAGGTCTCCAAGGTGAAGGGCGTCGGCAGCGGAAAGAAGCTCGACGCGCTCAAGAAGGTCCTCAAGCTCTCCGAGGGCGTCGCGGCCAAGGACGTTGCGGCGGACACGAAGGACACGAAGAGCAAGAGCTCTTCGAAGGCTGAAGAGAAGAAGGCCCCGGCGGCCCCCGCCGCGGCCGGCGCCGCTGCGGGCGGCGCTGCGGCCACGGGCGGCGCGGGAAGCACCGCCTCCACCGGAAAGGCTTCGGCCGCGGCTGAATCCTCTTCACCTTCTAAGAAATCTCCGTCTTCGTCTTCCTCGGAGAAGGCTGCGGCCTCGAAGCTCGCGCCCGGCGAGATGATCAACATCAACACCGCCACGGCCGAGGAGCTGGACAAGCTGCCCGAGATCGGTCCGACGAAGGCCAAGGCGATCGTCGACTACCGCGCGGCGAACGGGAAGTTCGCCTCGATCCAGGACATCATGAAGGTGTCCGGCATCAAGGAAGGCACGTTCGCGAAGATCAAAGACCACATCGTGGTCAAGTAACGATGAGCCTCCTCGACGACGTTCTCAGGGAAGTGGGTGGCGCCGCGGGCACATCGGGCGACGCGCACAAGAGCCTCGCGTCGGAGCTTCTCGGCATGGTGTCGGGCGGCGGGATGTCGAAGGGGCTCGGCGGCCTCGTCGACATGTTCAACCAGAAGGGCCTCGGGGACGTCGTCAGCTCGTGGGTTTCGACGGGAAGGAACCTCCCGATCTCGGCGGACCAGATCCAGGCCGTCCTCGGCAGCGCGCAGGTCCAGGCCCTCGCGGCCAAGGCCGGCATCGATCCGGCGAAGGCGAGCGCGGTGATCGCGCAGATCCTGCCGCACCTCGTCGACAAGGCGACCCCGAACGGCCAGATGCCGGCCGGCGGCGTCCTCGACGCGGTCTCGGGGTTCTTCAAGAAGACCTGACGTCCTTTCTTTCTCGTCCTGCTGCTTCGCGGGCCCGCTTCGGCGGGCCCACTCCTTTAGAACGTCCTCGAGTAGACGTACGTGAAGCCCGTGACCCGGCACTTGCGGACGGGCGGCTGGAACTTCACGGTCTTCACCTCCGCCTTCACGGACTCGGCGCGCTCGTCGGAGCCCGTCTCGTTCGTGACGAGGCGGACGGCCTTCACGACTCCGGTCTCGTCGATGTCGGCCTCGACGACGACCTTGCCCTTCGGCCCGGGCGCGTCGCTCACGCGGAGCATCGGCGGCTCGAGGAGGACTTCCTTTCGGTCCGGGAGGCAGCCGTCGTCCTTCTTCAGGAGGTCCTTGCGAATCCAGCCGATCCGGGTGTCCGCGAGCTTCACGTGCAGCCAGCCGTCCTTCTCCTCGAACGACGTGACGCGCGCTCCCTTCTTGAGCGTCGCGACCGTCGGGGCTTTCGTGGACGCGCTTTCCCGGACGTTGACGGACTTCGGGGCGAGCCATGAGATCTCGGCCGCCGGCGGCGCCGGAGCCGGCTCGGGGGCGGGCGCGGGCTCGGGAGCCGGCGGGGGAGGCGGCGGAGCGGAAGCGCAGCTCCAGAGGCCGGCGGCGAGCGAGACCGTGGCAACGCCGCGAATGAGTCGCAAAAACCTGAGACGCATCCGCAGATCGTACCGCGGCGCCGTGGGCGGTACGATCCGGGCCCCATGTCCAGCAGAGTCTCGATCCACAAGTTCGGCGGCACCTCGCTCGGGGACGCCGATCGCATCCGCAGCGCCGCCCACCTCCTTGCCGCAGCGCGCCGCAAGGGCCGCGTCGTCGCCGTCGCGTCCGCGATGGGCGGCGTCACGGACGTCCTCCTTGGGGCCGCGCGCGAGGCCGAGCGTGGCCGCATTTCTCCGGCCCGCGCGGCCGTGGATGCGCTCCGCGAGCGCCACGGGGCCGCCGCGCTCGCGCTCGGCGTGCGCTTCGACGCCGCTCCGCTCCGCGAGCTCTCGGCCGCCCTCGAGGGCGTCGCCCTCCTGCGCGAGCGGACCGCGCGCGTCACGGACCTCGTTTCCTCCTTCGGCGAGCGCCTCTCGGCGCCGCTTCTCGCCGCGACGCTCGTGAAATCCGGCGTCCCGGCCCGCGCCGTGGACGCGCGCGAGATGCTCGTGACGGACGACCGCCACGGCGCGGCGACGTGCGACCGCAGGAAGAGCGACCCGCGCATCCGGCGCCGCCTCCGCCCGCTCCTCGCCGGCGGCGTCCTCCCGGTCGTGACGGGCTTCATCGCGAAGAGCGCCCTGGGCGAGACGACGACGCTCGGACGCTCGGGCTCCGACACGACCGCCGCGCTGCTCGGCGCGGCTCTCTCCGCGAAGGAAGTCGTGATCTGGACGGACGTCGACGGCGTTCTCTCGGCCGACCCGCGCCTCGTGCCCGGCGCGCGGCTCCTCCGGCGCCTCTCGTACCGCGAGGCGGCGGAGATGACGTACTTCGGGGCGAAGGTCCTTCACTTCCCGGCGGTTCTCCCCGCGATCGCCGAGGAGATCCCGCTCGTGATCCGGAACTCGTTCCATCCCGAGCGCCCGGGCACCACGATCGCCCTGAAGGGCGACGGGGCGCGCGGCGTCCGCGCCGTCACGGCGATCTCCGGGCTGTGCCTCCTCTCGCTCGACGGGAAGGGCATGACCGGGATTCCCGGGATCGCGGCGCGCGTTTTCGGCGCCACGGCGCGGCTCGGCGTCTCGGTCGTCATGTTCTCGCAGGCGTCCTCCGAGCAGAACATCGCGCTCGTCATCCCCGATGGCGACCGCGCGCGCACGGTCGCGGCCCTCGAGCAGGAGTTCCGGTTCGAGCGCCTCACGGGCTCGATCGAGGGCGTCACCGCGCGCGCGCCGATCGCGGTCGTCGCGGCCGTCGGGGACGGCATGCGCGGGACGCGCGGGATCGCCGCGAAGGTGTTTGCGGCCGCGGCGCGGGCGGGCGTGAACGTCGAGGCGATCGCGCAGGGGAGCTCCGAATGCAACATTTCCTTCGCGGTTGCAGGTGAAGACCGGGAAAAAGCCGTGAAGGCCCTGCACCGAGTGGTGGCGTTCTGATCTCCGTCTTCGCCCCCGCATCCGTCGCGAACTTCGGCGTCGGGTACGACGTCCTCGGCGCCGCGCTCGAAGGACCCGGCGACGTCGTGCGGGCGCGCCTCACGGACAGGCCGGGCGTCCGCCTCGCCGGGATCACGGGCGACGGCGGGCGGCTGCCTGTCTCCGTGCGCCGGAACACCGCTGCCGTCGCCGCCGCGGCCGTCCTCGAAGCGGCGGGGGAGCGCCGCCGCGGGATCGAGCTGACACTCGAAAAGGGCCTCCCGCTCTCGAGCGGCATGGGTTCGTCCGCGGCGTCGGCCGCCGCGGGCGCGCTCGCGGCGGGCCTGCTCCTCGGCATCGCGGACCGAACGGCCCTCCTTCGCCCCGCACTCCTCGGCGAGCACGTCGCGGACGGCTCCTGGCACGGGGACAACGTCTTCGCGTCGCTCCTCGGCGGCTTCGTCCTCGTCCCGTCCTCCGACCCGGACGGCCCGCTGGCGCCGGTCCGGCTCCGCTTTCCGGGCCGCCTGCGCCTCGTCCTCGTCCACCCCGCGCTCGAGCTCCAGACGCGGCGCGCCCGCGGCGTCGTCCCGAAAAGCGTGCCGATGGCCGTCCACGTCGCGCACGCGGCCTCGCTCGCGGGCTTCGCCGTCGCGCTCGCTTCCGGCGACCTCGCGTGCGCGGGCCGCGCCCTCCTCGAGGACCGCCTCGTCGACCCCGCGCGGCTGCCGCTCGTCAGGGGCGGGCGCGCCGTCCTCGACGCAATGCTCGGCGCCGGGGCGTTCGGCGTCTGCCTCGCGGGGGCGGGGCCGTCGCTCCTCGCGCTCGCGGAGGACGGCCCGCTCGCCGCGCGCATCGCGCGGGCGGGCGAGACCGCGTGGCGCAGGGCCGGGGTCGCGGCGCACGCCTCCGTCCACCGCATCGACGCCCGTGGCGCGCGGCGCGTCCGCTCATAATCGGCCGATGTCTCCGCCGCCCGTCGCCGCCCGCTTCCGCTGCGTCGCCTGCGCCGCCGAATACCCGCTCGCCGAAGCGCGCACGGCCTG
Organism: Thermoanaerobaculia bacterium; assembly: GCA_035542215.1. Classification (GTDB taxonomy): domain Bacteria; phylum Acidobacteriota; class Thermoanaerobaculia; order UBA5066; family UBA5066; genus Fen-183. Next base: position 16,893 of record DATKLW010000157.1, on the reverse strand, counting down.
TGAGGTGTGCGGCGATCTCCTCGACGTCGTCCCGGACCTTGCGTCCTTCGGCCTGTCGGGCGCAGCGTGGCGCGACCTCTTCGACCGAAGGCGCGCGGCCGCGGGCTCGCCGGAGACGCGGCCCTTCGAACGGAGCGGCGTCTGGCGCTACCGCGAGCACGTCCTGCCGGGCCTCGACGCGGGCCTTCTCGTGAGCAAGCCGGAGGGCGCGACGCGCCTCTACTCCGGCGGCGCGCTCGGCGACGAGCTGGGCCTCGCCCGCCTCTTCGTCAAGCACGAGGGCGAGAACCCGACGCTCTCCTTCAAGGACCGCGGGATGGCCGCGGGGGTCACGTGGGCGAAGGCCTGCGGGTTCCCGCTCGTCGGCTGCGCCTCGACGGGCGATACGTCCGCGGCGCTCGCGGCGTACGCGGCCGAGGCGCCGGGCATGCGGGCGGCCGTCCTGCTCCCGCACGCGAAGATCACGGACGAGCAGCTCTCGCAGGCGCTCGCCTACGGCGCGACGACGCTCGGCCTCGACACGGACTTCGACGGCTGCATGAAGATCATCGCCGCGCTCGCCGACGAGGGGCGCGTCTACCTCCTGAACAGCAAGAACGCCGTTCGCCTCGAGGGCCAGAAGACGATCGCTTTCGAGACGATCCACGACCTCGGCTGGAGCGTCCCGGACTGGTTCGTGGTTCCCGTCGGGAATGCCGGAAACGTCTCGGCGATCGGGAAGGGGCTGCGCGAGTGGCTCTCGCTCGGGATCCTCGACAAGAAGCCCCGGATCGCGGGGATCCAGGCCGACGCCGCGGACCCGTTCTACCGTTCGTACGCGTCGGGCTTCAGGGAGCGCGTCACGAGGGTCGCGGGCGACACGGCGGCGTCCGCGATCCGGATCGGCGCCCCCGTTTCGCACACGAAAGCGCAGCGGGAGATCGGGTCCTTCGACGGCGTCGTCGGACGCGTGACCGAGGCCGAGCTCCTCGACGCGTTCGCGCTCGCGAACCGGCACGGCCTCGCGATCTGCCCGAACTCCGCGGTCGCGCTCGCCGGGGCCGCGAAGCTCCGGAAGGAGGGCGTGATCCGGAAGGACGACCTCGTCGTCGTCGTGGCGACGGCGCACGCGCTCAAGTTCGCGGGGACGATGGCCGCGTACCATCGCGGGCCGGGCCGTCTCGCGAACCCTCCGCGCCGCGTCCCCGCGACGCTGGACGCCGTCCGCGCCGCGCTGGCCTGAGTCGCCGCGTCAGCTGCCCGGAGGCTGGTTCTCGTGCGGGCCGCCGCTCCGGATGAGCATGAGCATCGTCGTCCCGATCTCGAACTCGGTGCGGCTCTCGAGCTCCGTCCGGCCGATCCGCTGGTCGTAGACGTACGTCCCGTTCGTCGAGCCGAGGTCCACGAGGAAGACGTGCTCGTCCATGACCTCGATCGCGGCGTGCTGGCGCGAGCACTGGATGTCGGAGACGATGATGTCCGCGTTCGCACGGCCGATCACGACGCGGGGCTTGTCGATCTCGAAGATGCGTCCCGAGTCGGGGCCCGAGATGCATGCGAGGGAGAGCCGCACGCCGTCGGGGAGGCGGAGCGGCCGGGCCATGTTCCGCGTGTTGGTCGGGACCGGGACGCGGTCCGTCGTATGGGCCTTGCCGCCGGCCGGAGGGACGGATGGTCCGGCCGTTTCGCCCGGAGCCACGGTCCCGAGCACTCCGGTCCGGGAGGGCGCTCCGGGAATAGGCGCCCCCTGCCGCTTCTTGCTCGCTTCGGTCATCGCGGTTTCGTCCAGCGAGAACTCGTCGGGGCTGAGCGTGGTCGTGCGTCCGGGCACGGCCGCGCCGTGAGGCGCCAGCGCCGGGTTCAGGATCTCGAAGACGGTCGCGCACTTCGTGCACTTGATGCGTTTTGCGGGCGCACCGCCGAAGCGCGACTCGTCGTAGTGGTAGCGCGCCTGGCACGAAGTGCACTGGATGATCACGTCGAAGCTCTGGCCTCGCCGCGATTTTAGCCGTTTATTCCGCGGGACGCCCGGGGCGCCTTCAAGTCCTCGCTGCGCGCCGCGCGCGCGCGACGACGCGCGGAACCGCCTCGAGGAGCCGGTCGACGTCCTCCTCCGTCGAGGGACGCCCGAACGAGATCCGGAGCGTCGACTTCGCGTCCGCGGCGGAGAGGCCGAGGGCGAGGAGGACGCGGCTCGGCGCGGTCGTCCCGGCATGACAAGCCGAGCCCGCCGAGACGGCGATTCCCTCGAGATCGAGCGCCGCGACGAGCGTTTCGGCTTCGGCGCCGGGAAACACGATGGACGACGCCGTCGGGAGCCGGGCGCCGCCGGCCGCATTCACGCGGGCGAGAGGAACCGCCGCGAGGAGGCCCGCTTCGAGACGGTCGCGCAGGGCCGCGAGCCGCGCGCCCTCGGCGGCGAGGCGCCGGCGGGCGAGCCGCGCGGCCTCGCCGAGGCCCACGAGCGCCGCGACGTTCTCGGTGCCGCCGCGGCGCCCGCGCTCCTGGCCGCCGCCGGCCGCGAGGGGGAACACCCTGACGCCCGGCCGCACCCAGAGGGCCCCGGCGCCCTTCGGCCCGCCGAACTTGTGCGCCGCGATCGAGAGGAGGTCGACGCCGAGCGCTGCGGCGTCCACGGGGATCTTGCCGGACGCCTGGACGGCGTCTGTGTGGACGAGGGCGCCCGCCCTCCGGGTCTTCTCCGCGAAGGACGGCAGCCCGTCGAAGACCGCGCCGGTCTCGTTGTTCGCGAGGATCACCGAAACGAGGGCGGTCGTGCTGTCCGCCGGAGCGGCCCCGAGGGGCACGCCGCGCGCGTCGACGGGCAGCTCCAGCGGCACGAATCCCTCGGGGGAGAGGGCGTGGGCCGCTTCCCGGACGGCGGCGTGCTCGGCGGCCGTGAAGAAGACGCGGAGTCGCGCCGGATCGGCCTCGCGGGCGGCGCGCGCGCCGCCGCGGACGGCGAGGTTGTCGGCCTCCGTTCCGCCCGAAGTGAAGACGATTCCGGCTGCGTCGGCGTTGAGGAGCGCGGCGACTTCGTCCCGCGCCCGCTCGACGGCCGCCCGCGCGGCCCGCCCCGGCCCGTGGACGGACGAGGGATTGCCCGCGAGGCCGGCGAGCCAGGGGCGCATCGCCTCGAAAACTTCCGGGTCGAGGGGCGTCGTCGCGTGGTGGTCGGCGTAAAGCAGCGCGCGGGTTTCCAGAATTGGCCTCGGTCTCATTGTAAGGACATGGGGAATTGAGCAGAATGAGCGGCGTGAAGGCGGCGACGGCTCTCCTCGGAGCGGCGCTCGCGGCCGCCGCGGCGGCGGCCGGAGAGACGGCGCCCGCGCCGACTCCCGCCGCGGCGACCACGCCAGCGCCGTCGCTCCCGAAGACGCCCCCGCTCGTCGCGACGGCGCCGCCCGTTCCGGAAGCCCAGACCTCGCGTTCTCCCGAAGCGCTGCGGCTCTTCGGCCGGCTCGACGACGATCGGGCGATCGTCTTCATCGCATCGGGGCCGCCGGACGCACGCGTCACGGTGCGCTGCCCCGGCGTGCTGCGCGCGCTCGAGGTCTGGACGTACCTCGAGCACCCGACGCTGGGCAAGAACGCGCGCATCCTCTTCTACCCCGAGACCCCGACCGGCTCGTACCGCTACTGGACGGTCCTCGAGGGCGACGCCGTGCTCGTCCCGCCGTCCGACGCGCCCGCGACTCTCGAGAACCTCGAGAAGAACCCCGGGGCCTGCGCGGACATCGCGCTCGTCGCCTCGGTCGTCAAGGACATCTCGCGCCGCCAGGGCGACAACAACGGCGGCCTCGCCGAGCGCGGCGCGCTCGCCGTGCCGCACCTCGTCCCGCCCTTCGGCGCGAAGGTGGAGGCGCCTCCGCCGCTTCTCGTCTCGAACAAGCCGCTCACGTCGAAGGAGCGCAAGACGCTCACGGCGGAGCTCCCGGAGCGATACCGCCAGTTCCTCGAGAACGTCGAGCCGATCATCACGGACCTCGAGCGCGACACGCTCCTGAAACTCGGCGAGGACTACCAGCGCGATCGCTTCGTCGAGGAGTTCTGGAAACGCCGCTCGACGACGCCGGACGGGATGCGGACCCCCTTCCAGGACATCTACGAGATGCGCCTCGCCGAGGTGAAGTCGCGCTACCGGAACGTCAACACGGACATGGGTCGGATCTTCGTCATTCACGGCCCCCCGGACGGCATCCGGAAGATCGACTGCCAGGACGTCTACTGGCCCCTCCAGATCTGGTACTACGAGCGCATCGAGGAGCTCAAGCTCTCCAAGGTCCTGCTCCTCTTCTACCAGCAGATGGGAGTCGGCGACTACCGCCTCTGGACGCCGCTGGACGGGCAGGCGGCGCTCATCGTCGGGAACGCCGCGGGCAGCATGACGAGCCCCGGGGCGCGGGGCGTGAACGTGACGCGCTGCCCGGAATACCGCGACGTGAACGCGGCCGTGAGCGCGGTCGCGGCGAACTTCGGGACGATCGGCGCGGTCAAGATGGCGTCGGACCTGCGGACCGCCGCGAAACCGGACGTCGAGGGCGCCGACCGCATCCTCCAGATGTCGACCGACATGCAGTCGGGCGCCGTGACGCTCCCGATCCAGCGCGTCTTCCGCTTTCCCGAGCTCGTCGGGAGCCGGATGCGGATGGAGCTCGCCATCCTCCTCGAGCGCGAGTCCCTGACGAAGAAGCAGATCGGGGACGAGAGCTTCTTCGACGTCGACGTCGTCGGCGAGGTCGTCCGCGACGGACGCCTCGTCGACAACTTCCGTTACCGGTTCGACTTCCCGTCCTCGAGCGTGAACGGACCCTTCATCCCGCTGACGATCGAGCGCGAGCTCTATCCCGGCGATTACCAGCTCCGCGTGAAGGTCCAGGACGCGAACCGCAACGCGGCTGCGCTCATCAGCGAGAAGCTCACGATCCCGGAAACTCCGGAAGCCGCGATGACGGCAGAGGAGAAAGCCGCGCGCGAGGCCGCGCAGCAGGCCGTCGCGCGGCTCGTCGAGAACCAGGCGTCGCCCAAGGGGAGCCTCTCGATCCTGCCGATCGCGCGCGAGATCGCGACGGGACTGATCCGCTTCGAGACTCGCACGAGCTCGAGCGACGTCGCGTTCACCGAGTTCTACCTGAACAACACGCGGGTCGTGACGAAGAGGAGGCCTCCCTTCGAAGCGGATCTCGACCTCGGCGAGCTCCCGCGGAAGTACGTCGTCAAGGTCATCGGGTACTCGAAGGACGGCCGGCCGATCGCGCAGGACGAGATGATCCTGAACGAGGGACGCGAGGCCTTCCGGATCAGGATCACGAGCCCGGACAAGGGAGTGGCGCTCTCGGGGCCGGTTCGCGTCGTCGCGGACCTCGCCGTGCCCGAGACGAAGAAGCTCGAGAAGGTCGAGTTCTACGTGAACGACGCGCGCGCCGCGACGCTCTACCAGCAGCCGTTCCAGCAGGTCGTCGACGTCCCGAAGAGCGCGGATCTCGGCTTCCTGCGGGTCGTCGCGACGCTCGACGACGGGACCTCGACCGAGGACGTGCGCTACTACAACGCGCCGAAGTACCTGTCCGAGGAGAACGTCAAGGCCGTCGAGCTCTACACGTCGGTGCTCGCGAAGGGCCGGCCCGTGACGGGGCTCAAGAAGGAGAACTTCCAGATCCTCGAGGACGGCGTCCCGCAGGACCTCGACGGGTTCGAGGTCGTCACGAACCTCCCGCTGTCGCTCGGGATCGGCGTCGACACGTCCGGCTCGATGGAGGAGTCGATCGTCGAGGCCCAGAAAGCCGCGGTCGAATTCCTGAAGGACGTCATGACGAAGAAGGACCGCACGTTCCTCGTCACGTTCGACAACGAGCCTCAGCTCGTCTCGCATTTCACGACGGACCGCGACAAGCTCGCGCAGGCGCTCGCGGGCCTTAGGGCGCAGGGCTCGACGGCGCTGTGGGACGCGCTCGTCTACGGCCTCTACCAGTATCAGGGGACGAAGGGACGGAAAGCGTTCGTGATCCTCACGGACGGAGAGGACCGTTGCTCGCACTTCACGTTCGACGCCGCGCTCGACTACGCGAAAAAGACGGGCGTCGCCGTGTACTTCATCGGCCTGAGGATCGGCTCGTCGCAGCTCGAAGTCCGCCACAAGCTCGGTCGGGTCGCGCGCGAGACGGGCGGCGTCGTCTACTACGTCGACAACGCGAAGGGCCTCGCGCGGATCTACGCGGAGATCAACGAGGAGCTGCGAAGCCAGTATCTGCTCTCGTACGTGCCGCAGAACAAGTCCGTGTCGAACCAGTGGCGGAAGCTCGAGGTGAAGATGACCCCCTCGAACCTCACGGCGCGGACGATTTCGGGCTATTACCCGTAAGTCGGGAGACGGGGACCGGCGGCCCGAACAGGAAGCCCTGCGCCTGCCGGCAGCCGTTCGCGATCAGGAACGCGACCTGCTCCTCGGTCTCGACGCCCTCGGCGATGACCTTGAGGCCGAGGCCGCGCGCCATCTCGAGAATCGCCATCACGAGGGACGTGTCCGCCCCCGTCCCCGGGACCGCGGCGACGAACGTGCGATCGATCTTGATCGCGTCGAGGGGAATGCTCTTCAGGTACGCGAGCGACGAGTGGCCCGTCCCGAAGTCGTCCAGAACGACGCGGACGCCCATCCCGCGGAGGCGCTTGAGCGTCGTGATCGCCTCCTGGAGGTCGCCCATCGCGACGCTCTCCGTGATCTCGAGCTCGAGCCTTCCGGGCGGGAGGCCGGACGCCCCGAGCGCCGACTCGACCGTCTTCACGAGGCCGCCCCGGTGGAATTGACGGGCCGAGAGGTTCACGGCGACGAACCACGGGTCCGCGCCGGCGGACGGAAAGCGCGCCGCCTGCGCGCAAGCCTCGCGGAGGATCCATTCGCCCATCGGGACGATGAGGCGCGTGTCCTCGGCGAGCGGGATGAACGAATCGGGCTGAAGCAGGCCACGCTCGGGATGCTGCCAGCGCACGAGGGCTTCCGCGCCGACGATCGCCCGCGACGGCAGGACGACCTCCGGCTGAAAGTAGAGGATGAACTCGCCGTTGTCCACGGCCCGTCTGAGGCCCGATTCGAGGGCAAGTCGCTCGCGGATCGCCGCGTTCAGGGCCGGCGTGCAGAGCTGGAAGTTGTTCCGGCCGCGCTCCTTGGCCCGGTAGAGGGCGATGTCCGCGTTTCTGAGGAGCGCGTCGGCGTCCAAACCGTCCTCCGGGAACAGGCTCACTCCGATGCTCGTCGTCATCGACACCCGGTGGGTGCCGGCGACGATCGGCTCGGCGACGGCGTCGAGCATCTTGCGGGCCAGGAGCGCGACGTGCTCCGTGTCGACGTGCGCGAGAAGGAGCACGAACTCGTCACCGCCGACGCGCGCGACGGTGTCACCGGCCCGCACGCAGGAGCGCAGGCGGCCGGCGACCTGGCGGAGGACCTCGTCGCCGACGCCGTGGCCCATCGTGTCGTTCACCGTCTTGAAGCGGTCGAGGTCGAGGAACAGGACCGCGAGGCTCGCGCCGGTCCGTTGCGACTGGGCGAGCGCGAGGTCCATGTGGTCCTTGAGGCACTTGCGGTTCGGGAGGCCCGTGAGCGCGTCGTGGTAGGCGAGGTGCTCGATCTCTTCTTCGGCCCGCTTGCGGTCCGTGATGTCGATGCACGTGCCTTCGATGACGGGGGCGTGTCCCGGCTCCTCCACGATCGAGCAGCTCTCGAGCGTCCAGATCAGTTCGCCGCCCTTGCGCCTTGCGCGGCGCTCACGGTTCACGAACGCCCGGTCCTCGAGGAGGCGGTTGACCCAGAGCTCGCGGTCCGCGTCTTCGGGGTGGAAGTCGTGGGCCGGCGTGTCGAGGACGTCCGCCGGCGACGCGTACCCGAACATGCGCGCGAAGGCCTCGTTGCACTCGAGCATCCGCCCGTCGAAGGTGGACCGGTAGAACCCGGCCGGGTTGCGCTCGTAGAGCCTCCGGAACCGGCCCTCGGAGGCGCGGAGGCCGTCCTCGGCGCGGGCGCGGGCCGTCGCGTCGCGGAAGCTCCACACGCGCCCGACGGGCTCGCCGTCGAGGCGCTGCGGGAGCGAGTAGCGCTCGAAGAGTCTCCCGTCGCGGAAGCGCACGAGGTCGAAGCTCTCCGAGCCGGGGTTTTCGTAGAGTTCGCGGACCTTCCCGAGGAAGGCGTCCGGATCGGCGATCTGGCCGAGAACGTGCCCGAGGAGGCTCTGGTCGTTGCGCGCCGCGAGCGCCTCCTCCGGGATCGACCACAGCTCCGTGAAGCGGCGGTTGTACGAAACGATGCGGCCCTTGAGATCGACGACGAGGATGCCGTCTGCGGTCGATTCGAGCGTGGACTCGAGCAGGGAGAGCGAGCGCCGCACCGCGGCGTCCGCGTGCTTGCGCGCGAGGGCGGCCGCGATGTGCTGCGAGACGTCCGTCAGGAGGCCCGTCTCGCGCTCGCCGAAGCGGATCGCGCGGCTGTAGCTCTGGACGACGAGCGCCCCGAAGATCCTCCCGCCGGATTTGAGCGGGACGCCGATCCAGTCGAGAGAGGGAGCGCCGATCTCCTCGACCTCGCCGCTGTTCACGAGCTCCGAAAAGAGCTCGGGGGACGCGAGAAGGGGCCGGCCCGTTCGGATCACGTACTCCGTCAGGCCGCGGCCGAGGGGCTTCGGCGCGGGCGTCGGGTCGAACTCGTCGACGAAGTAAGGGAACCGCAGCAGCTTCTCGTCGGCGTCCCAGAGCGCGATGTAGAAGTTGCGGGCGTCGATGAGGTCTCCGACGAGCCGGTGAACGGCCGCGTAAAACTCGCCGAGGTCCCGGGCCTTCTCCGCCGCATCCGCGACGCGGGCTCGCGTCTCCTGCACGGCCGCGGCCCGCTTGCGCTCGAGAGCGCTCCCGAGGACCTGCGCGAGGAGCGGCAGGGCGCGCACCGTGTTCTCGCTCCAGTTCGCCTCCCTGCGGATCGTCACGAAACTCACGACGCCGAGGAGCTGCTGCGCCGCGCTGATCGGGACGAAGAGAATGGACTTCACGCCCATGGCGGTCGAGGTGCTGCGCTCCCACGCGGCCTCCGCCGGCAGGTCCGCGACACGCGGCACGTAGACGACTTCGTCCCGCCGCATCTTCTCGACGGACCAGTGGAAATCGGCGAACTGCACCGGCCCGGGCGCGGGCGCGTCAATGTCCCTGGCGCGCCATGTCGAGGCAGGTGCGAGGCGTGAGCCGTCCTCCGAGACGAGCCAGGTCGTGACGGCGTCGGCCCCCAGGAACCGCCCGAACGCCTCGAGCGCGCGCTGGATCTGCTCGTCGATCTCTCCGGCCGGCGCGCGCACGAACGCGTTGGACGTCTTGAGCACGAGATCCGCGAGTGCGGCGCCGCGCTCGAGCGCGGCCTCCGCGGCCGCGAGGCGGACCGCCGGCGTGAGGGCGGACGACGATCCGCTCCGCCCCCCGCGACCACCCGCCGAGCTCTTCTGCGGCATCCCCGGATTATGGGCCCAGCGGCGCGCCCGGCATCCTCGGCTAAGCTCCTCTCCGTGGCGCTTCCGCGGGTCATCCTGGCCTCGTCCTCCCCGCGCCGGAGGGAGATCCTTTCCGCGCTCGGCCTCTCGTTCGAGACCCGGCCGTCCGACGTGGACGAGTCCCTCAGGGACGGTGAAGGGGCGTTCGAGGCGGCCGAGAGGCTCGCGCGTGCGAAGGTGGAGGCGGTCGCGGCCGTCGAGCCGGGCGCGCTCGTCGTCGCGGCCGACACGCTCGTGGTTCTCGACGGAGAGGCCCTCGGAAAGCCGCGGGACCGCGCCGACGCGGGCCGGATGCTCGCGCGGCTCGCGGGGCGCTCCCACGACGTCGTGACCGGCGTGGCCCTCGCGCACGCCGGGAGGGTCGAGTCCGGGCGGGAGGTCACGCGCGTGGTCTTCGCGCCGATGACGCCCGCGGAGATCGCGGCCTACGCGGCGTCCGGCGAGCCCGATGACAAAGCCGGGGCGTACGCGGTGCAAGGGATCGGCGGACAGTTCGTCGAGCGGATCGAGGGCAGCCCCTCGAACGTCGTCGGGCTCCCGGTTCGCCTCCTCTACACGCTCGCGGCGGGACTCGGGGTGGACCTCAGACCCTGACGACCGGCATCTCGCCCGACGTGTCCCGCGCCGCCTGCCTCGACATCTGCAGGACCGCCGGGAACGCGAGGCCCGGACCGAGGAGGCCCGCGCCGACGCGGACCTTGAGACGTTGCGGGATCGGCCCCTTGCCCTCCCGCCACGGGCGGAACGTCGCGGCGAGGCGGGCGACCTTCAGCTTGCAGCCGTCGAGGTTCGCCTCGATGAGAAGCGCGAGGAACTCGTCCTCCTCCCAGCGAAAGAGGTAGTCCGTCATGCGGAGATTCGCCTGCAGCGTGTTCGCGACCGTGTGGACGGCGCCGTCGAGAGCCTGGGGGGGGAGGGAGGCCGAAAACTCGTCCCAGTTCGCGAGGACGATCGAGAGGATGGACAGGACCGAGCCGTGGCGGCGCGAGCGTTCGACTTCCCGGTCGACGATCTCGTCGAAGAAGGCGCGGGTATACGCCCCAGACCGAGGGTCCCGGATGGGGAAGGAAGCGCTCACGGTCCCTCCGTTCCGGCCAGTTTATCCCGGCGCGGCAGTCTGTCGTACGCTGTCACGGTCATGAGCGAAGCGGGAGCCCTCCCCCTGGCCGACTTCGTCGCGGCCGCCCGCGGCGCGGCCCCGGCCGACCTCGTCCTCCGGAGCGCGCGGGTCGTGAACGTCCTGACGGGCGAGATCCACGACGGGACGGTCGGCGTGAAGGGCGACCGGATCCTCGGCTTCGGCGACTACCGGACGGAGCGCCCGGAGGACACCGTGGATCTGAACGGGGCGTTCGTCGCCCCCGCGCTCTGGGACGCCCACCTCCACATCGAGTCCACGATGACGACGCCCGGCACCTTCGCGCGCCACGCGGCGGTTCACGGCACCGCGGCGGCCGTAACGGACCCGCACGAGATCGCGAACGTCCGGGGCGCCGCCGGGATCCGCGACTTCGTCGCGGCGGCCGCGTCCCTCCCTGTCGACGTCTTCGTCATGCTTCCCTCGTGCGTCCCGTCGACGCACCTCGAGACGGCCGGGGCCGCCCTCACGGCCGCCGACCTCGCGCCCCTCTACGCGCTCCCGAAGGTCATCGGGCTCGCCGAGCTCATGAACGTCCCCGGGTTCCTCTTCGGCGATCCGGGCGTCGTCGCCAAGGTGGAGGACGCGCGGCGCCGGCGCGTCCCGATCGACGGGCATTCGCCGCTCCTCTCGGGCCTCGACCTGAATGCGTACATCGGCGCCGGGATCCGCTCCGACCACGAGTGCCTCTCGCGCGCCGAGGCGCACGAGAAGGTGCGCCGCGGGATGGACATCTGGATCCGCGAGGGCACGGCCGCGAAGAACCTCGACGACCTCCTGCCGCTCGTGACGGCCGCGAACTCCGAGCGCTTTGCCTTCGCGACCGACGACCGCCACCCGTGGGACCTCCTCCGGCACGGCCACCTCGACCACCACGTGCGGCGCGCGATCGCGCTCGGCCTCGACCCGGTCCTCGCGATCCGGCTCGCGTCGTGGTCCTGCGCCCGCCATTACGGCTTCTCGGACCGAGGCGCCGTCGCGCCGGGCTTCCGCGCGGACCTCCTGACGTTCGAGCGCCTCGAGGACTTCCGGCCCGACCTCGTCGTCCTCGGCGGCCGCCGCATCGCGAAGGGCGGAAAGCTCCTCGTCGACGTCCCGATCGCCCGGATGGAGGAAGGGCCTTCCTTCCGCGTCGCCGGCTTCGACCGGACGCGCCTCGCGGTCCCGGCCGGGGAGGGCGCTTCGCTGCGCGTCATCGAGGTACGCGCCGGCTCGATCGCGACGGGCGCCTCGACAGAGCGCGCGCGGATCGAAGGTGGCGCGGCCGTTCCGGACGTCTCGCGCGATCTCCTGAAGCTCGCCGTCGTCGAGCGACACCGCAGCACCGGCAACGTCGGCGTCGCGTTCGCGCGCGGGTTCGGCCTGAAGAAGGGCGCCGTCGCGTCTTCCGTGGCCCACGACTCGCACAACGTCGTCGCCGTCGGCGCCGACGATTCCTCGATGGAGACGGCCGTCCGGCGCGTCGCGGCGATCGGCGGCGGGATCGTCGTCGCGGACGGGGCCCAGGTCCTCGGCGAGGTCGCGCTCGAAGTCGGCGGCCTCATGTCGAACCTCCCGATGGCGGACGTCGACGCCGCCGAACGCCGGGCGAACGCGGCGGCGGCGAGCCTCGGGGGGACGATGGACCACCCGTTCATGACGCTCGCCTTTCTCGCGCTGCCCGTCATCCCGGAGCTCAAGCTCACGGACCGCGGCCTCGTGGACGTCGGGAAGTTCGACTTCGTCGCCCCGGTCGTCTGAAGCTCGCAGCGGCCCGGTCAGTCCTGCGGGGGGCCGCCGCGGCGGAACATGCCCCCGCGCTGCTGCCGGCGCGCCGCGATCCAGCCGTCGAGCTTCGCCTTCTGTTCCGGCGTGAGAATCGCTTCGATCTGGCCGCGGACCGCCTTCATCTTCGCGCCGACGGCCTGGCCGTTCGCCCGCACCTTCAGGAACGCCGCGCCCACGACGGCTGGATCCGGATTTGGGGCCGCGGCGGCGGCCTTGAGCGCCGCGCGGTCCGCCTCGACCTGAGCGCGGAACGCCGCGTTTTCGGTCTTCTGGGCGGCGAAGATCGCCTTGACCCTGGCCTTCTGGGCGTCCGTCAGATCGAGAATCGACATCGCCTGGCGGACGGCGTGCGCCATCCGGTCACGGCCGGGCCCGGTCCCTGGTCCGGGCTGCGCGAAGCCGTTTGCGGCGGCGAGAACGCCGGCCGCCGTCAGCACCGCGGCACCGAATAGCCTGTTCTTCAGCTTGTTTGTGGTCATCGTTCTGTCCTTCCGTGCGGCCCTTTTCCTTCGCCGACGGAGGTGAGACGCACGGGTTCGCCCGGGCGTTTACGGCGCGGGCGGGACCCTCTCACCGGCGAGGACGATCTCGCCTCCGGGCGCCGGGCCGCCGCCCGCCGCCTCGACCGAGACCGCGAAGCGCGTGGGCCCCGCCGCGAACGCGTCCTGCTTCGGGAGCGAGAGGACGGCTGCGGCGGCGCTCTTCACGTCGAGTGTCCCCGCCGGAAGCGGCCGATCCCCCGCGAACGCCCAGAATGCGTAGGCCTTCCCGGGCGGGAGCGGCGGGAGGCCGGAAACCCAGAGGAGCGCCTGCTTCGTCGCGGGATTGAAGAGCAGCCATGCGCGCGCGGCGGAGGATCCCCCGGGCCCGCTGAGGACCGCGACCGCGGCGCGCGGGTCCTTCAACCACGCGTTCTCCTGCGACGCGGCGGAGAGCTGCCGGTCCCGTTCCAGGACCATCGCCTCGAGGCGGGCGATGTTCTCGCGCGTGGACCCGAGGTCGGCGCGCGTCGCGAACCAGAGGGCTCCGAACGCGGCGGCCAGCATGAACGACGCGGCGACGCCGACCGCCCAGAACATCGTCGTCAGGCCGTGGTCGGGTCCGGCGGCGGCAATCGCGGCCACCGCGGCTCCGGCGTCCGGCCCGCTCACACGGGCGTCTTTTTCGGGTCCGTCCACGTTCCTCGTTCGAGCCTGACCGCGCCGCCGGGGACTGTCAAGCGCGGGCGCGCGCCGCATTTGACCCTCGCGGCGCCCGCCGCTACCGTCGGCGCGGCGCGCCTCGCGCGCCCGGAGCACGCATGACTCGAAAGAAACCCGCCGCCTCGGGCGGCCAGCCGCCCCTGCCGTTCGACGCGGAGATCGCCCTGCCCGAGGAGGCCCGGCGGCGGTACCTGAACTACGCCCTGTCCGTCATCACGTCGCGCGCGCTGCCCGACGTGCGCGACGGGTTGAAGCCCGTCCAGCGCCGGATCCTCTTCGCGATGTTCCAGAACCTCCACCTGATGCCCGACGCGAAGTTCAAGAAGTCCGCGTCGGTCGTCGGCGACGTCATCGGCAAGTACCACCCGCACGGCGACGTCGCGATCTACGACGCGATGGTCCGGATGGCGCAGCCGTTCTCGCTGCGCGCGCCGCTCGTGGACGGGCACGGCAACTTCGGCTCTCTGGACGGCGACTCGGCGGCCGCGTACCGGTACACGGAAGCGCGCCTGAGGCCGCTCGCGATCGAGCTCCTCTCCGAGATCCGCAAGAAGACCGTCGACTGGCGCCCGAACTTCGACGGCGTCCACTTCGAGCCGGTCGTCCTCCCGGCCCGCTTCCCGAACCTCCTCGTGAACGGCGCGACGGGCATCGCGGTCGGCATGGCGACGTCGATCCCGCCGCACAACCCCGTCGAGGTCCTCGACGCTGCGATCGCCGCCGTGGAGGACACCGACGCGGATCCCCTGAAGCACATCAAGGGCCCCGACTTCCCGACGGGCGGCCTCCTCCTCGGGGGCAAGCGGGAGCTGCGCGCGCTCTACGAGACGGGCCAGGGCACGCTGAAGCTCCGGGCCGAGTGGGAGGTCGAGGAAGGTTCGCGCGGCGCCCAGACGATCGTGATCACGTCGATCCCGTACGCGCAGGAGAAGGCGGCGCTCGTCGCGAAGATCGCAGACGTCATCATCGAACGCCGGCTGCCCGTCCTCGTGGACGTGCGCGACGAGTCGACGGACGACGTGAGGATCGTCCTCGAGATCAAGCGCGACACGGACCCGGCGCTCGTCATGACGTATCTCTACAAGCACACGCCGCTCGAGACGACGGTGCCGATCAACCTCACGTGCCTGATTCCCGGCCCGAATCCCGACGTCGGCGAGCCCGCGCGCCTGTCGCTCAAGGCGATGCTTCGCCACTTCCTCGATTTCCGCTTCGAGACGGTGAGGCGGCGGTTCACGTTCGACCTCGAGGAGCTCAGGCGGCGAATCCACCTTCTCGAGGGCTTCGTGATCATCTACGACGCCCTCGACGAGGCGATCCGGATCATCCGGAAGTCCGACGGCAAGGCGGACGCCGCCGCGAAGCTCATGAAGCGCTTCTCTCTCGACGAGGAGCAGGTCGAGGCGATCCTCGAGACGAAGCTCTACAAGCTCGCGCGGCTCGAGATCGACGCGATCCGGGCCGAGCTCAAGGAGAAGCTCGCGGAGGCCGCGATCATCGAGGCGATCCTCAAGTCGCCGAAGAAGCTCTGGAACGAGGTCAAGGGCGAGCTCGGCGAGGTCCGGGAGGCCCTCGCGGGGGAGAAGCGGCGGACGAGGGTCCAGGCGAGCGTCGAGGAGCCCGAGTACGACGCCGAGGCGTTCATCCAGCACGAAGATACGTTCGCCATCATCACGGTGGACGGGTGGATCAAGCGCCTCGGCCAGCTCAAGGATCCGAAAGCCACGCGCATGCGCGAGGGCGACGAGGTCCTCGCCGTGCTCCAGGGCTCGACGAAGGAGCTCGGTGTCCTCTTCTCGAACCACGGCGCCGCCTACGTCCTCCACCTCAACGACGTGCCGCCGTCCACCGGCTACGGCGAGCCCGTCCAGAAGCTCTTCAAGTTCGGCGACGGCGAGCGCGTGATCGCCGCGCTCTCCCTCGACCCGCGCGTCACGCGCCCGAAGAACGTCGTCCTTCTCGCGGTCACGCGGCGCGGGCTCGTTTTCCGGTTCTCCGTCGACCCGTTCCGCGAGGTCACGACGCGCGCCGGCCGCCGCTACGCCCGGCCCGCCAAGGGCGACGAGGTCGCGCACGTCTTCCCCTGCGAGGAGAAGGACTTCGTCGCGCTCGCGTCCGAGAAGGGGCGGGCGATCCTCTTCGCGGCCTCCGAGGTGCCGGTCCTCGCGGGCCCGGGCAAGGGCGTTCTCGGGTTCAAGCTCGCGCCCGACGACCGGCTCGTGGGCGCGGCCGTGTTCGGCGAGGACGAGAAGCGCGCGACGCTCACGCTCGTGAACGGCAAGGGCACGGAGCACGCCGTAACCCGGAAGCACACGGTCGTTTCGCGCGGCGGGAAGGGCTTCGAGCTCATCAAGCGCGACCGCTTCGTGAAGATGCTCCCGCCGGAGATCGAGCTGATCCCGTTCGGATGAGACGCCGTCGCGTCGAGTAGGATGGGGACCTGATGGAGGTCGTCCTCGCCGAGAAGTACGGGTTCTGCGCCGGCGTGCGCGTCGCGGACAAGCTCGTCCGCCTCGCGGCCCAGCGCGGCGAGAAGGGTGCGATCCTCGGCCAGGTCGTCCACAACGAGAGCGTCGAGTCCGAGATGGCGGGCCTCGGGTTCCCGACGGTCCACGCGCTCGAGGACGCGCGGAGCCACGAGGGCCGGATCGTTTTCTCGGCGCACGGGGTCGCGCCGTCCGTGCGCGCGCGCGCCGCCTCTCTGGGCCTTTCGGCAATCGACACGACGTGCAAGTTCGTGACGGACATCCACAAGGAGATCGCCCGCTCCCTCGCGGAGGGAGCCTTCCTCGCGATCCTCGGCCAGGCCGATCATCGCGAGGTCGTCGGGTACACGAAGGACCTCGACCCGGCACGGTACCGGGTCTTCTACAGGCTCGAGGACGTGATCGCGTTCGACTGGTCGCGGGTCGCCGTCGTGAAGGTCATCTTCCAGACGACGATCAATTCCGAGACGTTCGCCGAGCACGTCGCCGAGATCCGCCGCCGCGTCGCGGACACGCGGACCGCGGACACGATCTGTTACGCGACGAAGGAGAACCAGGACGCGCTCCGCGTTCTCTGCGCCGACCCGACGATCGACGCGATCGTCGTGATCGGCGGGAAGAACAGCAAGAACACGAAGGAGCTCGCCCACATCGCCGCCGGGAGGAAGCGGACGTTCCTCGTCGGCACCGCGGACGAGCTCGACCCTGCGGAGCTCGCCGGCGCGAAGAAAGTCGGCGTCTCCGCGGGAGCCTCGACGCCGGACTACGACGTCGAGGCGGTCGTCGCGAAACTCGCGGCG
>DATKLW010000156.1:0-22220 GCA_035542215.1 Thermoanaerobaculia bacterium | reverse complement strand
GGGATAACAGGCTGATCTTGCCCAAGAGTTCACATCGACGGCAAGGTTTGGCACCTCGATGTCGGCTCATCGCATCCTGGGGCTGAAGCAGGTCCCAAGGGTCCGGCTGTTCGCCGGTTAAAGCGGTACGTGAGCTGGGTTCAGAACGTCGTGAGACAGTTCGGTCCCTATCTCGTGTGGGCGCAGGAAATTTGCGGGGCCCCGACCCTAGTACGAGAGGACCGGGTTGGACGAACCTCCTGTGCACCGGTTGTCGCGCCAGCGGCACACGCCGGGTAGCGGAGTTCGGTTTGGATAAACGCTGAAGGCATATAAGCGTGAAGCCGACCCCAAGATGAGATTTCCCCGGGGCGCAAGCCCCCTGAAGGACCGTGGGAGATGACCACGTTGATAGGCCGGGTGTGGACGCGCTGCGAGGCGCGAAGCTGACCGGTACTAATCGTCCGTGCGGCTTGGCCATAAAATTCTTGAGGCGCGATCGTAGGAACGCATTCGCAAGCGGCAATCGCTCGGTTCTGTAAGCTCGGAACCACGAGTTACGAAATAGAGTTTCCGGTGGCCTTATCGAGGGGGCCCCACCCGTTCCCATTCCGAACACGGCCGTTAAGCCCCTCGGAGCCGATGGTACTGCACGGGAAACTGTGTGGGAGAGTAGGACGCTGCCGGGAAGTTTGAAGGGCCCGGACCGAAAGGTCCGGGCCCTTGTCTTTTGTGCGAATAGACTCGGCGCATGACGACTTCGACGCGCGCCCTCATCACGGGCATCACCGGCCAGGACGGCAGCTACCTCGCGGAGTTCCTTCTGGCCAAGGGCTACGAGGTCCACGGCGTCATCCGCCGGTCCTCGTCGTTCAACACGGAGCGCCTGGACCACCTCTACCAGGACCCTCACGTCCCGAAGCGCAATCTCGTCCTTCACTTCGGCGACCTGAACGACGCGTCCTCCCTGAACCGCGTGCTCAGGGTCGTCGAGCCGCACGAGATCTACAACCTCGGCGCCCAGAGTCACGTGAAGGTCTCGTTCGACGTCCCGGAGTACACGGGCGAGGTGACCGCGCTTGGAGCGACACGGATCCTCGAGGCGGTCCGGGAGGTCGGGCTGAGACCCCGCTTCTATCAGGCCTCGTCCTCCGAGATGTTCGGGAAGGTCGCCGAGACGCCGCAGAAGGAGACGACGCCGTTCCATCCGCGTTCGCCGTACGGCGTCGCGAAGCTCTACGCGCACGGGATCACGGTCAACTACCGCGAGTCGTACGGTCTTCACGCCTCGAGCGGCATCCTTTTCAACCACGAGTCTCCGCGGCGGGGCGAGACGTTCGTGACGCGCAAGATCACGCGCGCGGCCGGACGCATCGCCTGCGGCCTGCAGGAAGCCGTCTGGCTCGGGAACCTCGACGCAAAGCGGGACTGGGGCTTCGCCGGCGACTATGTCGAGGCCATGTGGCTCATGCTCCGGCAGGACACGCCGGAGGATTTCGTGATCGCGACCGGCGAGACGCACACGGTCCGCGAATTCTGCGACCGCGCGTTCGCGCGCGTGGGCCGGCCGCTCCGGTGGACCGGGTCCGGCGAGGGCGAGACCGGCGTCGAGGCCGCGACGGGAGTCCTGCGGGTCAAGGTCGACTCCCGTTACTTCCGGCCGGCGGAGGTGGACGTGCTCCTCGGCGATCCCTCGAAGGCGAAGCGCGCTCTCGGCTGGTCGCCGCGCGTGACGTTCGCCGGGCTCGTCGACATGATGACGGACGCGGACCTCCTCAAGGCGCGTCGCGAGGCTGCCGCTTCCGTCCCGTCAGTGTGACCCGAGACTGAAAACGAGCCTCGCGCGGAAGTCGGGGAACTCTCCTTCCGTCTCGAGCGCCCCGTGAAGCGCGGGCGTCAGGGCCCGGACGGGCGTCTTCGACGCCGAAAGCGCGAGGTTCGCCGTGACGCGGCCCTCGTCGAACGCGATCCAGCGAGGAGGGTGCAGCGTGCCCTCGGCGCGGCGCGCCGCCACGAAGCACTCCGAGAAAAGCGTCCGGAGCATGGCGGCGTCGTCGAGGCCCGCACCCTGGACCGGGTAGGTCTGGCCGTCGGATTCTCCCGCGCGCGGCGCGCCTCCGTAGACGGCCTCGAGCGCCGCCGTCACGGCCCCGCGGTAAAGCTCGTCGCGGTTCTTCGCGGCAAGGGTGATCGTGAGCCCGGAGGGCGTTTCGGAAATCCCGTACGTCACGTCGTGACCCTCCTCGTTCCGGCGTGCGATCTTAACCGGCTGCTAGTCTCGCCGGCGATGATGCCTCTTGCTCAGCGCCTCGCCGCGCGCATCCGCGCCGAGGGGCCGCTGCGTTTCGACGCGTTCCAGGAGGCGGCGCTCTACGACCCGGAGGGCGGGTACTACGAGCGCGCGGGGCGCGTCGGCCGCGCCGGTGACTTCGTGACCGGCCCCTCGTGGCATCCCGCGTTCGGCCGGACGATCGCGCGGATCGCGCGGCGGCTGGGCCTCGCGGACATCGTCGACGTGGGCGCCGGCGAGGGGGAGCTGCTCTCGGCGGCGGGCGCGGCGCTCGAGGCGTGGGGCATCCGCGACCGCTTCCGCCTCACCGGGATCGAGCGTTCCGCGGTTCGGCGCGCGAAGGCCGCGGAGATGTGCCCCGGCGCCGACTGGCTCCCTTCATTCGAAGAAATCCCCCGGGGCTCTCTCTCCGGACTGATCGTCTGCTACGAGCTCTTCGACGCGCTCCCGGTGAGGGCGCTTCTCTTCGAAGGTGAAAAGCTGCTGGAGCGCGTCGTGACGCTCGTACGGGGCGGCGAGGGCGGCCCGGGCGGCGAGGATCCCGATTCCTTCGAATGGTCCCTCGCCGAGTGCGTGGACGGTGCCGAGTTGCTGGACCGGTTCCGACGTCGAGGCATTCACCTTCGAAGAAATCAGAAGCTCGAGATTCGCGCAGGCGCGCCTCGACTCGCGCGCGCGTTGGCCGAGCGTCTGGAGCAGGGACTTCTTCTCGTGTTCGACTACGGCGCGCCGGCGCGCGCCCTCTACTCGGCCGCGCGCCCGAACGGGACGCTCGAGGCGTTCCTCGCGCACGGGGTCACGCGCGACGTCCTCACGGAGCCCGGCAGCCGAGACCTGACGGCATGGGTCGACTTTTCCGAGGTCGCCGAGGCCTTCACGGCGGCCGGGCTGTCCGTCAGCGGCCCCGTCAGCCAGTCCCGCGTCCTCGCGGCGGGCGGGATCTTCGAAGACATCGCGTTCGACTCCACCGGGCCTCTCGACGCCGGGAGGGAGGCCGACCGACGTGCTGCGGCCGCGCTCGTTCAGCCGGGCGGCATGGGAGAGTCCATCCGCGTCCTGATCGCTTCTCGCGACACCGCTCTCGGTTCCGCGCTCGCGTCGTGGACGCGTCCCGCGTGATGCGCTTGCATCGTTTGACTTCGCCGGTGTCGGCACAGAGAATCCCCCTCGTCTTGACCGAACCCCGGCTAAGTGCAGGTGCGGGAGGACCGCAAGGGGTGTGCTCATGAACCCGTCCATGGCGTCCTACCTGCCCATCCTCTACTTCGCAATCATGGCGGCGATCGTCCCGGTCGCCGGCCTCGCGGCGATGGCGCTGCTGAGGCCCTCGAAACCGACGGCGACGAAGCTGGCGCCTTACGAATGCGGCGTCGCGTCTCCGACCGAAGCGTTCGACCACCGCTTTTCGGTGCGTTACTACCTGATCGCCGTCCTCTTCGTCGTGTTCGACGTCGAGACGATCTTCCTGTTCCCGTGGGCGGTCATGTACCACAAGCTGCGGCTGTTCGGCCTCGTCGAGATGCTCGTCTTTCTCGTGATCCTCGTCGTCGGGTACGTCTATGCGTGGCGGAGGGGAGCGCTTTCGTGGGCCTGATCGAGAACGCGTTCCCGGACAACGTCCTCACGACCACCGTAGACGCGCTGATCGGATGGGGCCGCAAGAACTCGCTCTGGCCGATGCAGTTCGGCCTCGCGTGCTGCGCGATCGAGATGATGGCGGTCGTCGACAGCCGTCACGACATGGCGCGTTTCGGCGCCGAAGTCTTCCGCGGCTCGCCGCGCCAGTGCGACATGATGCTCGTCGCCGGCACCGTCACGGAGAAGATGGCGCCGATCATCAAGCGCCTCTACGACCAGATGGCCGACCCGAAGTGGGTCATCGCGATGGGCTCGTGCGCGACGTGCGGCGGGCCGTACCGGAGCTACGCGGTGACGCAGGGCGTCGACAGGATCATTCCCGTGGACGTGTACGTACCCGGCTGCCCGCCGCGGCCCGAGGCTCTCCTCTACGGCCTCATGGAGCTCCAGAAGAAGATCCAGAAGATGCGCGTGATCCGGCGCGCCCCCGAGGAGCTCGCCGTTGGCTGAAGACCCGAAGGACGCTCCCGCCGCGCCTGCCGCCCCCGCGGCCGGCGACCCCGCGGCTCCCGCCGCGCCTCCCAAGCCGGCTCCCGCGCCGGCCGCGGCCGCGGCTCCGGCCGCGCCGAAGCCGGCCGCTCCGCCGAAGGCGGCCGCGCCGGCTCCCACGGACGCGATGGGTGAGCCGCTCGTGGCCGCGCTCGCGGCGGCCGTTCCGGGCTCGGTCCTCGGTGCGAAGAAGATGGTCGGCCAGACCACGATCGAGCTCGCCCCCGGCAAGCTCGTCGAGGCGTGCCGCCACCTCAAGGACGCCGAGACGTTTACGTTCCTCGTGGATCTGACGGCAATCGACTGGAAAGAGCGCGTCCCGCGTTTCGACGTCGTCTACTGGGTCCACTCGTTCGACCGCGGCAACGAACGCGTCCGGCTGAAAGTCGGTGTCGCCGACGGCGCGGCCTGCCCGACGGTGAGCGGCGTCTGGGAGACCGCGAACTGGATGGAGCGCGAGGTGTTCGACCTCTTCGGGATCGCCTTCGAGGGCCACCCGGACCTGCGCCGGATCCTCACGTGGGACGGCTTCCAGGGCCACCCGCTCCGGAAGGACTTCCCGGTCGAGGGGATCGACACGGGCGCCGCGATCTACCCGGACCGCTACCCGGAGGGCGGCGGCCCCGCGCCCGACGACAAGAACAGGAAGGCCGTGTCGTGAGCGACCTCGTCGGAACCGCCGGCGCCGTGCCCGAGTCCGAGGAGACGATGCTCGGCCTCCGCGAGATGGAGCTCAACTTCGGGCCGCAGCACCCGTCCACGCACGGCGTCCTCCGG
Source organism: Thermoanaerobaculia bacterium (assembly GCA_035542215.1). Classification (GTDB taxonomy): domain Bacteria; phylum Acidobacteriota; class Thermoanaerobaculia; order UBA5066; family UBA5066; genus Fen-183. Next base: position 17,047 of record DATKLW010000156.1, on the reverse strand, counting down.
ATCGTCCTCAAGGTCGACGGAGAGCGCATCGTCTCGGCGCGGCCGGACGTCGGCTACCTCCACCGCGGCACCGAGAAGCTCTTCGAGACCGAGACCTATCCCATGATCATCCCGCACACGGACCGCCTGGACTACGTCGCGGCCGCGACGAACAACCACGCGTACGTGCTCACGGTCGAGAAGCTCCTGGGTCTCGAGATTCCCAAGCGCGCCCAGTACATCCGCGTCGTCCTCGACGAGATGCAGCGTGTCTCGTCGCACCTGCTCTGGCTCGCGACGGCCGCGATCGACCTCGGCGCCATCACCCCGTTCTTCTACACGTTCCGCGAGCGCGAGGTGATCCTCGACCTCTTCGAGGATTACTGCGGCGCGCGCCTCACGCTGAACTGCATGCGCGTGGGCGGCCTCCAGGAGGACCTGACGCCCGGCTGGGTGGACAAGCTCCGCGCGTTCACGGAAGACCTCGGCGCCAAGATCGACGAGTACGAGGACCTCCTGACCGAGAACCGCATCTGGAAGCTCCGGACGATCGGGATCGGGATCCTCGACACGAAGCGCTGCATCGAGTGGGGCGTCACGGGCCCGCCGCTGCGCGCGGCCGGCCTCGCTTGGGACATCCGCCGCGCGATCCCGTACGAGTGCTACTCCGAGCTCGATTTCGAGATCCCGACGGGGAAGAACGCGGACACGTACGATCGCTACCTCGTGCGGATCGCCGAGCTCCGCCAGAGCCGCCGGATCCTCCTCCAGTGCTGCGACTGGCTCGACAAGAACCCGACGGGCGACATCCGTGGCAAGGTTCCGCGCGTCATCAAGCCGCCCGTGGGCGACGCGTACGCGAGCGTCGAGTCGCCGAAGGGCGAGCTCGGCTTCTATCTCGTCTCGAACGGCGGCAACAGGCCGTACCGCCTGCGCGTCCGCCCGCCGAGCTTCATCAACCTTCAGGCGCTGCCCGAGATGGCGCGGGGCCACATGGTCTCGGACCTCGTCGCGATCATCGGCACGATTGACATCGTCCTGGGCGAGGTCGACCGATAAACATGGACATCTCCGAGAGCGTCCTGACCTGGGTCCTGATTCCGGCCGTCAAGGCCGTGGTCGTCGTCGTCCTCGTCGCGACCGCGGCGGGCGTCCTCACGTACATCGAGCGCCGGACTCTCGCGTTCCTCCAGGTGAGGAAAGGTCCGAACCGCGTGGGTCCCGAGGGAATCCTGCAGTTCGTCGCGGACGTCGTGAAGCTCCTCACGAAGGAGGACGTCGTCCCCGCGAAGGCCCGGCACGTCATCCACTTCCTCGCGCCGGTCCTCGTGATGGTCCCCGGCCTCGCGGTCTTCGCGGTCCTGCCGTGGGGTCCGGAGTTCACGATGAGGATCCCGGGCCTCGGCAAGCTCACGACCGCGTGGTACGCGACGGACGTGAACGTCTCGCTCCTCCTCCTCCTCGCGATCACGTCCGTCGGGATCTACGGGATCATCCTCGGCGGCTGGGCGTCGAACTCGAAGTACGCGCTCCTCGGCGGCCTCCGCTCGGCCGCGCAGCTCATCAGCTACGAAGTCCCGATGGGTTTCGCCGTCGTGAGCGCGATCCTCATGGCGCGGTCCCTCTCCCTCGTCGAGATCGTCGAGGCCCAGAAGACGCACCACATGTGGTTCATCCTTCCGGGGCTCGTCTCTTTCTTCCTCTACTTCGTCTCGGGCGTCGCGGAGACGAACCGCATCCCGTTCGACCTGCCCGAGGCCGAGAGCGAGCTCGTCGCCGGCTTCCACACGGAGTACTCGGGCTTCCGCTGGGCGATCTTCTTCCTGACCGAGTACGCGAACATGATCACGATCTCGGCGGTCGCGACGGCGCTCTTCTTCGGAGGCTGGCTGCGGCCCTTCCCGAACGTCGCCGCACTCTCGTTCCTCGACCTGATCCCGGGCGTGATCTGGTACGTCCTCAAGGTCTCGTGCTTCCTCTTCGTCTACATCTGGTTCCGCGGGACGTTCCCGCGGTACCGGTTCGACCAGCTCATGGCGCTCGGGTGGAAGACGCTGATCCCGATCTCCCTCGTGAACCTCGTCTGCGTCGCGCTCGCGGCGCTCGGCGGGTTCCGCGGTCTCCGGATCCTCGGCGCGATCCTCTGGGTCGCCGCGATCGGCGCCTTCCTCGTCGTGACGCGGATGCGCGCGTCGAAGAGGTGGCCGCAGAGCGCGGGACCCGCGCCGGCCGGCGCGCGCGGGGCGGAGGCCTGAGATGAGCTTCTGGGACAACGTCCTCCTCCTCGACATCTTCGGCGGCCTGAAGATGACCGGCCGGCACTTCTTCCGGAAGGCCGACACGGTCGAGTACCCCGAAGCCGCGCGCGAGCCGAGCGACCGCTTCCGCGGGATGTTCCGGCTCGACGAGGAGCGCTGCATCAAGTGCACGCTCTGCGCGATCGAGTGCCCGATCAACATCATCTTCATCGACTGGCACAACGAAAAGAACCCGCAGGGCAAGAACGAGAAGGTCCTCGACCGGTTTGACGTGGACCTCAAGCGCTGCATGTTCTGCGGCCTCTGCGAGGAGGCCTGCCCGACGAACCCGAAGTCGATCTGGCTCCGGACGAAGACGTACGAGCTCGGGACGTACGAGCGGAACGACGCCCTCTACCTCGACATCAAGAAGCTCACGAAGTGGGACGAGAACGTCAAGCCGTTCGCCGTCGTCGAGCAGGGGGAGGGCCGGTGACGGCTCCGTTCTTCTTCTGGTTCTTCGCGGCGGTCGTCGTCTTCGGCGCCGTCGGCGTCGTCGCGATGCGCCAGCCGGTCCACTCGGCGCTCTTCCTCCTGCTCTCCTTCTTCGGCGTCGCGGCGCTCTTCATCACGCTGAACGCCGAGTTCCTCGCCGCGGTCCAGGTCCTCGTCTACGCGGGCGGGATCATGGTCCTGTTCCTCTTCACGATCATGCTCGTGAACGTCAAGCGGACCGCCGGCGAGCCGTTCCTCCACCGCCAGGCGGGCGCGGCGCTCGTCGTCACGTTCCTCCTCCTCGCGGTCGTGGGCGGGACGATCGTCGCGTCCTCGCGCAAGAGCGGCCTCGAGAACGCCGGCGCGGCGGCCGATCCCGCGAGCCTGTCGACGACGACGATCGTGCGCGACGTGACGCAGAACGTGGACGGGAAACGCGTGACGACGTCCGTCACGGAAAAGGTCGCGGGGAACAGCCAGGCCGTGGCCTGGGGCCTCTACCGCGACTACCTTCTCCCGTTCGAGGTCGCGTCCGTGTTCCTCCTCGTCGCGATGATCGGGGCGGTCGTCCTCGGCAAGCGGACGATGGAACGGGTGGACTGATGATCTCGGTCACGCACTACGTCGCCCTCTCGTTCCTTCTCTTCGCGATCGGGGTCACGGGCGTCCTGATCCGCCGGAACCTCCTGACCGTCCTCATGTCGATCGAGCTGATCCTGAACGCCGCGAACCTGAACCTCATCGCGTTCTCCCGGCAGCTCGGCGACCTCAACGGCCAGCTCTTCACGGTGTTCGTGATCACGCTCGCCGCGGGCGAGGCCGCGATCGGCCTCGCGATCATCATCTCGCTCTACCGTTTGAAGGGCTCCGTGAACCTCGACGACGTGTCGGAGCTGAAGGGGTAGCGCGTGTCGGCTGCCGCGATCCTGCCCTGGATTCCGGTCTTCCCGCTGATCGGATTCCTCGTCAACGGGCTCCTCTACCTCGCCTCACACAGCAAGCTCGGCGGCAAGGACGCCCCGAAGGGGCCGCACGGGCACGGCGACGGCGCCCACGCGGAGGCCCACGCCGCGCACGACGCCGGGCACGGCGGCGGCCACGGGGGTCACGGCGAACACCACGAGATCCCGTTCGCGGCCGTCCACTCTGTGATCGGTCCCGCCGCGACGATCCTGTCCTGCCTCGCCGCCTTCGCCGCGATCTTCGCGTGGTGGGGCGAGACGCACGGCCACGAGGGCGTCGTCGCGACGCTGTGGACGTGGATGCCGCTCGGCGCGAGCCCGACGTGGTTCGGCAGCAAGGCGATCGTCGTGGACGCGGCGTTCCGGCTCGACGCGCTCTCGGCGCTCATGCTCGGTTTCGTCACGTTCGTCGGCTCGCTCATCCACGTCTACTCGGTCGGGTACATGGGGCACGACCCGGGCTACGGCCGGTACTTCTCGTACCTGAACCTCTTCATGTTCTCGATGCTCACGCTCGTCCTGGGCGCGGGCCTCCCGATCCTGTTCGTCGGCTGGGAAGGCGTCGGCCTCTGCTCGTACCTCCTGATCGGGTTCTACTGGAACAAAGACTACGCGGCGGACGCCGGCAAGAAGGCGTTCGTCGTGAACCGGATCGGCGACTTCGGCTTCGTCCTCGGGATCTTCGGCTGCTTCGCCCTCTTCGGGACGACCGACTTCGGCGCGATGTTCTCGCTCGCGGCCGGCGACCCGGCGAAGTACGCGGCCGGCGGCCTCATGACGGCGGTCTGCGTCGCGCTCTTCATCGGCGCGTGCGGCAAGAGCGCCCAGATCCCGCTCTATGTCTGGCTCCCGGACGCGATGGCCGGCCCGACGCCCGTCTCCGCGCTCATCCACGCGGCGACGATGGTGACGGCGGGCGTCTACATGGTCGCGCGCTGCAACGTCTTCTACCGGATCTCGCACGAGTGGGCGATGAAGACGCTCGGCGAGAACTCCACGGTGTGGGGTCTCCTCACGCACGACGCGTCGTTCCTCGTCGCGGTCGTCGGCGGCGCGACGGCGCTGTTCGCGGCCACGATGGGCCTCACGCAGACGGACATCAAGAAAGTCCTCGCGTACTCGACGGTCTCGCAGCTCGGCTACATGTTCCTCGGCTGCGGCGCGCTCGCGTTCTCCGCGGGCATGTTCCACGTCTTCACGCACGCGTGGTTCAAGGCCTGCCTCTTCCTCGGGTCGGGCTCCGTCATCCACGCGCTCGGCGGCGAGCAGGACATGACGAAGATGGGCGGCCTCCGCAAGCTGATCCCGCACACGTTCGTCACGATGTTCGTCGCGACGCTCGCGATCGCGGGCGTCCCCGGCCTCGCGGGCTTCTTCTCGAAGGACGCGATCCTCGCCGAGACCTGGGGCGCGGGCTACAAGGTGCTCTGGGCCCTCGCGGTGCTCACCGCGGGGATCACGGCGTTCTACATGTTCCGGCTCATCAAGATGACGTTCTACGGGACGTTCCGCGGCACGCAGGAGCAGCTTCAGCACGTCCATGAATCGCCCGCGTCGATGGTCGTCCCCCTCTGGATCCTCGCGGCCGGCGCGGTCGTCGTCGGCTGGTTCGGGATTCCGAGCTTCATTCTCGGGAAAGAGAATTCCTTCGAAAGCTTCCTGGAGCCGGTGATTGCGAAGCTCCCCGCGGGCTGGGCCGTGGAGGCGCACGAGATGTCGCACGCGACGGAGTGGGGCCTCATGGGCACGTCCGTCCTCGTCGCCTTCGTCGGGATCTTCCTCGCCGTCTCCTTCTATTCCGGCGCCTACCCGTTCCGCGTGCCGGAGCGCATCGCGGCGTCGCTCGGCGGCTTCTACCGCCTCGTGCGCGACAAGTACCGCGTCGACGAGCTCTACGAGGCCGTGTTCGTGAACGGGCTCATCAAGAAGGGCGGCCGGCTCCTGTGGGAGATCGACGCCCGCGTCGTGGATCTGATCCCGAACGGCTCGAGCGGCCTCACGGTCGGCCTCTCGCGGGTTTCGTCCTGGTTCGACCGCACGTTCGTCGACGGCGCCGTGAACGGAGTCGCGGACACCCTCGAGACGGCGTGGCGCGGGATGCGCCGCGTCCAGACCGGGCGCACACAGAACTACGCGCTGACCATGGCGGCCGGCGTGTTCGGATTCGTCTGCCTCTACCTCTTCCTGAGATGACGTAAGGACGCCGCATGAACGGACTTCTCTCTCTGCTCATCTTCCTGCCGGTCGCGGGGACCCTCGCGGTCTTCCTCGTGCCGCGCGAGAAGACGGGTGTCATCCGCTGGGTCGCGACGCTCTTCACGGGCGCCGAGTTCCTCCTCTCCCTCCCGCTCTGGACCTTCACGGGCTTCCGGACGTCCGGCGGGTTCTTCTTCCGAGAGACGGTCGACTGGATTCCCTCGCTCGGCGCGAAGTACGCGCTCGGCGTCGACGGGATCGCGGCGCTCCTGATCCTCCTGACGACGCTCCTCTCCTTCATCTCGGTGTACTCGTCGTTCACGGCGGTCACGAAGCGCGAGAAGGAGTACTACGCGTTCCTCCTCCTCCTCGAGACGGGGATGGTCGGAGTCTTCTGCGCGCTCGACTTCTTCCTCTTCTACGTGTTCTGGGAAGTCATGCTCGTCCCGATGTACTTCCTGATCGGGATCTGGGGCGGCCCGCGGAAGCTCTACGCGGCGATCAAGTTCTTCCTGTACACGCTCGCGGGCTCGGTCGTCATGCTGCTCGCGATCATCGCCCTCTACTTCTTCAACACCTCGGGCTTCCTGTGGTGGAAGGGCCTCGGCAACGCGCCGTCGTTCGACATCGTCCACTTCCACTCGATCGCCTCCCAGATCCCGCCGGACCTCCAGGTCTGGCTCTTCTGGGCGTTCTTCATCGGGTTCGCGATCAAGGTCCCGATGTTCCCGTTCCACACGTGGCTGCCGGACGCGCACGTCGAGGCGCCCACCGCGGGCTCCGTGATCCTCGCGGGCGTCCTCCTCAAGATGGGGACGTACGGCTTCCTCCGCTTCTCGCTCCCGATCTGCCCGGGCGCCTCGCGGACGTCCTGGGTGCAGCTCGCGGTCGTCGTCCTCTCGATCGTCGGCATCGTCTACGGCTCGATGGTCGCGATGGTCCAGAAGGACATGAAGAAGCTCGTCGCGTACTCCTCCGTCGCGCATCTCGGCTTCGTCATGCTTGGCCTCTTCGCCCTCAACAACGCGGGCATTCAGGGCGGCATCCTCCAGTCGATCAACCACGGCCTCTCGACGGGCGGGCTCTTCCTCCTCGTCGGGATCGTGTACGAACGGACGCACACGAGGATGATCGCGGACTACGGCGGCCTCTCCGGCGTCATGCCGGTTTACGCGATGCTCTTCATGGTCGTGCTCCTCGCATCGATCGGCCTGCCGCTCCTGAACGGCTTCGTCGGCGAATTCACGATCCTGACGGGCGCCTTCCTCGCGAACTGGCGCTGGGCCGCGTGGGCGAGCCTCGGCGTCATTCTCGGGGCGGCCTACATGCTGTGGCTCTACCAGCGCGTGTTCTTCGGAGAGCTCACGAACCCGAAGAACAAGGACCTCCAGGACGTGAACCTGCGCGAGATCCTGACGCTCGCGCCCCTCATCGTCATGTGCTTCTGGATCGGCCTCTACCCGAAGCCGTTCTTCGAAATGACCGCGAAGTCGGCCGAGAAGATCGTCGTCGCGGTGAACCCGCCGCCGGCCTCCGAGTCGGCGCCGCGTCTCGCGGAAGCCGTCCCCGCGGCGCCGGCCCCGGCCGCCGACGCCGCCCCCGCCGGAGCGAAGTAAGCGATGCCGTTCGCCGCCGCCGACACGCTCCTCATCCTGCCGGAGCTGTTCCTCACGGCGGCGGGGCTCGTGCTGCTCCTCGCCGCGACCGTGGGCGGCCGGGCGAAGGAGCGCTCGATCGCCCTCGCCGCGATCGGCTCGCTCGTCGTGACCGGCCTCCTGATCGCCGTCTCGGTTTCGTCCGCGAAGGCCCTTCCGCAGTCGGGCTTCGGCGGGATGTTCGTCCTCGACCGCTTCGGGATCTACTTCAAGGTTCTCATGCTCCTTGCGGCGGTCGTGACGATCCTCTTCTCGCTGCGGTTCGTCGGCTCTTCGCCGTACCCCTCGGGCGAGTACTACGGCCTCATCCTCTTCGCGACCGTCGGCATGCTCTTCATGGCGTCCGGGACGAACCTCGCGTCGATCGTCGTCGCGCTCGAGCTCATGGCGCTTTCGCAGTACGTCCTCGCGGGCTACTTCAAGCGCGAGACGAAGTCGCTGGAGGCCGCGGCAAAGTACTTCGTTCTCGGCGCGTTCTCCTCGGGCGTGCTCCTGTACGGGATCTCGCTCGTCTACGGGGCGACCGGGACGCTCTCCCTCGCGGGGATCGCGAAGGTGCTCGGCGCCGCGCCCGCGACGCCGCTCCTCATGGTCGGCATCATCCTCGTCGCGAGCGGCATGTTCTTCAAGATCGCGTCGGCGCCGTTCCACGTGTGGGCGCCCGACGTGTACGAAGGCGCCCCGACGCCGATTTCCGCGTTCTTCGCCGTCGGGCCGAAGCTCGCGGCGTACTCGATCTTCGCGCGCATCTTCTTCGCGGGGTTCGGGCCGCGTGCGGGCGACTGGACGGCGATCGTCGCGGCCTCGGCCGCGCTCACGATGGTCGTCGGCAACGTCGGCGCGCTCCAGCAGACGAACGTCAAACGCCTCCTCGGCTACTCGTCGATCGGCCACGCGGGCTACGCGCTCCTCGGCCTCCTCGCCTACGGCGACGCGACGGGCATCGGCCTCTGGTCGATCCTCGTGTACCTGCTCGCCTACGCGTTCATGAACCTCGGCGCCTTCGGCCTCGTGATCCTCCTCGAGGCGAAGGGATACGCGGGGGAGAGCGTCGACGACTTCAACGGCCTCTCGAAGCGGAATCCCTGGGCCGCGGCCGCGATGCTCGTGTTCCTCCTCTCGCTCGCCGGCATCCCGCCCACGGCGGGATTCGTCGGGAAGTACCTGCTCTTTTCGGCGGCCATGAAGGCGGGCTGGTTCTGGCTCTCGCTCCTCGCGGTCCTCATGTCCGCCGTGTCGCTCTTCTACTACTTCCGCATCGCGCGGGCGATGTACCTCGTGGACGGCGAAGGCGAGCTCCACTGGCGCGAGGAGCCCGCCGTCACGGCGGCGATCGCGATCTGCGCGGCCGGGACCCTCGCGATGGGCATCCTCCCGGGCCCGTTCGTCGCGTTCGCGAAGTCCTGCCTTCTCCCATGAGCCCTTCGGCGGCCGGATGAGCGGCGCCACCGGACCGGGTGGCGACAGCGGTCCGGGCGGCGATCCCGGCGGAAGGCGCTACTTCGCCGACGTCCTCACGTTCGGGTGGGTCCTGCCGGCCTCGATCGCGGCGGGAGCCGGACTCGGCTGGGTTCTCGACAAGGTCTTCGGCCTCTTCCCGGTCCTGACGGCCGCCCTCGCCCTGGTCGGTCTCGCGGCTGGCCTGAGGCAGATCTACCGCGAGTCCGGAGTCCTGTCCCGCGACGGCAAGGGGCCCGGAAATGGATCTTCCTGACGGCGTCGAGCCCTCCGGAAGGCCCGGCCGGCGCTGGCTCCGGACTGCCGCCGCCCTCGCCGTCCTGACCGCCTCGGGCCTGGCCGCCACGGGCCGTTTCCGCCCGGCACTCGCCTTGACTCTGGGGGCCGCCGTGGCTATCGTCTCGGCGCTCTGGCTGTCGGATTTCCTCGGTCGCTTTGCGGCGCCCGATCGGAGTTCGCCGGCTCGACTCGACTGGAAACTCGGGTTCAAGGCCGTTCTCCGGTACGGCCTGATCGGGGTCGGCCTGTGGGCCTCCGTTCAGGCGTTTCCGGCCGACGTCCCGTGGCTCGTCGGAGGCCTCTCGACGGTCGTCGCCGCGGCGGTGATCGAAGGGGTTTTCGAACAGCTCCGCGGACGGCGGAACCGAACGGGCGCGGCCCGCTGAAGGCGGAAACGGCGACGTGCACCACGAACATTCGATCTTCTTCGGGCTCTTCAACAAGCTCCTGAGCGTTCTCTTCGGGCCCGTCGAAGGCGCACCGGCGTGGTGGAGGAACGGCGTCGACCTCGCCGGCTTCCACATCGCGGGGATCGCGCCGCGCGGCGAGCAGGGCGAGCTCCTCGGCTGGATTCCCGACCACCTCGCCATGGCGGTCGTCGTCTTCCTGTTCTGCGCGCTCTTCTTCTTCTGGGCGTCGCGGAGCTACCGCAAGGACGCACCCGGCCCCCTCCAGAACGCGATCGAGGTCTTCGTCGACTTCCTGCGCGGCGTCATCAACGAGAACATCGCCCACGGGGAGCGCTACCTCCCGATCGTCGGCGCGTTTTTCTTCTTCATCTTCTTCTGCAACATCTGCGGGCTGTTCTTCTTCCTGCAGCCGCCGACGGCGAACCTGAACGTGACGTTCGCGCTGTCGATCACGTGCTTCCTCATCTTCAACGCCGAGGGCATCAAGGCGCACGGCTTCTTCGGGTACCTCAAGCACTTCCTCGGGCCGATGCTCGCGCTCGCGCCGCTCATGTTCCTCATCGAGATGATCGGGAACTTCGCGCGCGCGCTTTCGCTCTCGATGCGTCTCTACGGCAACATCTACGGCGAGCACACGGCGGGCAGCATCTTCACGGGCCTGATGCCGATCGTCGTCCCGTGGCCGATGATGGCCCTCGGGATCTTCACGGCCCTGCTGCAGGCGTATGTCTTCACCCTCCTCACCACCGTCTATCTGGGCGGCGCGACCGCCCACGAGCACTGATCCGATCTTCCATCTCGAAAGGAGTCCCTGACATGTTCAAGAAGATGCTCTCCGCGGGCGCCCTCGGCGCGCTCGCCCTCGCTCTCCCGAACCTCGCCTTCGCCGAGGAAGCGACCAAGGCCGTCGCCGCCTCCGGAGGCGCCGGCTGGGGCCACTGGTCCGCGGCGTTCGCGATCGGCATTGCCGCCGCGGCCGGCGCGATCGCGCAGGGCCGGACGGCCGTCGCGGCCTGCGAAGGCATCGCCCGCAACCCGGGCGCGGTCGGCCAGATCCGCGGCCAGGCCTTCCTTGGCCTGGTTCTGATCGAGTCGCTCGTCATCTACGCCCTCGTCATCGCGTTCGTCATCAACGGCAAGTAAGTCCTTCCCCGTCATGGAGTTCGCGGCCCCGGGCGACCGGGGCCGCTTCTTTTTCGGATGTGCCGAAAGAGCGGAATGAAACCGGCGTGCGTATTGCTTCATGTGAGGTGGTGGATTCGATGGCATTTCTGACCCATAGGAAGAGCTCCTCCCCGGGCGCGTGGGACTTCAGGAACGGCGAGCTGCCGTTCGCGGACGCGCTCTACGGCGCCGCCCTGCGCCTCACGCGCAACCGGCAGGACGCCGAGGACCTCCTCCAGGAGACCTACCTGAAGGCCTACTCGCACTACGAGGGCTTCACGGAAGGGACGAACCTGAAGGCGTGGCTCTTCCGCATTCTGAAGAACGCGTTCATCAACGGTTACCGCCACGCGAAGGCGGGACCCAAGGAAATCGACCTCGGCGCCGACGGCGACGACGCCCTCGACGCCGCGGGGACGCGGGCGCGCGCGGCCGCGAACCCGGGTCCCGAAGAGGAGCTCGTCGCCTCGACGATGGACGGGCCCGTCGCGGCGGCACTCGCGGCGCTGCCCGAGGACTTCCGCCTCGTGGTCGAGCTCGTCGATCTCCAGGACTTTTCGTACCGCGAGGTCGCGGACATCCTCGAGATCCCGCTCGGGACGGTCATGTCGCGGCTCTACCGGGGGCGTCGGCTCCTCGAGTCCGCCCTCCTCGAGTACGGCCGCCGGAGGAACTACCTCGGGGAGGGGGAGCCCGCGCGCACGCGCCAGAGCGGGCCGGCAAACAGGACGGTCCAGCTCTCGGAATACCGCAAGCGCCGGTAACGTTGAGGCTCGTGGCGGGATCCTCCCGCCCCAGAAGATGGACTGCCGGACGGCCAGCCTCCTCATCGAGGCCTACAACGACGACGAGCTCGAGCTCGTCGACGCCGCCCATCTCCTCGCGCACTTCGAGGCCTGCCCCGAATGCCGCTGCCGGTGCGACGAGGCCGCCAGGCTGCGCGAGACCGTGCGAACGGGGCGGCCGGTGGACCGGTGCCCGGAGGAGCTCGCCCGGCGTCTCGCGCGGTGTGTGGAGATGCCCGGGCGCGGCCCGCGGCGGTCGCTCCGGCCCGTCGTCGTCGCTCTCGCCAGCGGGTGCGGTCTTCTCGTGGGCTGGGTGGCGGGACGCGTCGTCCCTGCCGACGCGCGCGGGGCGCTCTCCTTTGCAAGCGCGCCCCGCACCTTCGACGCGGACGTCTTCTGCCTGCGTTGCGCGCTCAACGCGCTTCTTCCGGTCGCGGACCGGGACCGCGGCCCACACCGCCCGGTCCTCAGGACGGCCGACGGGAAGATCTGGGTCGTGAGCCCCGGGAGCGCGGCGCGCTCGCGCCTCGGCGAGCCCGGAGCCGGGCCGCGCCACGTGGTCGTGACGGCGGCCCTCGACGAGCGGACGGGCGTCGCCGACGTGGCGGCCGTGGCGGACGCTCCCTCGTCCCCGGGCGCGGCGCACTGAAGCGCCGCCCCTGGTCAGGCGGTCGCCGCCGGGGGATCGAGCCGCTTCTCGAAGACGATCCGCTCGCGCGCGCCGCTCCCGACGGGGAAGGGCTCGAGGCCGGCGACACGGAAGCCGTAGAGCCAGTAGAGGCGGCACGCGGCGGGCGACACCGCGTAGGCGTGCGCGCGCATGAGATTCCGCCCGCGCTCGCGGCAGGCCTCGATTCCGCGGAAAAGGAGTTCGCGGCCGATCCCGGAGCCGCGAAGCTCGCCGTCGACGGCCAGCCACGCGAAGACCGCGGCTTCGCCCGATTCGCCTCCGGGAACGACGAGCAGGGCGCCGACGTCCCGGCCGCCCGATTCCGCCGTCACGCACACGTCGCGGCGGGGGTCGAAGACGAGACGGGCGGCCTCGGCCTCCCGGAGGACCGCGTCGCCCGCGGGCGCGTCGAACTCCTCCTGGAACACCTTCGCGACGAGGGCGGCGACGGCGGTCAGATCCGACGCGGCCCGCTCGCGGTAGCGCACCTCGCGAGCGGCCGTCACATCCTCTCCGGGACCGGGACCCCGAGGACGCCGAGGACGTCGGCGAGGTGGTCCGAGACGACCTGGAGGGCGGCGCGGCGGGCGCGGCGCCGCGCCTCGTCCTTCTCCTGCGAGATCGGGTGGGTGTGGTAAAGGTGGTGAAAGGCCGCGGCGACCGCGAGGGCGTGCCGCACGAGGAGGGAGACCTCGAGCGTCTCGGCGACCTTTTCGAACGTGTCGAGCGAGCGCGAGCACGTCCTCACGACGTCCCACAGGCCGTCGTCGAGCGTCTCGAGCGGCAGCGTCTCGACGGCGGCCGCCTCCGCCGCGTCGAGGCGGCCCGTGAGGCCCGTCTCCTCGAGCTTTCGGAAGATGTTCGCGGCGCGCACGGCGGCGTACTGGAGGTACGGGCCCGTATCGCCCTCGAACGCGAGCGCCTCGTCGAAGTCGAAGGCGATGATCTTGTTGCGCGAGAAGCGCGTCATGTAGACGCGCAGCGCGCCGACGGCGATGGACTCGGCGCGGCCCGGCTCCGGCCGCTCGCCGCCCGCGCGGGAGGCGATCTGGTCGCGCGCCTTCTCGACGAGGCGATCGAGGAGGTCGTCGGCCTTCACGCCGAGGCCCTTGCGGCCCGACATCTCGACGAACGGCCTCGCGCGGTCTTCGTCCGTGAGCTCCACGCCGAGCGCCTCCGCGGAGACCGGCGTGAGCGCGACCATCTCGTACGCGAAGTGGATCGAGCGGTCCGCGGCCTCGGAGAAGCCGGCCTTGCGCACGGCCTCCTTGACGACCCTCTGCGGATAGGACTGCCGGACGTCGATCACGTTGATGACGCCGGTTCCCTTGCCGAAGCGGCCGCGCGCGGACGGGTCCGCGCCCTCGGCGTCGCGTCGCGTCCGGTAGAGCGGCGAGACGCCGTCGGAGGCGTGGAATTCCGGGCTGCCGTCGACGTCGACATAGGGGACGGGCTCGTACTCGAAGTCGATCCCGAGGACGCCGAGCTTCCAGAGCTGGTAGGCGACGTCCTTTCCCGTGTACGTGACGGTCCCGTTCGAACGGACGAGGACCTTGTCGGCGTCCTCCATCCCCTCGAACTCCGCCGCGCCTTCGAGGGGCATGACCCAGCAGCCCGCGTTCTTGCCCTCGGTCTCGAGGCGCGCGGCCCCGGCGGCCTTCAGGCGCTCGAACGCGGCAACCCAGAACTTCCTCGCGAGGATGTCGCTCTCGCGGGGCAGGAGGTCGTAGTCGACGCCGATGCGCTCCATCGTCAGGAGGTGGCAACGCACGACGGCCTCGGCGAGGCGGGCGGCGGTCGCCGCCGTCGCCTTCTCGTCTCCGGTCTGGTCGTGGCCCGTCGCGGCGCCCTCGATCGCGTGGAGCGTGTCGCGCCGCGCTTTCTCGAGCTCCGGGTCCGCGGCGTAGCTCTTTCCGACGAGCGCGTAGAGATCCCACGCGAGGTCGCCGAGGCGCCGGCCGGGGACGCCGGGCGCGTCGTACGGAAACGCGTCCAGGATTTCGCGGATCTCCTCGCCGAGCGCTGCGGCTTTCTTCGGGTCGACGAGCGCGTCCGGATGCTCGAGGGCGACGACGACGTCCGCGACCTGCACGCCCGTGTCGTCGAGATAGTTCTGGACCTCGACCGTCCGGCCGAGCCGCCGGAAGTTCCGGACGAGAACGTCGCCGAGAACGGCATTCCGGAGGTGGCCGATGTGCGCCGCCTTGTTCGGGTTGATGTTCGTGTGCTCGACGATGAGCTTGGCGCCTCTTTCCGTTTCCGGAGCAGGTGCTCCGTGCGCAGAAGCGGGCTCGTGCGCGTCCTCGAGCATGGCCCGGAGGACTTTCGGGCGGTCCACGAAGAAGTTCAGGTAGCCGCCGCCTTCGACGGTCCGCTTCACGACGACGTCCGGCAGGACGAGGGCGGGCGCGAGCTCCTCGGCGATCTTCCGTGGCGGGCGCTTGAGGACCTTGGCGAGCTCGAATGCGATGGGGCAGGCGAGATCGCCCAGCTCCACTTTCGGCGGGGTCTCGAGGACGAGGCGCGGGGGCTCGACTCCGAACGTCTTCAGGCAGGCGTCGACGATTGCGCGCTCGAGCGCGCTCTTGAGGCCGATCAGCATGGCGGCGGCGATTCTCGCACGACGTAAGATCGCTCCCGTGAGCGGGTCCGTGACGCGTGGAGTCTTCGTGCGCGTCGCGCCGGAGCGGGCCTTCGAGGCGTTCGTGCGCGTCCCCGAGCTCCTCGCGTGGCTCGCGGACGGCGCGGTGATCGGCGCGCGGCCGGGCGGCAACTGGGCGCTCGGCTGGTACGCGGATCCCGACTCGGACGCGGGCTACAGCTCGATGGGCCAGATCGAGACGTTCGAGCCGGGGAGCGCCCTCGTCGTCGCGAACCTCGTCTTCTCGAGTCCCGAAGGCCTCTCGTTCGGCCCCATGCGCCTCGCGATCACCTTCGAGGCCGTCGAGGAGGGGACGGACGTGACCGTCGTGCAGGAGGGGATCGAAGACGGCCCGGCGTGGGACTCGTACCGCGACCAGCTCGGGCCCGGATGGGAGCGGATGCTCTCGAGCCTCAAGGCCTGGCTCGAGGACGGCACGAAGCTCCCGGGGCGCTGACGCGGGCCTGATGCCCCTTCGCTCTTGTCAGGCGCGGGAGATTGCGGTATTCCACCAACCACGATGAAAGCCACACGCTTCGCGGCCGCTTGCCTGATCCCTGTCCTTCTCTCCGCTCCTCTGTGCCTCGGAGCCGGCCTCGAGCGCTACAAGGACTGGAACAAGTCCCCCGAGTTCCTGCTCCTCGCCACGGACGCCGAGCAGAAGGAATGGAAGAAGGTCGCGACCGACGAGGACGCGGAGCGGTTCGTCCAGCTCTTCTGGGCGAAGAGGGACCCCGACCTCAAGACGCCCGTCAACGAGTACAAGGTCGGGTTCGACCAGCGCGTGAAGGACGCCGACCAGGGCTTCGCGTTGCCGCGCTTGCGCGGCGCACTCACGGAGCGCGGGAAGGCCTACGTCGTCATCGGCGTGCCGAAGACCGTTCAGCGCACGCCCGGCACGAAGAAGCAGCCGATCCCCACCGCAAACGGGGAGATCCTTCCCCCGAACGAGCCGGGAACGTCGATCGGGCAGTCGATCTTCACGTTCGTCTACGAAGCCGCGCAGCTCCCCGACTGGACGAAGACGAAGGCGCTCACGCTCGACTTCGTCGTCGAGCAGTCGAGCGACTACGCCACCGCAAAATCGGCGAGCGTCCTGAAGCGCCTCGAAGCGTCCGCGCGGACGGCGCTCGTGAAGAATCCCGACCTGAAAGCGGCGCCGCACTACCGCACGGCCGCGGAGCTCGAGGCGGAGAGGCAGGCTGCGCTCGCCGCCGAAGCCGAGGCGCGAAAGGGTCCCGCGCTCACAGCCGACGTGCGGGCCGCGCTCGAAGCCGTCGCCCAGGACACCTTGCTCCTGTCCGTCCTTCCCCTCGCGGGCGGCGAGACCGACGACACGCGCATCCAGGCGCAGATCTTCCTGCCCGCGTCGGCCGGCGAGCCTCCCGCGGAGAGCCGTCTCGCCTTCCTCGTGCGGGACAAGGACGGGAAAGACGCCGCACGCCTCGAGGAGGCGACGGCCCTCGAGCCCGCGGCGGGCGGCCGCTTCGCGAGCCGCTGGTTCTCCGTGCCGCCCGGCGACTACACGGTCGCGGCGGGTGTCTTCGACGCGTCGGGCAAGACGCTCGCCGCCGCGAAGAAGGCCGTCACGGTCGCGCCGCCGGCGACCGACTTCGCGATCTCGCCGATCATCGTCGCGGGCGCGTTCTTCCCCGTCCCGAGCCCGAGACCCGAGGATTCGTTCACGTTCTCGGGCTACCGGTTCGTCGCGAAGGGCGGGCGCCTCGACCCGCAGGACGCCCTCGCATTCGTCCTGCGCGTCTACAACCCCGCCGTCGACCCGGCGACGAAGACCGTGAGCGTCTCGCGCACGGTGAAGCTCAAGCCGAAAGGCGCCCCGCCCGTGGACATCCCGCAGCCCCAGGATCCGCCCGTCAAGGTCCCCGACCCGAAGGACGGGGCCGCGAAGGGCATCGTGACGCTGGACGTCTCGGCGGTCCTCATCGAGACGCGCCTCGGCGAGTTCCTGAGAAGGCCCGGCGAGTACGAGCTCAGGGTCGTCGTGACGGACAACGTCTCGAAGAAGACGGCCGAGGGCTCGGCCACGTTCGTCGTGACCGGAGCTCTTCCGCCGAAGACAGGGGCGGCTCCCCCGAAGAAGTAGCGGCGCTCAGAA
>DATKLW010000155.1:0-10991 GCA_035542215.1 Thermoanaerobaculia bacterium | reverse complement strand
ACGGGCGAGGGCAAGACGCTCGTCGCGACGCTCGCGGTCTCCCTGAACGCGCTCACGGGCCGGGGCGTCCACGTCGTCACGGTCAACGACTACCTCGCCCGCCGCGACGCCGACTGGATGGGCCGCATCTACAAGTTCCTCGGCTTCTCGGTCGGCTGCATCCAGCACGACATGCCGGACGAGGACCGCCGCGCGGCCTACCTCTGCGACATCACCTACGGCACGAACAACGAGTTCGGCTTCGACTACCTGCGCGACAACATGAAGTTCGAGCTGGCGCAGATGGTCCAGCGCGGGCACGTCTTCGCGGTCGTGGACGAGGTCGACTCGATCCTCATCGACGAGGCCCGGACGCCGCTCATCATCTCGGGCCCGTCCGAGGGCGAGACGGACATCTACTACAAGGTCGACCGGATCATCCCGAAGCTCGTCCGCGGCGAAGAGGTCAAGGACAAGTACGGGAACAAGACGACGACCGGCGACTTCCTCCTCGACGAGAAGGGGCACACGTCCTCCCTCACCGAGGAGGGCGTCACGAAGTGCGAGCGCCTCCTCGGCGTCGAGAACCTCTACGACCCGACGAACATCGACATCCTCCACGCCTGCCAGCAGGCCCTGCGCGCCCACACGCTCTACAAGCGGGACGTCGCCTACGTCGTCAAGGACGGGCAGGTCATCATCGTCGACGAGTTCACGGGCCGGCTCATGCCCGGGCGCCGCTGGTCCGACGGCCTCCACCAGGCCGTCGAGGCGAAAGAGGGCGTCAAGATCGAGAAGGAAAACCAGACGCTCGCGACGATCACGCTCCAGAACTACTTCCGCATGTACGACAAGCTGTCGGGCATGACGGGCACGGCGGACACCGAGGCCGCCGAGTTCGACAAGATCTACAAGCTCGACGTCGTCGTGATCCCGACGAACCGCGACATGATCCGCATCGACGAGCACGACCTCGTCTACCGGACCGAGCGCGAGAAGTTCGACGCCGTCGTCGAGGAGATCGCCGAGAAGAGCGAGAAGGGCCAGCCGGTCCTCGTCGGCACGATCTCGATCGAGAAGTCGGAACACCTCTCCTCGCTCCTCAAGAAGCGGAAGGTGCCGCACGTCGTCCTGAACGCGAAGTACCACGAGCAGGAAGCGACGATCGTCGCGCAGGCCGGCCAGGTGGCCGCCGTCACGATCGCGACGAACATGGCGGGCCGCGGCACGGACATCCTCCTCGGCGGCAACCCCGAATACCTCGCGCGGCAGAAGGCGAAGGACGACGAAGAGCAGTACAAGGCGCTCCTCGCCGAGCTCCAGAAAGAGACGGCAGAGGCCCACGAGCAGGTCGTCGAGCTCGGCGGGCTCCACATCATCGGCACCGAGCGGCACGAGTCGCGGCGGATCGACAACCAGCTCCGCGGCCGCGCGGGCCGCCAGGGCGACCCGGGCTCGTCGCGCTTCTACCTCTCGCTCGAGGACGACCTCATGCGGATCTTCGGGTCCGACCGGCTCTCGGGCCTCATGAAGAGGCTCGGGATGGAAGAGGGCGTCCCGATCGAGCACCGCTGGGTCACGAAGTCGATCGAGAGGGCGCAGACGCAGGTCGAGGGCCGCAACTTCGACACCCGCAAGCACCTCCTCGAGTACGACGACGTCATGAACAAGCAGCGCGAGGAGATCTACCGGCTCCGCAAGGAGATCCTGACCGGCAAGCTCGCGCGGGAGTACGTCGTCGCCCTCGCCGAGGACGTCTCGGAGGACTACGTCGACCGCCACTGCCCGGCCGCGAAGGACCCTTCCGAATGGAACTGGGACGCGCTCGAGGCCCTCGTCTTCGAGACGTACGGTTTCAAGCCCTCCGAGAAGGGCCTCACGAAGAGCGACTCGAACATCGAGCTCAAGGACAAGCTGCGGACAGCCGTGCGCGAGGCGTACGAGGCCAAGGAGAAGTCCGTCGGGCCCGAGGTTCTGCGCGACTTCGAGAAGTTCTTCATGCTCCAGACGGTCGACACCCTCTGGAAGGACCACCTCCTCGGCCTCGACCACCTCAAGGAGGGCATCGGCCTGCGCGGCTACGGCCAGCGCGACCCGCTTGTCGAGTACAAGAAGGAGTCCTTCCAGCTCTTCGAGGCGATGAAGGAAGGGATCGAGGAGCAGATCCTCCAGTACCTGTTCCGTTTCGAGGTCCAGCAGGCGCCCGCCGAGCGAGCGTCGCGTCAGGAAGTCGCCGTCGAGGTGTCCGCGGGCGACTCCGCGTCCGCCGGCTCGGCCTCATCGCGCCGCGGGGCCGCGGAGCTCGAGAAGAAGGCGCGCCACAAGGAGAGGGACCTCAACTACCAGGGCACTTATGACCCGACGTCCGGCGGCGACTTCGAGGTCGCGACCGTGAAGGCCGCGGGCCCGAAGGTGGGCCGCAACGACCCCTGCCCCTGCGGATCCGGGAAGAAGTACAAGAAGTGCCACGGGGCGCACGCCCCCGAACCGGCCGGGAAACTCTGACCGGGAGCGCGGCGGCCCGACTGCGAGGCGCGCCGGGCATGGCGCTCGCGGCCCTTTTCTCCTTCGCCGCTCTCCTTGCGTTTCTCGGCGCGCTCGGGGCGTTCGGGCCTTCCGGTCGGACGTCCGCGACCGTCACGGCCCTCTACCTGGCGGGGTGCGGGGGCGCGGCGATCCTCGGCGTCCGCGCGCCCCTCGCGCGCTCCTGGACGCGCGCGGTCCTCGTCGCCGCGGCAGCCGGACTCCTCGTGCGCCTCGCCCTCGCGTGGGTCGCTCCCCTCAGCTACGACCTGGAGTCCTACGCGATCGTCGTCAACGCGCTCAACCACGGGCAGGTCGTCTACGACGCGACGCCGCGCTACAACTACAGTCCGGTCTGGTTCCACGTTCTCGGGGCCACGGCGCGCCTGTCACAGGCGGCCGGCCTCTCCCCGTTCTTCGGGTTCCGGCTCGTCACGATCGCCGGCGACGTGGCCGCCGCGCTCGCCCTCTTCGCCTTCGGACTCCAGGGAGACACGAGGCGGCGCGCGGCCGCCCGGGCAATCGTTTTCTTCACGAACCCCGTCACGATCGCGACGAGCGCCTTCCACGGGCAGTTCGAGACGCTCGCGCTCGCGTTCTTCGTCGCGGCCCTCGCGCTCGTGAGGCGGAGCGGCGCGCGGCGGGCGACGCTCCTTCCGGCTCTCGTCGTCGGCTCGGCCGTCGCCGTCAAGCAGATCGTCGTCGTCTTCCTCGGGGGCTTCCTCGGATTTTCACGGGGCGGTCTCGCCCGCGCCCGGGACGCGGCCCTGGCCGCTGCGCCCTTCCTGCTCCTTCTCGCGCCGTACGCCCTCGTCGCTCCCGCCGGCGTCGTGAACAACGTTCTCCGCTACTCGAGTCTCCACGGCATCTGGGGCTGGTACTACGTCCTCCGGGTGGCGGGCGGGACGCTCCCGTTCCCGCCCGCCTTCGCCTCGTACGCGGCGCTCGCGCTCTCGGCCGGGCTCGCCTTCCGGCTCGTCCGCCGGGGCGACGACGGGCTCGCGGCCTGCCGCCTCGCGGCGCTCGTCTTTCTCGCCCTTTCGCCGGGCTGGAGCTTCCAGATGCTCGTCTGGCCGGTCGTCTTCGCTCCCGGGCGTCGCGAGGCGCTCCCGGCGACCCTCTACACGCTCGCCGCGACGTTCGCGTACGCGGACGTCGTCCGGCGGCACGGCCTGAGCTACGGGTTCATGTTCCTGACGTGGCTCGCGGTTCTCTTCTGGGCGGTCCGTCTCTGGGGCTCCTCCCGGTGCTACTTCACCGACCCGACGGTGAAGCCCGCGATGAACCGGTCGAGGAACAGGTTGTAGACGACCGCGATCGGCAGGCTCGCCACGAGGCACGCGGCCATCAGCGATCCCCAGTAGTAGACGTCGCCCCGCACGAGGTAGATCGGGATCCCGACGCCGACCATCTGGTTCCTCTCCGGCGAGATGAAGGTCAGCGCGTAGACGAACTCCTGCGTCACGAGCGTGAAGCTGAAGATGACGACCGTCAGGATTCCGGACACCGAGACGGGCACGACCATCCGGACGAACGCGCCGAACCGGGTCAGGCCGTCCACCATTGCCGCGTCCTCGAGCTCCCTCGGGATGGACTTGAAGAACCCCATGAGGAGCCAGATCGAGAACGGGATCGTCATCGTCGGATAGACGAGCACGACCGAGAAGATGCTGTCCTGGAGGCCGAGGACCGCGACGACGCGCGAGAGCGGGATGAAGAGCAGCGTCGGCGGGATCAGGTACGTCAGGAAGATGGCGATCCCGAGCCGCTCGCCCCAGCGGCCCGCGAGACGTGCGAGCGCGTACGCGGCCGGGACGGCGAGCGCGAGCGTGATCGCGACGACGAGGACGCCCACGAGCGCGGTGTTTCCCAGCCACCGCACGAACCGCGTCTCCACGAAGAGGAAGCGCAGGTGCTCGAGCGTCGGGGGGAGGTTGAAGAGGAACGGGTTGTTCTCGACCGTGTAGAGGTCGATGTTCTGCTTGAACGTCGCGACGACCATCCAGAAGAACGGGAAGCCCAGCGCGACGACGAAGAACGCGAGCACGAGCGCCTTCACGGACTTCGCGCCGGCCTCCCGGAGCGTGCCGCGCGCCATCAGACGACCTCCGTGCGGTGCGCGACGCGGAGCATCAGGTAGGCGACCCCCACGAGGACCGGCACGAGGAAGAGCGAGATCGCGGCGCCCGCGGCGAGGTCGCTGCCCGCGATCCCCGTCGCGAACGCGAGCGAGGGCAGCGTCTGCGTCGAGTCGAACGGCCCTCCCGCGGTCAGGATGTAGACGACGGTCATGTCCGTGAAGGTGAAGATGATCCCGAACAGGACGGCCACGCTCAGGATCGGCGTCATCATGGGGAGGTTGATCTGAAAGAGCGTGCGCCAGAACCCGGCGCCGTCGATCGCGGCTGCCTCCGGGATCTCCTTCGGGATCGCCGTGCGGCCGGCGAGCATGATCACGGTCGAGAACGGGATCAGCCGCCAGCAGTGGACGAGGACGACGGACGCCATCGCGAGGCGGGGCTCCCCGAGCCACATCGGGGCGGCGTAGGGCTTGTAGACGTGGAGGGCGACGAGGACCCACGTGATCACGCTGTAGATGGAGTCGAGGATCCACTTCCACCCGATCGTGCCGAGGGAGACCGGCGCAACCCATGGCAGGAGGATCACGAATCTCACGAGCCCGCGGCCCCGGAACGGCTTCTCGAGCGCCATCGCGAGGACGTTCGAGCAGAGGATCACGATCGCCTGCGCCGAGAGCGTGAACACGATCGAGTTCCGGATCGCCTTGCGGAAGCTCGGGCTCTCGAGGACGCTCCGGAAGTTCTCGAATCCGACGAGGTGGATCCCCGAGGTCCCGATCCGCGCGTCGCTGAATGCGTACAGCACCGCGAGAACGAGCGGGACCCCGACGAGCGCGAGGATGTAGGCGATGGCCGGCAGGAACATGGCCGGGCCGAGCCAGCGGTCGCCCGATCGCGCGCTCACGCCTTCCGGATCCCTGTTGCCGCGTCGAAGAGCTTCAGGCGGCCCTTCTCGACGGCGAAGTCGTACGTCGAGTCCTTCGCGAAGCGTCCCGCGTGAGTCGACGCGATCCGCGAAACGGCCTTCGACCCGGCGAACGCGCCGTCCGCGAGCGTCCCGTAGAGGATGCGCTCGGCGCCGAGGTACTCCTCGTGGCTGAACGTGAACCGCATCGGGACGGAGCCCGGATCGGCCAGAGCGAGCGCCGGGAGGAAGTGCTCGGGCCTGAATCCGGTGATCGTGCCGCCGCCCGACACGAGGTTCATCGGCGGCGAGCCGAGGAACGTCGCGACGAACGTATCCGCGGGCTCGTCGTAGACCTCGGCAGGCGTGCCGGTCTGGCGGACGCGCCCCTTGTCCATCACGACGACGCGGTCCCCCATCGCCATGGCCTCGACCTGGTCGTGGGTCACGTAGATCGTCGTGGTCCCGACCCGTTTCTGGAACTGTTCGAGCTCCGCCCGGGCCGAAGTGCGGAGCTTCGCGTCGAGGTTCGAGAGCGGCTCGTCGAGCAGGAACACCGCGGGCTCGCGCACGATGGCCCGGGCGAGGGCGACGCGCTGGCGTTCGCCGCCCGAGAGCTCGCGCGGCTTGCGATCGAGGAGTGCGCCGATGCCGAGGAGGCCCGCGGCCCACTCGACCTTCTTCCGGTGCTGGTCCCTCGGGACTTTCTGCGCCTTGAGGGGAAAGGCGATGTTGTTGTAGACGCTGAGGTGCGGATAGAGCGCGTAGCTCTGGAAGACCATCGCGATCCGGCGCTCGCGCGGGGAGAGGTTCGTCACGTCCCGGCCGCCGATCAGGATCGCTCCCGATGTCGGCGTCTCCAGGCCCGCGATCATCCGGAGGAGCGTGGTCTTCCCCGAGCCCGAAGGCCCCAGGAAGACCAGGAACTCTCCCTCCCCCGTCGCGAGGCTGACGTCGTTGACGGCTCCGAGCGTGCCCTCCTTGAAGACCTTCGTCAGGCTCCGTGTCTCGACGACCGCCATCGAGTCCGCGCTACTTCCATCGCGCGAAGATGCGCTTGTACTCGGCCTCGGCCGCCTTCGCGGCGTCCTCGGGGGACTGGTCGCCCCGCGCGACGCTCGCGAACATCGTCGGGATGACCCACGTCGAGAACGCCTCCGAGATTCCCGCGGTCGCGTATCCCGGGTAGCCCACGTTCGTGGCCCAGTCGAGCACGTTGCCGAGGACCTTGTACTTGGTCGGCGGGTTCGCCCGCGGGTCGTTCGCGATGAGCGTCTGGAGGTCCGGCACGGTCGAGGGGAAGCACGGGAAGTTGTAGAACTGGCCCGCGACGAAACCCTCGTGGAAATGGTCCATGAAGTCGATGAGGAACTTCTGGGCGCCGTCCTTGTTCTCGGCGAACTCCCAGATCACGTGGCAGTTCATGACGTGTTCGGCCGCGATCCTCCGGACGGGGCCCTTCAGGGCCGGGCTGATCATGATCTTCGAGTCGATCGGGAGCTTCTCCCGCTCGGACTGGCGTGTGACCGAGATCGCGTTCGCGACGTACGAAACCCTCCCCGCGAGCATCGCCTGGTTGTTCGAGGGCGGCGTCCAGGTGAAGACTTCCGGCGTCTCGGCCTGCTGGTAGAGCGCCTTCATGTACTTCAGCGCGTCAATCGTCTGTTTCGAATTGATCGTGACGTTCCCGGCCTCGTCCTGCTCCGCCCCGCCGAACGACCAGAGGAGCGCCCTCATCGCCATGCTCGTGTCGAGCTCCTGCGCGAGGCCGAGTCCGCACGGGTGCCCCGTCTTCTCCCGGATCTTCGAGGCCCCCTTGAGGAGGTCGTCGTACGTGTCGGGCCCGTTCGGGAATCCCGCGTCCGTCCACCAGTCCTTGTGCCAGTTGCCCGGGTCCGGCGTGTAGGCGTCCGAGAACGCGAAGTACTTCTTGGTCTTCGGATTGAACGTGGACTTGTGGGCGAGGTCGATTTTCTGACCGTGTTTCTTCTCGACCTCCTGGTACACGTGGGTCATGTCGATGACCTGGTTTTCGTAGGAGGCGGGCGGCGAGAGGAACATGAACAGGTCGTGCCCCTTCCGCGCCGAGACCTCGGACGCCGCGCGCGCGGCCAGGTCGACGAGGTTGATGTTGTCCACGATCACGTTCGTGTTGTTCTTCTGGCCCCACTCCTTCGTGTACGTGCCGTTGAACCACGTGTCCCAGGCGGGAACGAAGTGGCTCCACTGCAGGATCTTCAGCGTCTTCATCTGCGCTTCTGCCCTGTTCGGGAACAGGAACGCGGGTCCGCCGACTCCGGCGGCGAGAGCGCCGCCTCCGGCAAGCCTGGCGAACGTGCGGCGGGTGATTCCCCGGGAACGGCTCTTGTACGGCATGGGCGCTCCTCCGGCCTTCGGCCTTCCTCTCGGGCGTGGACGTTTACTGCGACTGAGACTCCAACGCGGAATCAGACCACCATTCCGCCGATGCGGTCAATGCCCCGCCTTCGGGCGGGGCCTCCCCGCCTCCCTGTGGTATGAATCCTCATGGTGAACGACCGTGACATCCCTCTTGCCCTGACGTTCGACGACGTTCTCCTTCTCCCCGCCCACTCCCGCGTCCACCCCGCGGACACGGACCTCAGGACCACGCTCACGGACGGGATCTCCCTGAACATCCCCGTCTTGTCCGCCGCGATGGACACGGTCACGGAGTCCCGCCTCGCGATCGCGATGGCGCAGAACGGCGGCCTCGGCGTCATCCACAAGAACTTCACGATCGACGCGCAGGCCGCCGAGGTCGACAAGGTGAAGCGCTCGGAAAGCGGGATGATCGTCGACCCGGTGACGTGCCGGCCCACCCAGAAGATCTCCGAGGCCCTCGAGGTCATGGCGAACTTCCGGATCTCCGGCGTTCCGGTCGTCGACGACCGAGGCAAGCTCCTCGGGATCCTCACGAACCGCGACCTCCGCTTCGAGACCCGGATGGACCTCCCGATCTCCGAGCGGATGACGAAGGAGCACCTCGTCACGTGCCCGCCCGGGACGACGCTCGAGCAGGCCAAGGAGCTCCTCCACCGCCACCGGATCGAGAAGCTCCTCGTCGTCGACAGGGGCGGCAATCTCAAGGGCCTCATCACGGTCAAGGACATTCAGAAGCAGATCAAGTACCCGAACGCGTGCAAGGACTCGCTCGGGCGCCTGCGCGTCGCCGCGGCGGTCGGGGCCTCGGCCGACCTCAAGGACCGCGCCCGGGAGCTCATCGCGGCCAAGGTCGACCTCCTCGTCCTCGACTCGTCGCACGGCCACAGCGAGGGCGTCCTGCGCGGCCTCACGGCGCTCAAGAAGGCCTTCCCGTCGACGCCGGTCCTCGCGGGCAACGTGGCCACGGCGGAAGGCACGCGGGATCTCGTCAAGCGCGGCGCCGACGCCGTGAAGATCGGCATCGGGCCCGGCTCGATCTGCACGACCCGCGTCGTGACGGGCGCGGGCGTCCCGCAAATCCACGCGATCCTCGAAGCCGTCAAGGGCATCGGGAAGTCGAGCGTCTCGATCGTGGCCGACGGCGGGATCAAATTCTCCGGCGACGTCACGAAGGCGCTCGCCGCCGGAGCGCAGTCCGTGATGATCGGGAGCCTCTTCGCGGGCACCGACGAGGCGCCCGGCGAGACCATCCTCTACCAGGGCCGGACGTTCAAGGCGTATCGCGGAATGGGCTCGATCGGCGCCATGAAGCAGGGCTCGGCCGACCGCTACTTCCAGGACGAGGAAGAGCCGCGAAAGATGGTCCCCGAGGGCATCGAGGGCATGGTCCCCTACAAGGGTCCCGTGTCCACTCTCCTGACGCAGCTCACGGGCGGCGTGAGATCCGGCATGGGACTCTCAGGGGCGGCGACGCTCCCCGACCTCGTCAAGAACGCGAGGTTCGTGCGGATCACGGCGGCAGGTCTCAAGGAGAGCCACGCCCACGACGTGATCATCACGAAGGAAGCGCCGAACTACCGCCGGGAAGAGATCTGAGCGCACCGGGCTTCAAGGACCACTTCTCGGGACACGCCGGCGATTACGCGCGGTACCGGCCGCACTATCCGCCCGCGCTCTTCGACGACCTCGCCGCGCTCGTCCCGCGCCACACGCTCTGCTGGGACGCCGGGACCGGCAGCGGCCAGGCGGCCTGCGGGCTCGCGGAGCACTTCGCCGAGGTCATCGCGACGGACGCGAGCGCCGAGCAGATCGCGCACGCGACGCCGCACCCGAGAATCTCCTACCGCGTGGCGCCCGCAGAGGAACCCGGCCTCGCGGCGGGAAGCGTCGACCTCGTTTCGGTCGGGCAGGCGCTGCACTGGTTCGACCAGAAGAGATTCTTCGAAGGTGTGAAGAGGGTCGGAACGCCGGGTGGGGCCGTGGCGGTATGGGCCTACGATCTTTTCGAGGTCCCGGAATCCGCGGCGGTGGAGGCGGTCTTCCGCGCCTTTCACGCTCGCGTGGAAGGCCACTGGCCGCCGGAGCGCGCGCTCGTCGCCCGCCGCTACGCCGACCTTCTTTTTCCATTCGAAGAAATCCCCGTTCGACCCGTCGCGATGTCCGCGGCGTGGGACCTCGAGAGGGTCCTCGGCTACCTGTCCACGTGGTCCGCCGTGAAGGCTTACGGGAAGGCCACAGGCCGGGATCCGGTCGCGGAATTCAAGGTCGAGCTCGAAGCGGCCTGGGGAGATCCCGCCGTCTCGAAGACTCTCGTCTGGCCGCTCGTCCTCCGCGCCGGCCGCATCGGCTGACGCGTCAGCGCAGGATCGCCTTCACCCCGTCCTCGAGCTCTTTCTTCGCCTTCGCGTAACGCTCCCCCGTCGCCGGGCCGTCGAATCCCGAAAGCGTCTTCACGATGCGGTGCCGCCGGTCGAGAAAGAGCGTCGTCGGGTAGCCTCGCCAGCCCTCGAGCGGAGCGACCGCGGCGGACGCGGACGCCGACTGCGTCGTCCCCGCGATCAGGACGGCGTACGTCACGCCGTGGCGCTCGATGAAGCGCTTCACCTGGCGGCGGTTGCGCTCGAGGTCGTCCGTGTACTCGAAGGCGAGCGAAACGATCGCGAGTCCCTTCGGGCCATACGCGGCCTGAAGGTTCTCCAGGACGGGAGCCTCGTCGAAGCAGTTCGGGCACCACGTCCCCATGAACGAGACGAGCATCGGCTTGCCCGCAAAACGCGCGTCCTCCGAAGAGACGAGCCTCCCGTCCGCGTCGGGATACGCGAACGTGTACCGGGCGTCCGGATCCCTCGCGCGGACGACGGCCGAAGCGGCCGGCAGGTTCTCCTCCGCGGCGGCGCCTTCCAGCCGCCGCGCCCGGAACGGGGCCGGCGGGTTCGTGCGCGAGCGAAAATCGCCCGCGAGCGTCCCGTCCGGGAGGACCTCTCCGTCGAACCGGTAGACGTGCACGCCGTCGAACTCGGTCAGGAGGAAACGCTCCCCGTCGAACCAGCCGTGGAGCGCGCCGTAATCGCCGGTCACGGAGAGGAGCGTGCCCGCGAGCG
>DATKLW010000154.1:0-7599 GCA_035542215.1 Thermoanaerobaculia bacterium | reverse complement strand
GAGGAACTGGTACGTGACGAAGGTCCAAGGCTGCGCGAGCGCCGTCCGCGGATCGAACGCGAAGAGCCCGACCGTCTGCTCGGGGTTCATCTTCAGAAGGAAGAAGAAGATGAAGTGAAAGCCGCAGAGCGGGAGCGTGAGCCCGAGCCTCGGCGCGAAGAGGTCCCGGCCGTTCGTCACGAGCGCCTCCCGAATCTCTTCTCGACTTCGGCATGGGCGAACGACAGGAGGATCGGCCTCCCGTGCGGGCACGTCCACGGGTCCCGGCACGCCGCGAGGTCCGCGAGGAGGCGCGCGGCCTCGGCGGGGGCGAGGCGATGGTTGATCGTGATCGCGCCGCGGCACGCGAGCGAAGCCGCGAGGATCTCGCGCCGGAGCGCGGGCGCGGCCGCCTGCCCTTCGGGGACAGCGGCGAGGCGGTCGAGAAAGTCGCGCAGGGCGGGGACGACGGCCGAGGCCCGCATGTCCGCCGGCGCAGCCGTGACGAGGAACGTCCGGCCCGAGAGCTCCGAGACCGCGAACCCCGCCGAGGCGAGGAGGTCGTCCGCGCGCGCGAGGAGCGCCGCTTCCTCCGGCTTGGCCTCGAACGTGAGGGGCGTCAGGAGCGCTTGCGACGCCGGCGCCCTCGCCTCGAGCGCCGCGAGCAATCGCTCGTAGCGCACGCGCTCGTGCGCGACGTGCTGGTCGATCAGGACGAGCCCGTCCTCGCCTTCGGCGACGAGGAACGAGTCGCGGTACTGGCCCAGGAGCCTGAGCGTGCCGAGTGGAGACGAAGAGACCGTGGAGGTTTCTTCTGAATAAGAAGAGGGGGAAAGACCCGGCGCGATCGCGTCGATCAGCGTCTGCGTGTCGGCGCGGCCGCCCCCGGCGCCCGCACCGTAGCGCGCCGCCCCCTCGCCGAGCCACGCCGCGCTCCCCCGCGCTCTTCCACTTTCTAAGAAATCACCGGATCCCCTCCCCCGGTTCCCGAAAGCAGCACCTTCGACGGGAATCGCGCCCTTCCCCCCCGTCAACGCCGCGACGAGGCCGCGGTGAACGAGCGCGTGGACCGTGTTCGGCTCGCGGAACCGGACCTCGAGCTTCTGAGGGTGGACGTTCACGTCGCAGGCGGACGGATCGCACGTCAGGAAGAGGGCGAACCCGGGCTGGCGGTCGTTCCGCAGGACCTCGCGCGCGGCGAGGGAGACGGCGTGCGCGACGGTCGCGTCCTTCACGGCCCGGCCGTTCACGAAGAACCACTGGTTCGCGCGCGACGCGAACGTGACGGCGGGCGGAGTCACGGCGCCGGACAGGTCCATCCCGCCGTGCGTGAACGCGACGGGGAGCGGCGGGACCGGCAGCGAGTCGCCGAGAATCTCCCGGAAACGCGCGGCCGCGTCCGGCGCCGCCGGCAGGTCGAGGAGGAGGCGCGGCCCTGCGCGCAGCGCGAACGCGACGGACGGGTTCGCGAGCGCGAGCGTCGTGACCGTGCGGACGACCGCCCGGAGCTCGCCCTCGGCGCTTTTGAGAAATTTCCGGCGGGCCGGGACGGCGCCGAAGAGGTCCTCGACGACGGCACGCGTCCCCCTCGGATGTCGCGCGGGACGGACGATCGGCGGAGCGCCGCGGTCCGCGACGACCTCGGTCCCGAGTCCGGAGCCGTCCGGAGACGTCGTGAGGACGAGGCGCGAGACGGAGGCGATCGACGGCAGCGCCTCGCCGCGGAAGCCCATCGTCGCGACGCGCGTCAGGTCGTCGAACGACCGGATCTTCGACGTCGCGTGGCGCTCGAGGGCGAGCGCAGCGTCCTCCGGCGCCATCCCGGAGCCGTCGTCGAGGACGGAGATGCGCGTCACGCCGCCGCCGTCGAGGTCGACGGCGATGCGCGCAGCACCCGCGTCCAGCGCGTTCTCGACGAGCTCCTTCACGGCGGACGCGGGCCGCTCCACGACCTCGCCCGCGGCGATCTGGTCGACGAGGGCGGAGGGAAGGACCCGGACCACGGCCACGGGCGGATGTTAGAACGAGATCCCGCACGCCCTGTTTTCGCTGGCACGTTCCGCTCCGCGCCTCCACATTGTTCTCACCAGGCTCCCGTCAGGCCTACAGGGGGTAACCATGCCAGCTCTGCCCATGCACCGAGCAATCTTCGTTCTCTGCGTCGCCGCGCTCGTCTCCGCCGCACCCCTCGCGGGCGCCGATGCGACGTTCACGCTCTACGTGCCGACGAGCGCGTCCATCCACGGGAGCGCAGGCGCGTTCTTCCACACCGACCTCTGGGCGTTCAACCGGTCCTTCGACACCCCGCTGTCCGTGACGGCGACGTACCGGTGCTTCGCGGGCCCCTGCGGCACCGCGACCGCCACGTTCTCCCTCTCGCCGCGCGAATCGAAGGTCTTCGCCGATGTCGACGCGAGCCTCTTCGGGAAGGCCGAGACCGCGGGCGCGATCGAGCTCACTTACACGAACGCCACGGACGACCTCGTCGCGACGACCCGCACGTACACGCCGAGCCTTCCGCTTCCGACGAACGGGACTTCCATCCCGGCCCTCACGCTCGCCGAGGCGCGATCCCGCGCCCTCTTCCTCGGCCTCGCCTCGAACGCAGGAAACCTCTCCTCCGGCTTCCGGACGAACGCGGGCGCCTACAATCCGAGTCCCTTCAACACGATCGTGACGTACAGGCTGCTCGCGCCGGACGGCTCGGTCCTTGGCATCGCGGGGCAATCGCTCGCGCCCCGGACCGCCGGGCAGATCAACGACGTGTTCGCCGCGGCCGGCGCCGGCGCCCTCGTCACGACGAACACGCTTCTCGTGGTGACGTCGACGTTCCCCGTCTTCCCGTTCGTGACCGTGATCGACAATCAGTCCGGCGACTCGGTCTACGCGACGCCGATCGCCGACCAGCCCTGCACCCCGGTGGCGTCCCCCGTCTCGAACGGCACTTTCAACGGCGGCATCCTCGGGTGGACGAACCTGGCGCCGACCTTCATCTCGGTGGCGTGGTCCCAGACCGACGCGACCGGCGACCCCGCATCCGGCTCAATGGCAGTGACGAACTTCGACACGCACCCGACCGGTGGCGGGAGCGGCCCCGCGCAATGCGTTCCACTCACGCCGGGGACCATGGTCAACCTCGCCGCCCGGATGCGCGTGCCCTCCGGGCAGAGCGGGTCGGGCAGCGTGTCGCCGGCGCTCTACTTCTACACGAACACGAACTGCACCGCGGCGTCCAATACGTACCTCTGGGTGAACGGCCCGTCCCGCTTCGACGTCTGGGAGATGCAGACCTCGACGACGATGGTCCCGGCGGACGTCCACAGCGGAAGCCTCGAGCTGTGGATCGGGAAGACGTCGGCGACCGGGACCTTCACGGCCTACTTCGACGACGTCTCGGTCGTCACTTCAGCGCGCTGACGGGCCAGGCCGTCACCGCCGCTTCAGAACGGTGACGGCCCTCTCGACGTCTGCGATCTCGCGCGGGAGATCGCACGACAGGCACTCGGGGCCCCTAGACGTCACGAGGACGTCGTCCTCGATCCGGATGCCGATGTTCCACCACCT
Source organism: Thermoanaerobaculia bacterium (assembly GCA_035542215.1). Lineage (GTDB taxonomy): Bacteria > Acidobacteriota > Thermoanaerobaculia > UBA5066 > UBA5066 > Fen-183. Next base: position 4,056 of record DATKLW010000154.1, on the reverse strand, counting down.
CGGGTCGACGCCCTCCGTCTTCTCCGGGATGTAGATGCCGGGCTCGACCGTGAGGACCATCCCCGGCCGGAGCTTCGCCCCGTAGGACATGCTCACGGCGAAGCGATCCTTCGGATCGGGCCCCGCCGTCGGCTCGTAGCTGCCGGCGTCGTGGACGTCGAGGCCGAGCCAGTGGCCGGTCCCGTGCGGCAGGAACTTCGCGAAGGAACGGTCCTTCACGAGCTCCTCGCGCGTTCCCTTCAGGAGCCCGAGCCTGACGAGGCCGTCGACCGTGACGGCGACCGCCGCATCCTGGATCTCGTGGTACGCGGCGCCCGCGACCGCCTTCGCGATGCCGGCCTTCTGCGCGGCGAGGACGATCTCGTAGAGGGCCCTCTGCTCGGGCGAGAACGCTCCGCTCACGGGATACGTCCGCGTGACGTCGGCCGCGTACCGCCCGTACTCGCAGGCCGTGTCGTTCACGACGACCTCGCCCGCCTGCATCGTCCGGTTCGCGTCGGGGTAGTGCAGGACGACGGAGTTCGGGCCCGAGCCGACGATCGGCGCGTACGCCATGCGGACCGCGCCGCCCGCGAGGCATGCCGAGACCTGCGCCGCCTTCAGGACTCCCTCGCTCACGCCCGGCCCCGCAAGCGCCATCGCGGCGAGGTGGCCCCGAAGCGACAGCGCGACCGCCTCTCTCAGAAGCGCAATCTCGGTTTCGTCCTTCACGAGGCGCATCTGCCCCACCGCGACCGTCACGTCCGTCGCGGGCAGTCCGTCGGTCCCGTTCGCGGCGAGCCGGTTCCACCGGGTCAGCAGCTTTTCGCGGAACGCCTCGTCTCCGGAGTCCAGGTAGAAGAGCGCCTTCGCGCCGGCGAACGAGTCGCGCGACTCCTTCTCGAAGTCGGCGACCGGAAACGCCGCGTCGGCGCGGTGGAGCTTCTTCGCGCCGTCGACGCCCGCCCGCCGGCCCGTCCACTGCTCCTGCTTCCAGTCGTTCGGCCGCACGAACAGCAGATAGCGCTTCCCCTCGGGGGCCGCGGGCCGGAGCACGGCAACCGCGTCGGGCTCGGCGAAGCCCGTCAGGTACCAGAAGTCGGGCGAGGGCCGGTAGGCGTCCTCGACCTCCTGCGCCGGCTCCGCGGGCGCGCGGAGGACGACGACGGCGTCCTTCGGCAGCTTCGCGAGGAGCGCCGTCCGATGCGCGAGGAACCAGTCGGGCCCCGGCGCGGGCGGGCCCGCGAGCGCGAGAGACGACGAAAGAAGCAGGGCCGCTCCGAGCGACGCAAGACGCATGGATTCCTCCGGCCCGCGGAGTCTAGCCGGACGGCGTCTCAGATGAAGGCTCCGCCCTTCACGCGCTCGATCAGGGCGAGCGCCTCGGGCAGGTCCCGCGCGAGCCGCACCTTGTGCCGCGCCTCGACCTCTGCCTTCTTGAGAGCGCCTTCAGGCTGCGGGCGCAGGCCCGTGATGACGGCCATGCAGCGGTGCGCCCGGAGGAGATCGAGGGCGCTCTCGAGGGCGACGAGTCCGGTCGAGTCGAGAGCGGGCACGCCGTCCATGCGCAGGACGACCGCCCGGGCGTTGTGGTCCACGACGCCGAGCGCCGCCATCGCCTTCTGGGCGGCGCCGAAGAAGAGAGGGCCGTCGATGTCGTACACGACGATCCCCGGGGGCAGCGGGCCGGTCGACTCGTGAGAGCCGCCTTCGAGGACCCGCGCCTCCGTCACCTCGGCCATGCGGCGCATGAAGAGGAGCGCCGCGAGGACGACGCCGACGGAAACGGCGACCACCATGTCGATCGCGACCGTCAGGACGTAGCACGTCAGGAGGATCGCGACGTCGCTCTTCGGCGCGACGCGGACCGTGTGCGCGAAGAAGCGCGCCTCGGACATGTTCCACGCGACGAGGAGGAGGAGGGCGGCGAGGGACGCCATCGGGATGTAGCCCATGGCGGGCGCCAGGACGAGAACTGCGACGAGAACCGTCACCGAGTGAACCATCGCCGCGACGGGCGACCGTCCGCCCGAACGGATGTTCGTGGCGGTGCGCGCGATCGCGCCCGTGGCGGGGATGCCTCCGAAGAACGGGGTCACGACGTTGCCGACGCCGAGCGCGAAGAGCTCCGCGTCCGGGTCGTGCCTCGTGCGGGCCATGCCGTCGGCCACGACGGCCGAGAGCAGGGACTCGATCGCCGCAAGCATCGCGATCGCGAAGGCGCCGCGGGAGGCCGCGCGGAGCAGCGCGAGCGTCAGGCCGGCTGGCGCGCCTTCGGGTCCGGGCGCATTCCACGGCAGGATCGGGAGCGGCGGCAGGCGCGGGATGCCGTGCACGGTGATCCCGCCGACGACCGACGAGAAGCGCGTCACGATCGTGGACACGGAGAATCCCGGGACGAAATGCGGGAGGACGAGCGCGAGAACTGCGGCCGCGGGCAGCGCGACGAGAGGCGCCGGGACCCGCTTCGTGACCCGCGGGAGGCCGAGCAGCATCGCGAGCGTCACGAGGCCGATTGCGAGCTCGGGCCACGACGCAGTCGCGCGCGCCTGCCACATCGCCTCGATCCGGTCGAAGAAGTGCTCGGGGCTGCCCGCGAGCTTCAGGCCGAGGAGATCCTTGACCTGGAGCGCCGCGATCACCGTCGCGATGCCGGCCGTGAATCCCGTCGTGACGGGGTGGGGGATGAACTCGATGAGCTTGCCCAGCCGCAGAAGTCCGAAGGCGATGAGCATGATCCCGGCGAGGAGGCCCGCCACGAAGAGGCCAGCTTCGCCGAACCGCGCGTAGATCGGGGCGAGGATGACGACGAACGCCGCCGTCGGCCCCGTGACCTGCGTGCGCGAGCCGCCGAGGAAGGCGACGACGAATCCTCCGACGATCGCCGTGTAGAGGCCGTACTGCGGAGGAGCCCCGACCGCGATCGAGAGAGCCATCGAAAGAGGCAGGGCGACGGTCCCGACGACGGCTCCCGCGAGCGCGTCGCGGCGGAAGTCGGCGAGGGTGTACCCCTCGTGCAGGACGGCCCGGAGCGCCGCGGCGGGGAGGCGCCCGAGCGAGGGCGCCTCCGAGACGCCCCGGTAGCGGGTCAGGGCCATTTGTCGGCCACGATAACAGTCCCGGGGAGGGGTCGTTTCGCCCATGCCACCCTCCGCCGCCGCGAGAACATTCCGGGCCGGCTTTCGTATAGAGGAGTGAGGTCCCCGCATGTCCAAGAAGCTGAAGTGGATCCTGACCGCAGCCGGCGTCGTCGTCCTCGCCGGAGGAGGCGTCGTGTTCGCGTCCCGGGGCAAGGACAAGGCGAAGGGGCCGGGGCAGCCGCCCTTCCGGATCGGAAAGGTGCAGGCCGAGGACCTTCAGGTCAGCGTCCGCGAGGTCGGCGTCGTCGACCCGGAGACGAAGGTCGACGTGAAGTCGGCCGTCTCGGGCCGCGTCGTGTCGCTCAAGGTCCGGGACGGGGCGGTCGTGAAGTCCGGCGACGTCCTCGCCGAGGTCGAGCCCGACGTCACGCAGGCGCAGTCCCTGTCGGACGTGCGGGCCGGCGTCACGCAGGCCGAGGTCGCCCTCCGGGACGCCGAACGCCAGCTCCACTCGCAGGACCGCCTCTTCAAGGAAGGGCTGATCGGGAGCGAGACGCTCAAGGACTACGTCACGAAGCGCGACCTCGCCGACGAGAACCTCAAGGCGGCCCGCCAGCGGTACGAGATCGTCGAGGGCCACGGGATCCCCATTTCGGGGGACGCCCTGACCCAGCGCGCGCGCGTCACGAGCCCGATGTCGGGCGTCGTGATCACGAAGGGCGTCGAGCTCGGCGAAACCGTCACGTCCGGCGTGTCCTCCTTCAACGCGGGCACGGTCCTGTTCACGGTCGCGGACCTCAAATCTCTCCTCATCCGCGTCAACCTCAACGAGGTCGACATCGCGAAGGTGAAGGTCGGGCAGCCCGTGCGGATCACGCTCGACGCGTACCCCCAGAAGACCTTCACGGGCAAGGTGCGCTTCGTGGCTCCCGCCGCGAAGCTCCTCGAGAAGATCAAGGTCTTCCCGATCGAGGTGACGCTCGACGAGCTCGGCGAG
>DATKLW010000153.1:0-29238 GCA_035542215.1 Thermoanaerobaculia bacterium | reverse complement strand
AGCCGTATCACGGCTACTTCTTCAAGGTCCTGAAGGGCCAGGGCCCTGCGGCGCCGATGGGAGAGATGGACTACGTCGTGAACGGCGCCATGATCGGCGGCTTCGCGCTCGTGGCGGCTCCGGCGGAGTACGCGGTGACGGGCGTGAAGACGTTCATCGTCAGCCACACCGGCGTCGTGTACGAGAAGGATTTCGGCGAGAAGACGCTCGAGGCATTCAAAGCCATGGAGCGCTTCAACCCGGACAAGACCTGGAAGGTGGTCCCGGGCGAGTGACGTGACGGCGCGCGGCTCGGGCCGCGCGCCGCGCGCGTCATCGGGCGCTGGTGCGAAGCCAGGACACATGAGAATCCCCGGCCGCTTCCTGATCGCCGCCGCCCTCCTGGCCGGGATCGCGTCCGCGCCGGGGGCGCGGCCGGCTCCGGAAAACGACCGCCTCGTCATCCTCGTGACGATCGACGGGTTCCCGGCGTGGCTCTTCCACGACCCCACGCTCGTAATCCCGAACCTCAGGCGCCTCGCGCGCGAAGGCGCCGTGGCGGACGCGATGACGGTTTCGAATCCGTCCATCACGTGGCCGAACCACACGACGCTCGTCACGGGCGTGAGCCCGCGGCGTCACGGCGTCCTCTCGAACTGGCTCACGATCCCAAAGGGTCCCGGGCTGCCTCCCGCGACCGAGCCGTGGCGGCCGAAGGCGGAGCTCGTCCACGCCCCGACGGTCTACGACGCGGCGTACCGCGCCGGCCTCCGCACCGCGCAGGTGGACTGGGTCGCGATCCAGGACTCCGGCACGATCCACGACGAGTTTCCCGAGATCCCGAAGGTCGACGGCCCGCTCGAGCGCGAGCTCGTCGCGGCCGGAGCCGTCGACGCCGCGGGACTGCGCGACTTCGACAAGGCGAGCATCGTCTGGCAGGACTGGATCTGGACGCAGGCCGCGATCCGAATCGTCGAGGCCCACCGGCCGAATCTCCTTCTCTTCCATCTCCTCTCCACGGATTCGTCGAACCACCAGTACGGCCCCGGAACGCTCGCGAGCAGGAGCGCATACGCTTACGCGGACCGGCTTCTCGGCGACCTCCTGGCCGCGGTCGACCGCGCGGGGATGCGGGAGAGGACGACCGTGATCGTGACGACCGACCACGGATTCAAGAGAGTCGACCGGCTCGTCTTTCCGAACGTCGCCCTGCGCGAGGCCGGGCTCGTCCGCGTCGCCGCCGGAAAGGTCGTCCGCGCGGACGCCTTCTCGCGCGCGCAGGGCGGGATGGCCTTCGTCTACATCACCGACCCGGCGCGCCGCGGCGAGCTCGCGCCGAGGCTCCGGTCGATCTGCGCGGGCCTCGAGGGCGTCGCCCGGGTGATGGACGGCGCGGACGGTCCGACGCTCGGCATGCCGACTCCGGCGGAGAACCCGGGGATGGGCGACCTCGTCCTCTTCGCGAAGCCCGGTTACGCGTTCAAGGACAAGGCCGTCGGGGACGCGACGGCGGACGAATCACGGGACTACCTCGGAAGCCACGGATACGCCGCGAGCGACCCGGAGCTCGACGGCTTCCTCGTCGCGGCCGGCCGCGGGATCCGCCCGGGCGCCCGCCTCGAGAGAATCCTGAACCTGGACGTCGCGCCCACGCTGGCCGCGCTCCTCGGCGTGCCGCTGCCCGGCGTCGAGGGGAGAGTCCTGCTCGAGATCCTGCGTTAGGCGACGCGCGGCGCGTTCCGGCCCGGGATCAGTCGGCCTGCGCGTGCTTCTTCTCGACCATCGCGCGGATCGCGGGGCCGGGGAGCGTCCCGGCGATCGAAACGGTGGTCTTGTCGCGCGAGACCGTGAACTTCCTGAGCATCGCGACCGTGTCCGGCGACTTTTCCTGCGCCGCGAGCCGCCAGGCCGCGAGAACGCCGCGGAGCGCGTCCTCCATGAGACCGGCGGTCTCGTCGTCGGAGACGAGGCCCGTCGCGCTCAGCTTCAAGGCATCGCCCTTCGCCGTCGCCTGGAGCGCGAGGAGCGAGACGTTCTTCATCGACGAGACGAGCGACAGGGCGGCGTCCTGCGGCCCGGACTGCACCTTCATGTCGAAGTCCTTGCCGTTCAGGGCGCCGGAGGCGTGGAACTTCGAGCGGTCGCCGACCGGAAAGCGCGAGACGTCGACGAGCGCCCAGGCCGAAGCGCCGGAGTCGATGCGAGAGAGTTGCCGGCCGAGGCCCGCGCCGGAGCGGAAGGCCGTTCCGCCGGCGCTGCGCCGCGCGAGAGCCGCAACGACCGAGGATTCGTTGCCGGCGATCACGAGACGGCCGCTCGCGAACGCGATCGCTCCGGGCTCGTGGTTCGCGGACGCCGTCGCGTTCTTGTCGGGGAGCAGCCAGTAGTCGCCCGCCGCCGTGGATTTCTTCGTGGCGCCGCGGGCCGCGATCGCGGCGGAGAGCGCCGCGGGGTCGAACCGGCCCTCGAACAGAACGAGGCCCCAGCCGGCGCTGCCGCCCGCCCCCTTCGGCGAGCCGGCCGCGACGACCGTGTCGACGTCCTCCTTCGGATTCAGCTTCGCTTCGTCGAGGAAATGCGCGGCGTCGCCGCCGACCGTGAGCTTGTCCGTGTCCGAGAAGATGCGCGCGGCGAGCGGGCTCGTGCGCAGGTCCGCCACGTGGATGACGCCAACGGAGGCCGCGTCGGCGGGGACGAGCGAGATCCCGTCGTCGGTCGCGGCAGCCGCCGGGAGGACGAGGGCGGCGGCGAACGCGAAGGCGGCGGCGAACGTCAAGGCGGAGGAGGAGGCGGCGAGTCGCTTCATGGTCAGAAGTCCTTTCTGCGGAAACGGAGGCACGCGAGCGTCAGCGAGACGAGTCCGAAAAGACCGGTGCTCAGAAAGGGGGCAACGGCAATGGCGCCGCGGTCGCGGATCGGGCCGTTCTCGCCGTTGACGAGGCCGACGACGGCGCGGCCGATCTCGACAGTCTTCGGAAAAGCCCAGTAGAGCCCGTCCACGAGGCTCGCGGTCGCCTCGGACGAGAAGATCGCGAGGTGAGAGTGGAGGTTGTACAGGACGATCGAGAGGAAGAAGACCGCGAACGTCGCCATGATCGAGACGGCGGTCGAGGACGTGAGCGTCCCGATCAGGAACGCGAACGCGAGGAGCGCCGCGATCCCGAACAGGATGAGCCCGGCCGCAAGGAAAAACCGCGGGTGGACGAGGTGCGTCTTCCAGACGACGAGGAGCCACATCGACCCGAGGAGGTAGACGAGGTTCGACGCCGAAAGGAGAACTCCACCGAGGTAGCGAGAGAGAAGGAGCGGCACACGTCCCACCGGGCGCGAGAGGTAGAGGTCGACCGTCCCCTTCTCCATGAGGCGCGGCACGAGGTGGGCCGTCGCGAAGATCGCGAGAAACGTCCCGACGACGTAGAGGAAGCCGGCGAACCCGGACTCGAAGCCGAGGACGAGCCGGTCGAGGTCCACGGACTGGCGGCCCATGTGGACGCTCTGTCCGAAGATCTTCGCGCCGGCGAGCGCGCCGTCCACGACGTCGAGGTTCACGGCGACGGCAAAGAGGAGGATGAAGAGGGACGACAGCGCGAAGTACGCGACGAGCGTCCAGCGCGCCGCGGCTTCGCGGAAGACCTCTTCGATGTTGGCGGCGAGGGCGCGCATCAGGCTTCGCCTCCAGCTCCACGGCTCGGGAGACGGTGGATGAAGATTTTCTTAGAAGGTGAATGTGCCCTACGCATCGGGGGCCGCCTTGACGAGATCCACGAACACGTCTTCGAGCGTGCTCTTCTCGGGAGTCACTTCGGTCAGGAGGGCGCCGCGCTGGCGTGCGGCGTCGATCAGCGAGTTGAGGTGCTCCGGATCGCGGGCAAGAACGCGCACGTGGCCGTTGACTCTTTCGGGCTGCGCGCCCAGCGCCCCGAATTCGGCGACCAGCTCCTCGGTGAGGGGAGCCGCCGCCAGCCTGTACCCTTTCAAAGAATCTCTTCTTTTCTCTTCATCTCTCTTTGTCAATTCCTCCACGGTCCCCATCGCCGCGACCTTGCCCTTGCGCAGGACCGCCACGCGGTCACACGTGAGCTCGATCTCGGAGAGGAGGTGAGAGTTCAGGAGGACCGCCCGGCCCTTCGCCGCCTCGCCGCGGAGGAGGTCGCGGATCTCGCGCCGCCCGACGGGGTCCACTCCGTCCGTCGGCTCGTCGAGGAGCAGGACCTCCGGCTCGTGGACGAGCGCGGCGGCGAGGCCGAGACGCTGCGTCATGCCCTTGGAGAACTTCTTCACCTTCACGTCCATCCAGTCCCCGAGCTTCACGCGCTCGAGGAGATCCGGGATGCGCGCCTTCAGCGTCGCGTGGTGGACGCCCGACATCCGCCCGAAGACGGACAGCGTCTGCCGGGCCGTGAGGTAGCCGGGAAACCGGTGCCCCTCGGGCAGATAGCCGACGCGCCGGCGGCTCTCGGGGTCGCGCGCGGGCAAGCCGAGGAGCGACGCCTCGCCGGCCGTCGCGTGCGTGAGGCCGAGGAGGATCTTGACGGTCGTCGTCTTTCCCGCGCCGTTCGGGCCGAGAAGGCCGAAGAGCTCGCCGGGTTGGACGGCGAAGTCGATCCCGGCGAGCGCGTCAATCGCGCGTCCGCCGAACGCCGGCCTGTAAGTCTTCCGCAGGCCCCGGACCTCGATGGCGGCAGTCATGACAACATTCCCACGCCCTCTGATACGCGAATGGGGGCAGGTTGTTCCCGCCGGAGGCCCGGTGTCGAAGGAAGTCGAAGCGTTCCTGACGGTTGAAGTTCCCCTGAGGCTCCTCGCCCGCAAACCGGAGGGCGGCGCGGGTCGCGCCCCCATGCTGCTTGGAATGCACGGCTACGGAATGGACGCCGAGTCGTTCCTCGCGGTCCTCGTGAGGGCCGCGCCACCCGGCTTTCTCGTCGTCTCCCTTCAGGGGCCGCACTCGACGTTCGTGTCGGGCGTGGATGACCCCGAGATGAAGAGGGGCTTCCACTGGGGCGTCTCCCCGCGCGCCGAGGACAACCGCCTCGTTCACCGGCGGGCGGTCGCCGCGACGGTCGCGTGGGCCGCCGCGAACGGCGGCGACCCCGGGCGCGCGATCCTCGCGGGCTTCAGTCAGCCCTGCTCCTTCAACTACCGCCTCGCGGCGGATCCTCCGGAAGGGCTCGCCTTCTCCGCCGTCCTCGCGCTCTGCGGGAGCCCGCCGGGCGAGTGGACCGGCCCGGGCGAGCCGACCGCCGCTTCGGCGGCCGTGGACGTGCTCCACGTCTCGACGAACCAGGACCCTTACTACCCCGCCTCGCGCATCGCGCCGTACCGCGAGATCCTCGCCTCGCGGTTCCGCTCCGCCGAGCACCGCGTCTACGACGGCGGGCACCGCGTGCCCTCGGCGTCGCTCCCGGACGTGCGGGCGTTCCTCGAGGCGCACGCGTAAGGGGCGTCGCGCCGCGGCGCCCGGGGAAAGTCTTCCTTTTCCCCTTCCTCTCTGGATATCGTGTCGGCCGGATCGGAGGTCTTCCATGAAGAAATCCCTCTTCGCGGCCGGCGCGCTCTCGCTGATCGTCGCCGCGGTCGCTCTCGTTCCCCGGCCGGCGGCATCCGCGGGCGCCGCGGCGAAAGCGCCGCGCCCGCACCTGCCCGGGAAGTTCGTCTGGTTCGACCTTCTCACGAACGACGCAAAAGCGGCCGAGGCGTACTACGGCGGCCTTTTTGGCTGGACGTTCGAGGTCCTCAAGGACCACGAGCCCCCGTACAAGATCATCCGCGACAAGGGCCAGCCGATCGGCGGCGTCGTGGACATGACGACGCGCAAGGAGCAGCTCCCCGAGTCCACGTGGCTCGGCTATGTCTCGGTTCCTGACGTGGACGCCGCCGCCGCGGCCTTCAAGGAGAAGGGCGGCGCCGTTCTGAAGGCGCCGTTCGACGTCGCGCGCCTTGCGCGCGCGGCCGTCGTCACCGACCCCCAGCACGCCCTGCTCGGGTTGATCCACATCGCGAAGGGCGACCCTCCCGACACGCCGCCCGCGAGCGGACGATTCCTCTGGATCGAGCACATGGCGAAGGACGCGCCGGCCGCGATGGCCTTCTACCACGACGTCCTCGGGTACGACGCGAAGCCCCTCGACGCGGGAGTCGCCGGAGTCGACTTCGCCTATTACGCGCTCGGCCGGGGCGGGAAGAACCGGGCTGGTCTGTATGCGACGCCGTGGAAGGACCTGAACTCGAACTGGCTCCCCTACGTCCTCGTCGCGGACGCGGCGGCGGCCGCCGAAAAAGCGAAGGCTCTCGGCGGCCGCGTCGTCCTCGCGCCGAGCCCGGACACCCGCGACGGAAGCCTCGCGATCGTCGTCGACCCCACGGGCGCGGCCCTCGCGCTCCAGAAATACCCGTTCGAGAAGAGCGGAAAGTGACGAGGAGGATGCGATGAAGAAGACTCTGTCCCGCGCGCTCGCCCTCGCAGGCCTTCTCGCGCTCGCGTCCACGCTGCCCGGCTGCTACCCCTACGAAGGGGAGGACGACCCGTACGGCTACACGCCCGTCGGCGTGAGCGTGAGCGTCTACGGCGGCTATTACGCCCCGGGTTGGCGCGCGTGCTGCTACGGCGGCCCCGTCGCGATGCCGCGGCCGGTGCCGTACTGACCTGCCGCGGGCGCGGGAGAACCTGCCCGCGCCCGGGCGTTCCTAGTCCCGTTCGGCGCGCCGCGGGCGAGTCTCACTGCGCGGATTTCATGCGGGCCGGTGTACGCTCTCCAGGGAGATTGCCGATGCCCCTCCTCGAATACCGGTGCGCCGCTTGCGAGAAGAAGTCCGAGGTCCTCGTCCTTGCGGGAGACGACGCGGCCGAGGCTTCCTGTCCGGCCTGCGGGTCGCACGAGGTGACGCGCCTCCTCTCGACCTTCGCGGCGCACGCCGTATCCGGCGGCTCGCGCGACGCCGCCCCTCTCTGCGGCGAGGGCGCCTGTGCAATGCCGGGGATGTGCGGGCCGCAAGGGTGCGGCATGGGCGAGAACTGACGCGTGCTCGGGATCAAGAGGGAGACGGATTACGCGGTCCGGACGATCCTCCACCTCGCGGCCCTCCCGCCGGGGACGAAGGTGCAGGTGAAAGACGTTGCGTCCCAGAAGCTGCTGCCCTTGTCCTTCGTGCGGCGCGTCGTCGCGCGGCTCGGCTCGGCGGGGCTCCTCGCGACGACGCGCGGTCTCAAGGGCGGGATCGCGCTCGCCCGGCCCGCTTCGGAGATCTCGCTTCTCGACGTCGTCCTTGCGATGGACGACCCCGTGACCCTGAACCAGTGCCTCGACCCGGACCACACCTGTCCGCTTTCGGCGGCCTGTCCGGCGCATACGGCGTGGGCCGAGGCGACCGCGATTCTGGAGGACCACCTCCGGCACGTGTGTTTCGACGCCCTCTCCGGAGGCAAGCGCCACGTCGGCGCCCACCGCAAGCTCGCCCGCTCGCGCGGCACCCGCGCCTAAGGAGAACCCGAATGTCGACGTTCCGCAGGAAATTTCTCCCGGCGCTTCTCGCCGCGTCGTTCGCCCTCCCCGGATTGGCGGCCGGTCTCGACGCCGCCACCGAGGCGAGGCTGGCGGCCGACAAGGAGGCGATCCGAAAGGCCGACGCTTCGAGAAGGTCCGTCCTTCTGACCCGTGGGACCGAGCAGGCGGACCGCAACCGCGCGCTCAACGAATTCCGCGACCAGCGGCGCAAGGCCGTCCTCGACGCCTCCGAGGCGCTCCTGGCCATCCGCGCGTCCTTCCCGAAGGACGAGTGGAAGGCGATCGTCGCCCAGCTCGGCGCAGGCGGGGGGATGCCGTTCCTCGCCGAGCAGGCCCGGAAGGAGCTGCCCGGCGTCGTCACGGACCCGGCCCGCGCGGCCTCCGCCGACAAGACGCTCGCGGACCTCGCGGCGGCGATCAAGAAGCACGGGGCCGACCCCGAGTCGGCTGCGAAGAAGTTCCTCGCCCTCCTCGAGAAGAAGAACTCCACCCGGGACGACTTCATCTCGGGGCTGGAGAAGGTGACCGAGGCCCAGGAGAAGCTCGACGACAAGGTCCTGGACGCCGTCTCCAACCTCCAGCGGACGCTGTCTCCCGCGGAGTGGGACGAGCTCGTGCGGCGGCTCGCGCCGGCCGGCGCCGCTCCCGGACAATAGCGAAAAGAGCCTGATCCGCCTGTATCAGGGCATCCCGGCCGACCTGCGCTTAAAATGCGCCGCCCGCCGGTTCCGGCGGGAATGCCGGAGGACAAGATGCAGGACAGCTTCAAGACCAGGGCCAGCCTGAAGGCCGGCTCGGCGACGTACCACTTCTACAGCCTCAAGACCCTCGAGAAGAAGTTCCCCAAGGTCAAGAAGCTCCCGTTCTCGCTCCGGATCCTCCTCGAGAACCTCCTCCGCCACGAAGACGGCCGAACCGTGACGAAGGAAGACATCGAGGCGCTCGCGAACCGCGACGTGCGGAAGCCGGCGGACCGCGAGATCGCGTTCCGCCCCGCGCGCGTCCTCCTGCAGGACTTCACGGGCGTCCCGGCCGTCGTCGACCTCGCGGCGATGCGCGAGGCGCTCGCCGCGATGGGCGGGAACCCCGAGAAGATCAACCCGCTCGCGCCCGCCGACCTCGTGATCGACCACTCCGTCATCGTCGACCAGTTCGCGACGTCGCAGGCCTTCGGGAACAACGCGAAGCTCGAGTTCGACCGCAACCGCGAGCGCTACGCGTTCCTGCGCTGGGGGCAGAACGCGTTCCGCAACTTCCGCGTCGTCCCCCCCGACACGGGCATCTGCCACCAGGTGAACCTCGAGTACCTCGCGAGCGTCGTCTTCGCCGGCGCCGGCAGGACCGCCTACCCGGACACCCTGGTCGGGACCGACAGCCACACGACGATGATCAACGGCCTCGGCGTCCTCGGATGGGGCGTCGGCGGCATCGAGGCGGAGGCCGCGCTCCTCGGCCAGCCGCAGTCGATGCTCATCCCCGACGTGATCGGGTTCAAGCTCGTCGGGACGCTGCCCGCGGGCGCAACGGCCACCGACCTCGTCCTCACGGTCACGCAGATGCTCCGCAAGAAGGGCGTTGTCGGGAAGTTCGTCGAGTTCTTCGGCCCCGGCGTCGCGGGCCTCGCGCTGACCGACCGCGCGACGATCGCGAACATGGCCCCCGAGTACGGCGCGACGATGGGATTCTTCCCCGTCGACGCCGAGACGATCCGCTACCTGAAGTTCACGAACCGGCCCGCGAAGACCGTCGCGCTCGCCGAGGCCTACTGCAAGAAGCAGGGCCTGTTCCGCACGGACGACTCGCCGGAGCCCGTCTTCACGGACACCCTCACGCTCAACCTCAAGGACGTCGAGCCCTCCCTCGCGGGGCCCAAGCGCCCGCAGGACCGCGTGCCGCTGAAGAACAGCAAGAGAATCTTCCGAGAGAGTCTCAAGGGTTTCTTCGAAGGTGAATGCGCAAAGGTCGATCCGAAAGTGATCGAAAAGTGGCTCGGGGAGGGGGGCGATCAGGGAATGACCGCGCCCGGGACGGCGCTGAAGCCGTCCGCCCCGGCGCCCACGGCCGCCCAGCATCCCGCCGCGAACGCCCAGGCCCTCTCCTCCGCTTCTCCCCTCGGCTCCCTCACGAAGACGGCGCCCGTCCGCGACGGCCGGGTCACGTACGACCTCCCGCAGGGAGCGGTCGTGATCGCCTCGATCACGTCGTGCACGAACACGTCGAACCCGTCCGTCATGCTCGGCGCGGGCCTCCTCGCGAAGAAGGCCGTCGAGCGCGGCCTCTCCGCCAGGCCGTGGGTCAAGACGTCGCTCGCGCCCGGCTCGAAGGTCGTCACGGATTACCTGAGGGACGCGGGCCTCATGCCCTACCTCGAGGCCGTGGGGTTCCACCTCGTGGGCTACGGCTGCACGACGTGCATCGGCAACTCGGGCCCGCTGCCGGACGCCGTGTCCGACGCCGTGCGCGCGGGCGACCTCGTCGTCGCGGGCGTTCTCTCGGGCAACCGCAACTTCGAAGGGCGCATCAACCCCCAGGTCAAGATGAACTACCTCGCCTCGCCCCCGCTCGTCGTCGCGTACGCGCTCGCGGGCGAAATGGACAAGGACCTCACGACCGAGCCGATCGGGACGGACCGCAGCGGCGCGCCCGTCTACCTGAAGGACATTTGGCCGACCCCGGACGAGGTCCAGGAAGCGGTCGCCACCGCCGTGAAGCCCGCGCACTTCAAGACCGCGTACGGCGCGGTCTTCGAAGGGGACGGAAGGTGGCAGGCGCTCCAGATCCCGAAGGGGCGGACGTACCTCTGGGAAGAGTCCTCGACCTACGTGCGGAAGCCCCCGTTCTTCACGGACATTCCCAAAGTCCCTCCGCCGGCGAAGGACCTCGGTGGCGCGCGCGCCCTCGTCATGCTCGGTGACTCCGTCACGACCGACCACATCTCGCCCGCCGGAAACATCGCGAAGAACTCACCGGCGGCGAAGTACCTCGTCGCGCACGGCGTCTCCCCCGCGGATTTCAACTCCTACGGCGCGCGCCGGGGCAACCACGAGGTCATGATGCGCGGCACGTTCGCGAACATCCGCCTCCGGAACCTCCTGATCCCGGGCAGCGAGGGAAATGTCACGATCCACTTCCCGAGCGGCGAACAGATGTCGATCTACGACGCGTCGATGAAGTACCAGGCCGCGAAGACGCCGCTCGTCGTCCTCGCCGGCGCCGAGTACGGCACGGGCTCCTCGCGCGACTGGGCCGCCAAGGGCACGATGCTCCTCGGCGTGAAGGCGGTCATTGCGAAGAGCTTCGAGCGCATCCACCGCTCGAACCTCGCGGGGATGGGCGTCCTCCCGCTCCAGTTCGAGGCCGGCCAGGACGCGAAAACTCTCGGCCTGTCGGGGCAGGAGACGTTCGCGGTCTCCGGCATCGCCGAGGGCCTCTCGCCGAAGAAGAAGCTGACGGTGACGGCCACGGACACCGAAGGGAAGAAGAAGACCTTCACGGCCGTCTGCCGCCTCGACACGCCGAACGAGGTGGACTACTACCGCAACGGCGGCATCCTCCACTTCGTCCTCCGGCAGCTCGCGAAGGCCTGACGCCTACTTCGAGAGCGAGACCAGGTACACGCCGAGCTCGCGCCCGCCCGTCCGCTCTTCGCGGAGGGTGGGCGCGACTTTCATC
Organism: Thermoanaerobaculia bacterium; assembly: GCA_035542215.1. Lineage (GTDB taxonomy): Bacteria > Acidobacteriota > Thermoanaerobaculia > UBA5066 > UBA5066 > Fen-183. The sequence goes on along the minus strand of DATKLW010000153.1, from coordinate 18,082 downwards.
GTGACGCGGACCATGCCGTCCGGCGTGCGGTCGCCGGCGCCGACGGGAAGAGGGATCTCGAGAATCCCTTCGAAGGGTCCGGCGTCCGCCCCGTGCGTTCCCCAGCGGATCGCGACCGCCGGCCGCGTGTCGGAAGGCGCCCCGAGGCGGAGCCGAGAACTCCCCGGCGCAAGCGGCACGACCAGAAGAACGTCGGCGCGCGTCCAGCAACCCGGCTCGGGCGGGCCGCCGAAGGGAACGCGCTCGGGTCCGTATAGACCTTCGAAGAAAATCCCCTTCTTCCTCCCTCCCGGAGGATTGCCGGCGACGTCATGGAATTCGACGCCCTCGACGTCCGGCACGGGTTCCTCCGGCACGCGGAACACGACGGCGCGATCCCCCCGGCCGCTCCGCGCGATCTCCGGGAAGCCGAGCGCCCGGGCCCGCCGCTCGAACTCCGGAAAGCCCGGGCTCAAGACGAACGCGACGTTCCAGCGGTGGCGGAGCCACGCGGCCGCGACGGCCGTTGAAAGGCCGGAGGCCGGAGCGCTCTCATCAAGGAGCGGCCCGATCACGGGGTCCGCGAGCCGCCGCGAGAGCGCGGCCGGCGGCGTGCGCGAGAGGCAGCCGAGGACCTGCGGCCGGTCGTGCTCGAGCTGGTGGATCATGTCGAGGTTCCCCGGGTCGACGTCGAGGACGATGCCCGGCGCCGGCGAAAGCGCGATCGCCGCCATCGCGGGATCCGGCGGGTCGAAAGGCCACACGGAATGGCCCGGATCCGCGGGCGCGAATTCGGCGGCGAGGAGCAGAGTCCCCGCGAGGACGGACGCGCGGCGGCCCTCCGCGAGAAGGCGGCTCGCTGCGAACGCAACCCCGAGGGCGAGCGGCAGGAACGCGAGCGCCTGAAAGCGGTTCACGGCGCCGCCGAGCCGCAGGGCCGGGATGAGTTTCTCGAGAAGCGCATACGGGAGCGGAATGCCGGTCGGCGACGAGAAGATCCGGAGCACGGGGCCGAGAGCGAGGACGAGAGACGCAGCGCCCGCCGCGAGCGCGAAGTCGAGTTCCCTTTCCCGGCGGCGACCGATCGCTGCGGCCGCGAGCGCCGCGAGAGGGACGAAACCCAGGTAGTTCCCGCTTTCCTCGGCAGTCGTCCCCTCGCGCGCCGCCAGCGACGGGGCGACACGGAAAAGGACCTGGCTCTTCGAGGGGATGAACAAGGACGTCAGCGACGCGCTGGCCGCCCGCGCGTCGTGGCCCGCGAGCCCGGCCGTCTCGCGCGCGAGGGCGCGCGCCGCCGGGAAGACCATGACGAAGGCGAGAAGGCCCGCCGCGGCGAGGGCCCCGGCCGTCCCCGCGCGTCTCGGGCGCGGCGCACGGGCGACCTCGAACGCCGCGAAGGACGCCGCCGTGAGGGCGCCCATGAGCGCGAGGTACCAATCCGAGAAGGCGAGGAGGACGAGGCCCGCCGCGCCCGCGAGAACGCCCGCCGCCCGTCGCCGCCCCGCGCCCCGCGACGCGACGAGGAGGCCTTCGAGCGCGGCGGGCAGCCAGCCGATCGCGAGGAGGTTCAGGTGCCCGAGCGTGCGCGCCATCCGCTGCGGCGCGAAGGCGAAGACGAGCGCCCCGAGAGCCGCTCCCGCGGGCGACGCCCCGAGGCGCCGCGCGAGACGGTAGCTCGCGCCCGCCGCGAGGGCGAACGTGAGGAGGAGCACGGTGTTGTACGCCGTGAAGAGGCCGGCCACGGACGCGAGGAGGGCCGCGGGGACCGTGTTCGCGGGCGAGAGCGTGTGGGCGCGCAGGCTCGCGCCCTCGGGCGCGAAGACGCGCGGCGAGGACCAGAACGGCTCCTCCCCCCGGAACGCTCGCCCGACGTGGTCGATGTTCCAGAGCGTCTGCCACGCGTCGCCCGTGCCGACCACGCCGCGGCTCCACCACGGCCCGGCCCTCAGGGCGAACAGAGCGAGCAGGAGCGCGGCGCCGCAGACGGCGGCGGCTTCCCGGGCGAGACGGCGGGGGGGCACGCGGGAAGGCTAACAACAAGAGGCCGCGACGCGTTCTCGTCTAAGATCTCCCCACCTTGAGCGCGCGTGCGGCCCAGTGCCCGAACTGCGGGGCGGAGGTCCTGTTCTCGGCCGGCTCGTCCGTCGTGACGATCTGCCGGCAGTGCCGCTCCGCCGTCGCGCGCAAAGGCGTGAACCTCGAGGCGATCGGCGTCGTCGCCGACCTCGTCCCGACGTCCTCGCCGTTCAAGGTCGGGATGAGGAGCCGCGGTTCGAAGTCCGTCAAGCCGTTCACGATCGTCGGCCGCCTCCAGCTCTCGACGGGCGAGGGAACGTGGGACGAGTGGCACGTCGCGTTCGGAGACGGCGGCTACGCGTGGCTCGCCGAGGCGCAGGGGGGCTTCTGGATGATGCTTCCGCTGAAGCCGCCGCCCGTGCCCGAATGGACGGCTCTCGCACCGGGCCAGTCGCTCGACCTCGGCGCATACGGCCGTTACGCGATCGCCGAGGTCCGGGAAGCCACGTACGTATCGGCCGAGGGCGACCTGCCGTTCGCCGCGCCGCCGGGGTCCGTTTTCCGTTACGCGGACATCTCGGGCGGCGACGGCTCGCTCGGCACGCTCGACTACGGCGACGATCCCGGCCTCGACGGCTTCTACGTGGGCCGCCGGCTGGAGCTTGCAGACCTCGGGATCGAGGGTCTCACGGCGTGGAAGGACCGCAAGTCCTCGGCGAAGGCGCAGGCGCTGAACTGCCCGAACTGCGGCGGCGCACTCGAGCTGAAGGACGCCGCGAACACCGTCCGCGTCGCCTGCAGCCACTGCGGCTCGCTCCTCGGAGGAAAAGCCGGCGACGGCCCGCCCGACAAGTTCGAGGTCCTGACCCGGCTGAGCACCGTGCCCTTCCGGCCGGCGATTCCGCCTGGCGCCGAGGGCACGTTGAACGGCCACGCGTACGCGGTCCTCGGCGCCCTCCACAAGGCCACGACGTCCGACGGCACGACGTATTACTGGGACGAGTATCTCCTCAAGGAGGAGAAGACCGAGGCTTACCACTGGCTCGCGGAGTCGAACGGCCACTTCACGCTCCTCGAGCCCGTGCCTGCGGGCGCGGTCGAGGCGTCCGCGCGTTACGCGACGTACAAGGGCACGCGCTACCGCATCTTCTCGCGCAGCCACGCGCGCGTGGACGCCGTCGTCGGCGAGTTCTACTGGGCCGTGAAAAAGGGCGAGGCGACGGTCGCGACGGACTACGTCGCCCCGCCGAGGATGCTCTCGTGCGAGGAGGCACAGAAGGAAGTCGCGTGGACCGAAGGGCTCTACGTGCCCCGCGAGGACGTCGCCGCAGCGTTCCCGGCCGCTGCGCTCCCGGCGCAATCCGGCGTCGGGGCCGTGCAGCCGTGGTCGCACGAAGGCACGAGCCACCTCTGGTGGAAGACGGCCCGCATCCTCGCCCTTGCCGCGATCGCCGTCTTCATCGTCGCGAAGGTGACGGCGCCGAACCGCATCGTCTTCGACAAGACGTACGACCTCGTCGACGCCGCCCGGCTGATTTACGCGGAGCGCGGGTCCCCGGCCGCCGCGGGCGGCTGGGCGCAGCAGACGGCGCCGGCGCCCGCGCCGGCCGCCACGCCCCGGAACCCCGTCGCCGCGCGCGAGGCGAAGGAGGAAGCCGAGGCCGCGCAGCGCGTGATCCTCTCCGATCCCTTCGAGACACCTCGGACGGCGAACCTCGAGGCCGTCATCTGGTCGCCGACCGACAACAGCTGGGTCGATGCCGGCGTGAGCCTCATCGCCGAGGGGACGGGCGAGGCGCGCTCTTTCAGCCTCGTCTCGGACCGCTACCACGGCGTCGACGGCGGCGAGAGCTGGAGCGAGGGTCAGCAAAGCCGCACCGTGTGGGTCTCGCGCGTCCCTGCGGGGAAATGGGTCGCACGGATCGACCCCGAGACCGAGCAGGGGCACGCGCCGCCGCAGTTCCGGATTCGGCTCACGAGCGGCGTGCCGCACCTCTCGCACCTCATCTGGACGCTCGTCCTCCTCTTCGTGCCTCCGTTCCTCCTCGTCTTCTCGAAGCTCTCGTGGGAAGGGCGGCGCTGGGCGGAGAGCGACTTTACGCAGGCCGGGGCCGGGCGCGGCTCGGAGGACTCCGGCTCCGACTCGGACGAATGAACGGAGAGACACGATGAGACGGCTCTTCCAGGTCTTCGGCGCGCTCCTCCTCCTCGGGTACTCGTGGACGGCGTTCACGGGCTGGGAGACGGGCGGCGCCGTGAAACACGAAACCCTGCCGCAGGGCGCGCGCAACGCCGGCGGCTACCGTACGTGGCACTTCTGGAGCGGAGGAAAGTGATGGATTGGTGGGCGCAGCACGGGCACCAGGTGATCTCGACGGTCGTGTTCTCCTGTCTCGGCCTCGGCCTGTTCGCGATCTTCTTCGCGATCCTCCCGAAGCTCCTCCCCTTCTCGCTCAAGAAGGAGATGGAGGAGGACCAGAACATCGCGCTCGGCATCGTCCTCGGCTCGATCGTGATCGCGATGGCGATCATCATCGCCGCGTCGGTCACGGGCGGTTGACGGCGCTCCGGACCGGGCTGTGAGCGGGGACGCTCGCGCGGAGGGCCGCGCCGCCGGGACGACCCGGGGCGTGACGCCCGTCTACCTGACCGTCTTCGTGATCGCCTCGTGCGGGCTCGTCTACGAGCTCGTGGCCGGCGCGCTCGCAAGCTATCTCCTCGGCGACTCCGTCACGCAGTTCTCCCTCGTGATCGGCGTCTACCTCTCGTCCCTCGGCCTCGGCGCGTTCCTCTCGCGTTACATCGTCCGAGGCGTCGCGCGCCGGTTCGTGGATGCGGAGATCGCCGTCGCCCTCATCGGCGGCCTCTCCGCCCCGGCCCTTTTCTTCGCGTTTTCGTCGCCGCGCTGGTTCCCGCCGGTCTTCTACGGCGTCGTCGTCCTGATCGGGACGCTCGTCGGGCTCGAAATCCCGCTCCTCATGCGCCTCCTGAAGGACGCCGTCGAGTTCCGGGACCTCGTCTCGCAGGTCCTCACGTTCGACTACCTCGGGTCGCTCGCGGCCTCGCTCCTCTTCCCGCTCGTCCTCCTCCCCCGCCTCGGACTGACGAGGACGTCCGTCCTCTTCGGCCTCCTGAACATCGCCGTCGCGTTCTGGTCTCTCCACCTTTTCCGGCACCGCATCGGCCACCCGGCTGGCCTTTACATCCGCGCCGCCGCGACGGGCGCGATCCTCGTCGCCGCGTTCGTCCTCGCGGACCGCCTCACGGCGATCGCCGAGGAGAACCAGTACGCGGACGAGGTCATCGTCGCGAAGACGACCGCGTACCAGCGGATCGTCGTGACCCGGAACCGGGCCGGCTTCCAGCTCTTCCTGAACGGGCACCTGCAGTTCTCCTCCGTGGACGAGTACCGCTATCACGAGGCCCTCGTTCATCCCGCGTTCGCGGCGGCCCGGAGCGGGCGGCGCGTCGCGGTCCTCGGCGGCGGCGACGGTCTCGCCGTCCGCGAGATCCTCAAGCATCCCGAGGTCGAGAGCGTCACGCTCGTGGACCTCGACCCCGCGATGACGGCGCTCGCGCGGACGAACCCGCTCTTCCTCGCGCTGAACGGCAACTCGCTCGGCTCACCCAGGGTCCACGTCGTGAACGACGACGCCATGGTCTGGATCGACAAGGCGACGGACCTCTTCGACGTCGTGATCGTCGACTTCCCGGACCCGAACAGCTACGCGGTCGGGAAGCTTTACACGTCGCGCTTTTACACGCTCCTCCGGAAGCGGCTCGACCCGGACGGCGTCGTCTCGGTCCAGTCCACGTCGCCTCTTTTCGCGCGCCGGAGTTTCTGGATCGTGGACGCGACGCTTCGGGCCGCCGGCTTCAAGACGAAGGCGTATCACGTCGCGGTGCCGTCGTTCGGCGAGTGGGGCTTCGTCCTCGCGGCGAAGAAGGCCTTCGACGTCGCGCCCCGGCTGCCGGAGAGACTGCGCGCGCTCTCGGTCGATCTCCTCCCGACGCTCTTCGTCTTCGGGCCCGACACGGGTCCCGTGGAATCTCCCGTGAACCGCCTCAACGACCAGATCCTCGTCCGGACGTACGAGCACGAGTGGAAGCGCTTCGACTGACGCGCCGCGACGCGATCGCGTCGCTCGTGGGCGCGCCGGCTCTCGCCGCCCTCGCGTCGGCCCTCGCGGGCTGCACGCGCAAGGACGTGCGCGCGCTCGAGTTCCCGGGCGGGTTCGCGGCGCCCGACGTCTCCCTCGGCCACCTCCTGCGCGGCGGGGACCTTTTCGCGCGTCCCCCCGTCCGGACGGAGAGGGTCGGGACGGCGATCGTGGGCGGCGGCGTCTCCGGCCTCTCGGCGGCATGGCGCCTCGCGCGCGCGGGGGACGGCGACTTCCGGGTCTACGAGCTCGAGGCCTCCCCGGGCGGCACGGCGCTTTCGGGCGCGAACGACGTGAGCCGCTTCCCGTGGGGCGCGCACTACGTCCCGGTGCCGGCGTTCCGCAACCCCGCGCTCGAGGCCGTTCTCGAGGAGATCGGCGCGCTCGTCTCCCGCGACGCGGACGGCGCGCCCGAGTGGGCCGAGGAGATGCTCTGCCGCGAGCCGGAGGAGCGCCTCTACTACGGCAACCGGTGGCACGCAGGGCTGTACCCGTACGAGGGGGCGTCGCGCACGGACGTCGAGCAGGTCAACCGGTTCCGCGTCCTCATGGATGCGTTCGCCGGGAAGAAAGACGCGAAGGGGCGCCGGGCGTTCGCGATCCCGACGCGCCGCTCCTCGGACGACGCGGACCTCCTCGCGCTCGACCGGACGACGATGGCCGAGTGGCTGGACGCGAACGGGTTCACGTCGAAGCGCCTCCGCTGGCTCGCCGAGTACGGGTGCCGCGACGATTTCGGGACGAACCTCGGGGGCATCTCGGCCTGGGCCGGCATCCACTACAACGCGGCGCGGCTCCCGGGGGAGGACGAGGACGAGGAGCCGTCGGACTTCCTGACGTGGCCCGAGGGGAACGGCCGGCTCGTCGCACACCTCGCGAAGTCCGCGGCCGGGAAGCTCGACCCGCGCGCGCTCGTCTTCGACGCCGAGCCGTCGGCGTCGCACGGCGCGCCCGTCCGGCTCCGCTACCTGGACGCCGGGAGAAACGAGGTCGTCGCGGTCGAGGCGCGGGACGCGATTCTCGCGCTCCCGAAATACGCGGCGCGGCACGTCTACGCGCCGTGGAGGACCGACCCTCCCGCGTGGCTCGAAACGCTCTCGTACGCGCCGTGGATCGTCGCGAACGTGACGCTCTCGGGCCGGCCGAAGGAGGCGGAGTATCCCCTCGCCTGGGACAACGTCCTCTACGACTCGCGCTCGCTCGGCTACGTCGTCGCGACGCACCAGACCGGGAAGGACCACGGCTCGACCGTCTTCACGTGGTACATGCCGCTCACGGACGAGGAGCCCGCGAAGGCGCGGGAGCACCTCCTCGCCGCGGAGTGGAAGGACCTCGCGGGCGCCGTCCTCGCGGACCTCGTGCGCGCCCACGTGGACCTCCCGTCTCTCGTGACGCGGATGGACTTCGCGCGCTGGGGCCACGCGATGCTGCGCCCGACGCCCGGCTTCCTCTCGAACCCCGTGCGGCGCCTCGCGCCCGAGGGCGGCGTCCACTTCGCACACGCGGACTCGGCCGGCCTCCCGCTCTTCGAGGAGGCGCAGGATTCGGGCGTGAGGGCCGCCGAGGCGATCCTCGCCGCGCGCGGCGCAAAGTCCGCGCCGCTCGCCGCGGCGTGACGGGCGCGGCGATAACATCGGAACGAACGTGCCCGACGCTCCCTCGAACTGGCTCTTCTCCCGGCGCGCCGATCTCCTCCTCTTCGGAGGCTCGGCCGCACTCGCGCTCGTTCTCCTCGGCGCCGGCGCCGCGACGGGTCTCCTCGACGGCGATGCGCCGCCGTGGGTCTTCCTCGTGGGAATCGTCGGCGTGGACGTCGCTCACGTCTGGTCCACGGGCTGGCGTGTCCTCGCGGACGGCGAGGAGGCGCACGAGCGCCTCGCGCTCTACGCCGGCGTCCCGCTCCTCGCGTGGGCCGCGGGGGTCGCGGCGTACTCCGTGTCGGCGCTCTTCTTCTGGAGGGTGCTCGCGTACCTCGCCGTCTTCCACTTCGTGCGCCAGCAATACGGCTGGGTCGCGCTCTACCGCCGGAAGAACGGCGAAGGGCCGGAGGGCGCGTTCTCCCGGCGCCTCGACGCGGCCGCGATTTACGGAGCAACGCTGACGCCGCTCCTCTTCTGGCACGCGCATCTTCCGCGCCGCTTCCAGTGGTTCCTCAAGGGCGACTTCCTGACGGGCCTCCCCGCGTGGGTCTCGACGGCCGCGTTCGCCCTCTACGCCGCCGTGTTCGCGGCCTGGGCAGTCAAGGAGCTGGCTCGCGCGCGCGCGGGCCGGCGCGTCTCGTGGGGCAAGGTCCTCGTCGTCCTGACGACGGCCGCCACGTGGTTCCTCGGGATCGTCGTCTTCGACTCCGATTACGCGTTCACGGTCACGAACGTCTTCGTCCACGGGATTCCGTATCTCGGTCTCGTCTGGTTCACGTCGAAGGCGCGGGCCCGGGGCCGGCGCGCGGCGGGACAGCCGCTCTCCCTCGTCGACCGGGGACTCGCGAGCCTCCCGCTCTTCCTCCTCCCGCTTCTCGCGATCGCGTTCGCGGAGGAGTGGGGCTGGGACCGCCTCGTCTGGCACGACCAGGCGCGCCTCTTCCCGGGCGCCGCGATCGAACCGGGAGCGCTCGCGCTCACGCTGATCGTCCCGCTTCTCGCGCTCCCGCAGGCGACGCACTACGTCTGGGACGCGTTCCTCTGGAAGGTCAAGCCCGCGAACGAAGGCGCCGTCGGCGCGATGGGGATCCGGTGAAGCCGCTCGGGATCCACTTCCTCCTCGACGTCGCGGGAGCGCCGTTCGAGACGCTGGACGATCCGGTCCTCGTCGAGACGCTCCTCGTCGACGCCGTGAAGACGATGGGCGCGAAGGTCCTCGGGATCCACATCCACCGCCTGAGCCCGCAGGGCGTCAGCGGCGTCGTCGTGATCTCCGAGTCGCACCTCACGATCCACACGTGGCCCGAGCGCGGCGAGGCCGCCGTGGACCTCTTCACGTGCGGCGACGCGGTCCGCGCCCGCCTCGCGGTCGACGCCCTCGCGCGCGCCCTCGGCGCCTCGAAGTCGACGGTCGAAGAGCGCGTGAGGGGAGCCGCGGGCGCCTGACCGCCTAGAACCAGTCCGCCCGCATCCGCGCGTAAGAGTCCTCGTTCTCCTCGCAGAGCGACGCGAGCGCGGCGGCCTTCGGGAGCTCGGTCCGGATCCAGTACTGCGCGGCGGCGAGCTTGCCCTCGTAGAAGGCCTCCGGCCCGCGCCCCTCGTCGAGCGCCTCGCGCGCGACAGCCGCCTGGAGCAGCCACTGCCACGCGACGACGTACGCCGAGAAGAGCTCGAGGTAGTCCGCGGCGTGCCGGAGCATCCCCTCGACGTCGCCGCCCGCGCCCTTCTTTCCGAGGCCGGCCGTCACGGAGACGATCCGCGCTCCCATCGCCCGCACTTCTGTGATCCAGCCGGCGTGCACCCCCGCCTTCTCCGCGCGTTCGCAGGCCGCCGCGACCTCGCGGCCGAGGACGGCGAGCGCCGCGCCGCCCTGCGCCACGGCCTTGCGGCCGAGGAGGTCGAGCGCCTGGATTCCGGTCGTCCCCTCGTGGATCGAGTTCAGCTTCTGGTCGCGCACGAGCGCCTCGGGAAGGTACTCGCTCGAGTAGCCGTACCCGCCGTGGACCTGCAGGGCGAGGCACGTGGACTCGAAGCCCTTCTCGGCCGGGAAGCTCTTCGCGACCGGCGTCAGGAGGTCGAGAAGGATCTGCGCGCGCTCCCTCTCCGCGGCGTCCGGCGCGTGCTCGGAGGCGTCCGCGAGCTTCGCGACGCAGAGAATCAGGGAGAGGCCTCCTTCGACGATCGCCTTCTGGCGCAGGAGCATCCGGCGCACGTCGGCGTGCTCGACGATCGGGACCTGCGGCTTCGCCGGGTCGCGGCTGCCTGCGGGCCTGCCCTGCGGGCGCGTCCGCGCGTACGCGAGGCTCTCGTGGTACGCGACCGAGGCCGTCGCGACGGCGTCCGCGCCGACCGAGATGCGCGCCGCGTTCATCATCTGGAACATGTAAGGCACGCCCTGGTTCGGCTCGCCGACGAGCCAGCCGCGGCAGTCGCCCTCCTCGCCGAAGGACAGGACGGCCGCCGGCAGCGCCTTCCAGCCGATCTTGTGGACGAGGCCCGCCGTCCTCACGTCGTTCGGAACGAGCCCGCCCCACTCGAGGCGCAGCTTCGGGACGAGAAAGAGGCTCACGCCGCGGATCCCGGCGGGCGCCCCGTCGAGGCGCGCGAGGACCATGTGGACGACGTTATCGGCGAGGTCGTGGTCGCCGCCCGAGATGAAGATCTTCGAGCCCGAGATCAGCCAGTGGTCGCCGGACGGCTTTGCGCGCGTCGCGACGTCCGAGAGACTCGAGCCCGCCTGCGGCTCCGTGAGCGCCATCGTGCCGGTCCACCGCCCCTCGTAAAGCCGCGAGAGGTACGTCTCCTTCAGCGCCGGGCTCGCGAAGGTCTCGATCAGGTGGCCGGCGCCCGTCGTCAGGCCGGCGAAGCTGCACACGGCGCAGTCGGCCGCCATGAGGTAGAGCTGGGCTGCCGTCGCGACGATGAGGGGCAGCTGGGCGCCGCCGACGTCGAAGGGCCGGGAGGCCGACACGACGCCGAGGTCGACGAGCTTCGGCCAGATTTCGTGGAGCCGCGGATGGACCGTCACGCGCCCTCCGGACAGAACCGGAGGCTCGGCGTCCATTGCGCGGTACGCCGGGAAAAGGGTTTCGCGCGCGAAGCGCCGGCAGACCTCGACATACGCGTCGAACGTCTCCTTCCCGTGCTCGGCGAAGTGCGGGTACGCGAGGAGCGAGGTGGCGTCGTGGACCTCGTAGAGGAGGAACTCGAGATCGCGATCGTCGACGAGAGGATTCACGGTTCTTCTCCCAGCTTCTTCTTCAGCGCGGCGAGCTCGCGCGCGAGCGCCGGATCTCCACGGCGTCGAGGGGCCGGGGAAGCCGGGGGGGGCGGGGTCTCGTCGGTGAGCGCCATGGGACGAGGATTATGCGGGTGAAACAGGCGGCGATAATCCGGATCGCGCGGAGGCCGGACGCCAATGCCGATCCCCTCTTCACCTTCCGGAAAAATCTTCTTCTTTCTCTTCTTCCCCTTCTTTGCGGCGAATGCGTTCGCCGACGCGAAGGACGTCAAGCTCGACAAGATCACCCTGCCGCCCGGCTTTTCGATCTCGATTTACGCGGAGGCGCCGGGCGCGCGGTCGATGGCAATGGGCCCCGGCGGGACGCTCTTCGTCGGGACGCGCGACGGTTTCGTTTACGCGGTCGTCGACGCGGGCGAGGGGACGAAGGCGAAGGAGGTCCTGACGCTCGCGAAGGACCTGAACGAGCCGAACGGCGTCGCCGTGCGGGACGGCGCTCTTTACGTCGCGGAGGTCTCGCGCATCCTGCGCTGGAACGACATCGAGTCCCGGCTGAAGAATCCCGGGAGTCCCGTGGTCGTCACGGACGCGCTGCCGAAAGACCCGCATCACGGGTGGAAGTTCATCGCATTCGGGCCGGACGGCTGGCTTTACGTCCCGGTCGGGGCGCCGTGCAACATCTGCCAGCGAAGCGATCCTTACGCCACGATCTCGCGGATGAAAGCGGACGGGACCCGTTTCGAGGTTTACGCGCGGGGGGTGAGGAACACCGTCGGGTTCGACTGGGACCCCGCGACGCGCGAGCTGTGGTTCACCGACAACGGGCGCGACTGGATGGGCGACGACACGCCGCCCGACGAGCTGAACCACGCGCCGGCCGCCGGCATGCACTTCGGCTTTCCGTGGTGCCACGGCGGCGACGTGAAGGACGCCGAGTTTGGCAAGGAGAGGCCGTGCAGAGACTTCACGCCGCCGGCGCTGAAGCTCCCGGCTCACGTCGCCCCGCTCGGCATGCGCTTCTACACGGGGGCGTCCTTCCCGGCCGCGTACCGGGGCCGGATCTTCATCGCCGAGCACGGCTCGTGGAACCGCAAGAAGAAGGTCGGGTACCGGGTCGTGACCGTCACCCTCCGGAATGGTGCGGCCGTCGCCGAGGACGTCTTCGCGCAGGGCTGGCTCGAGGGAGAGAAGGCCTGGGGGCGGCCCGTGGACGTCCTCGTCCGACCGGACGGCTCCCTCCTCGTCTCGGACGACAAGGCGGGCGTCATCTACCGGATCGCCTTCGGCCGTTGAGGCGCGTCGCCGCGTTATGATGGGGGCGCTCGCGGGGGGAAGGAGACTTCGATGAGACCGGCTCGCCCGGCGCGGAGAGGATTCGCATGAATCCCTCGACCATTTTCGAGGTCCGGAACGTCACGGGGATGGCGCTCCTCGGTTTCGCTGCCGTTCTCCTCTTCATCCTCGTCGTCTCGTTCCGTTCCCGAGCGATCGTGTTCTGCCAGTACCTGAAGGCGATGACGGGCATCGAGCTCAAGCCGCGCGACGTGCGCAGCGTCTTCAAGGCCCAGGGGCAGGACGGCGTGAGGGAGCTCTTCCTCGACCTCATCATCAAGGAAGACCTGCGCCAGACCGGCCCGCTCCAGATCCCGGCCGAGATGCGCGCGGCCAAGCCGGGCAAGGCGGGCTCGAGCAGCTGACGGGGTCGCCGGCACGGGCCGTGCTCCCCGGAACGCCATGACAAGGTTCGTCCTCCGGAGGCTTCGGGCCGGCGCGGCCCTCTTCCTCGCCGCGCCTCTCCTCGCGCAGGCGCCGCCGGGCGCGCCGCCCGCGGCGACGCCGAGGCCGGGCGTGACCGCCGCCGAGGAAGTCACCGTCCTCGTGCTCGACGTCGTCGCCGTGGACGGAAAGAACCGGCCCGTCTTCGGCCTGACACCCGCGGATTTCGAAGTCCGCGTCGCGGGCAAGGTCCAGGCGATCGACTCCTTCGAGCCGCCGAAGGAGCGCGCCGCCGCCGCGCCGCAGGAAGGCCGGCCCGACTCGGAAGAGCGCATCGCCGGGACGACCCTCCCGTTCGACGCGAATGCGACGGTCCGGCACGTCCTCGTGTGGATCGACCTCGAGCAGCTCCCCCGCCGCTCGATCATGGACACGGCCGCCGCGCTCCACGCGGCGCTCGACCACGCGCCCGCGGGGCGCTACGGCCTCCTGACGCACTTCGGAGGTCCCTCGGCGCGCGTCTGGGACGCGGGCTCGGTCGACGCGATCCTCGCCGAGGCGGACCGCATGTCCCTCGAAGTCGCGGATACCGCGCCCGAATCGTCCGCGCGGACGGGACGGGCGGCTTACGGAACCGCGCGTGGAGGGGAATCCCCGCCCCAGTACGAGACGCGCAAGGCTTACGAGAAGACCCTCATCGACGACATGATCTCGACGCAGCAGGCTGGCGGCGACATGCGCCCGATCACGCAGGCGATCACGGACTATCTCGCCGCCGAGCGCCGGCGCGTCCGCGCCGCCGTCGAGGACCTGCGCGACGCTGCCGGCCGTCTCGCCGCTCTCGACGGGCCGCGCCACCTCGTCCTGATGTCCGAGGGGTTCGAGCGGATCCCCGGTTTCGACTTCCTCGCGCGGCTCAGGGCCGAGCGGAACGCGCGCGTGCGGGCGCCCGCAGCGGCTCCGCCTTCCGGCTCGAGCGGGCGCGGGCGCATCCTGGACCCCCCCTCGTGGCCGGGCGCGCCGGGGGCCGCCGCTTCCGTCGGTGGGAGCTCGTACGCGTTCGACTCGACCCCGCTCTACGAAATCGACGACCTTTCGAAGTGGTTCCAGTCGTCGGGCGTCATGGTCCACTTCCTCGATCCCGGCGGCCTCGGACGCGACCTGCCCTCCGCTTCGGACAAGTACGCGTTCGAGTCGAAGCTCCGCGCCGACGACCTCCGGAACCTCCATGAAACGCCGCTCCGGTACGCGGCCGACACGGGCGGCCTGTCGCACGTTTCGGCGAACGACGCGGGCGCGGTCCTCACGGAGTTCCTCGACGCGACGTCCGCGACGTACCGGATCGGCGTCCGCCTCGCCGGCGTGGACCCGAAGAAGACGTACTCCGTGAAGGTCGGGACGCGGAAAGGCGGCGTGAACATGCTGGCCCGGTCGGCGTTCCGCCCGTCGGGGCCGGCGCCGCAGGTCGCGGGCGCCCTCGGCGCCGGCGCCGGCCGCGCCGAAGGCGCGGCGCGCGCCGACGAGCGGCGGCCGGGCGTCGCGCGAACCGCGAAAAAACCGATCCCTGTCGCCCTCGAATGGAAGGGCCGCGCGACGACGGCCTCGGACGACCCCGCGAAGCCGTACTGGAAGCTCGAGGTCCGGGTTCCGCACGAGGAGCTGCGCTTCGACACGGACGCCGACGCGTTCGTCGCGAGCGTGAAGATCGCGGTCGAGGCCGCCGCGGTGGACGGCGCCGCGCGCGACTCCGTCGTGGACGACTGGTTCCTGTCGTACTCGGGCGACGAGTACAAGGAGGTGCGCGACACGGCGGCCTCGCGCCTCGTCACGCTGCAGCTCCCGCCCGGCCGGTACGACGTGCGCGTCTCCGTGAACGACACCCTCGGCGGCACGTTCGGTCAGGCGACTCTCCGCGTCGACGCCCGATGAGTACACTCGGCGCGTGATACCCCGGAACCCGCGCTTCCCCGGCCCCCCGCCCGCGCACGGAGACTTTTCGCCCGCCGATTTCCGGCGGATGGGCGAGGCCGCGGTCGACCGCCTCGCGCGGTACCTCGAAACGCTCGAGTCGCGCCCCGTCCTCGCGCGGACGAAGCCCGGCGACATCCTCGCCCAGCTCCCGCCGCGCGCGCCGGAGGAGCCGGAGCCGTGGGAGTCGATCGAGCGCGACCTCGACCGCCTCGTCGAGCCGAACCTCACGCACTGGCAGAGCCCCGGGTACCTCGCGTACTTCGCGACGACGAGCTCGGCGCCGGCGGCCGTCGGGGAGTTCCTGGCGGCCGGCTACAACCAGATCGGGATCCTCTGGCGCACGTCGCCCGTCCTCACGGAGCTCGAGCAGGGCGTCGTGCGCTGGCTGCTCGACCTCGTCGGCCTCCCGTGGGGCCCGGACGGGTTCGACGGCCAGCTCGCGGACACGGCCTCGACGGCCTCCCTCATCGCGCTGGCCGCCGCGCGCGAGCAGGCGTACCCGGACGTCCGGAAAACGGGTCTCGCGGGCCGCCCGGCTGGCGCCGTCTACTGCTCGGAGCTCGCGCATTCCTCGATCGACAAGGCCTGCGTCGTCCTCGGGTTCGGGACGGAAGGCCTCCGCAAGATCCCGTCCGATGGGGATTTCCGGATGGACGCCTCCGCTCTCGCGGCCGCGATCGCGGCGGACCGCGCGGCGGGCCGCGTCCCCGTCGCGGTCGTCGCGACGGCCGGGACGACGGCCGTCACCTCGGTCGACCCCCTGCCGGCGATCGCGGATCTCTGCGCGAAGGAAGGCGTCTGGCTGCACGTCGACGCGGCGTACGCGGGGTCCGCCGCCGTGATCCCGGAAATGCGCCCGCTGTTCTCGGGCTGGGAGCGCGCGGACTCCGTCCTCTTCAACCCGCACAAGTGGATGTTCGTGCCGAACGACTGCACGGGCCTTTTCTTCCGGCGCATGGAGCGTGTCCGGCGGGCGTTCTCGGTCGTCCCGAACTACCTCGAGACGCCCGAGGGCCAGACCGTGCGCGAGTACATGGACTACGGCGTCCAGCTCGGCCGCCGGTTCCGGGCCTTGAAGATGTGGATGACGCTGCGCGCGTTCGGCGTCGCGGGGGTCCGGGCGCGGATCGCGGACGCGATCTCCCAGGCGCGCTGGCTCCGCGCCGAGCTCGAGAAGGAGCCGGACGTCGTCCTCGCCGCGCCGTCCCCGTTTTCGGTCGTCGCGTTCCGCTGGCAACCCCGGACCATGGACGGCGCGGCGGCCGACGCCGCGAACGCCCGGATCCTCGCGAGAATCAACGAGGACGGCCGGACGTTCGTCTCCCACGCCCTCGTGAAGGGCCGTTACGCGCTCCGGGCCGCGATCGGGAACGTCCGGACGGAACGCCGGCACCTCGAAGGGTTCCTCGCCGCGTTCCGGGCCGCCGTCGCCGCGGAGAGCTGACCTGCGGTTCGCCGGTCGCTGCCGCCCGTTCGCCGAAAACCTCGATCCCATCCTGAAACGAACGCCCTTCGGCTATCGTACCCAGCGAGTCTGAAACGCGCATGGAACCCTTAAACAAATCAGCCGACCTGTCCGCACTCAAGATCGACCGGGCCGAGGAGCCCGGGTCCCGGCGCCTCGTCTGGGCCGGCGTCGCGACGCTCTGCGTCGCGGCCGTCGTCTTTCTCTTCTTCCTCGCACGCTCGAAAGGCGTCGCCCTCCGGGCGCCCGAGGTCACGACGACGCGCGTCGCCCTCGTGACGCCGACGCAGGCCTCGACCGTTCTCACGGCCTCGGGCTACATCGTCGCGCGCGCGAAGGCCGAGATCTCGCCGAAGACGGTCGGCCGCATCGCGTGGCTGAACATCGAGGAGGGCCAGAGGGTGAAGAAGGGCGAGCTCCTCGCCCGCCTCGAGTCGCAGGAGCTCGAGGCGCAGAAGCGCGAGTACGTCGCGGCGCGCGACCAGGTCGTCGCGCAGCTCGAGAACGCGCGCCTCGACCGCAACCGGGCCAAGGCCATGCTCGACGAGAAGATCGGCTCGCAGCAGGCCTTCGACGCCGCCGACTCCCAGGTGCGCTCCCTCGCGGCGCAGGTCGCGTCCGCCGAGCAGCTCGTGAAATACACCGACGAGCTGATCAAGAACGCGGAGATCTACTCCCCGATCAACGGCGTCGTGACCGTCAAGAAGGCTTTCCTCGGCGAGACGGTCGCTCCACAGGGGTTCGGGGGCGCCGGCTCGGCCGGCGCGACGTTCGCCGTCATCGTCGACCTCTCCTCGCTCGAGATGGAGGCGGACATCAACGAGCAGAACGTCGCGAAGCTCACGATCGGTCAGCCCGCCGAGGTCGCCCTCGACGCTTATCCGGACAAGCCGTACAAGGCCCGCCTCCGCCAGATCGTTCCGACCGCCGACCGGCAGAAGGGCTCCGTGAAGGTCAAGATCGAGCTTCTCGACAAGGACGCGAAGGTCCTGCCCGAGATGTCCTGCCGCGTCGTCTTCCTGAACCCCGAGGCGAAGGTCGACGAGAAGGCGAAGCCGAAGGTCATGGTGCCGGCGGCATCGCTCGTCGACGTCGGCGGGGAGAAGGGCGTCCTCGTCGTCGCGAACGACCGGGCCGTCTTCCGGCCGCTCGTCCTCGGGCCCGCGGCCGGAGCGCAGGTCGAGGTCTCGTCTGGCGTCGCGGGCGGCGAGGAGATCGTCGCGGACGCCGCCTCCGCGGGGCACGCCTGGCGCCGCGATCAGAACGTCCGCATCAAGAGAGACTGACTCCCAGGGAACGAAGGAGAGCCGCATGGCGACCCCTCTCATCCAGATCGACTCGCTCGTCAAGCAATACACCCGCGACACGCAGGTCCTGACGGTCCTCGACAAGCTCTCCCTGAGCGTGGACGAGGGGGACTTCGTCGCGCTCATGGGCCCGTCGGGCTCGGGCAAGACGACGCTCCTGAACCTCATCGCGGGGATCGACCGGCCCACCTCCGGGCGCATCCTCGTCGGCGACGCCGAGGTCTCGAAGATGAGCGAGGCGGCGCTCGCGAAGTGGCGCAGCGGGAACGTCGGCTTCATCTTCCAGCTCTACAACCTCGTGCCGGTCCTGACCGCGTACGAGAACGTCGAGCTGCCGCTCCTCCTCACGAGCCTGAACCGGGCCCGCCGGAAGAAGCAGGTCGAGCTCGCGCTCTCGGTCGTCGGCCTCGCGGACCGCATGGACCATTACCCGCGCCAGCTCTCGGGCGGGCAGGAGCAGCGCGTCGCCATCGCCCGCGCCGTCGTCGGTGATCCTTCGGTGATCCTCGCCGACGAGCCGACCGCTGCGCTCGACAGCGAGAATGGCAAGGCGATCATGGGAATCCTGGCGGAAATCGCAAAAGATC
>DATKLW010000152.1:0-20358 GCA_035542215.1 Thermoanaerobaculia bacterium | reverse complement strand
AACCGCGTCGTCGTCGGCCTCGCGTGCGCGGAGCCCGCGCGCGTCGAATGGGCGATCGAGAAGGGAACGGAGTGCGGCGCGGCCGGCTTCGTCCTCCTCGCCTGCGAGAGGTCGCAGAAGTCGCACGTCGCGGCGCTCTCGTCCCCCGCGCGCCTCGCGCGCCTCGCGCGCATTGCGGTGGAAGCGACGAAGCAGTGCGACCGGACGCTGGTTCCCTTCGTCGAAGGTCCGAAGAGCACGGGAGATTTTCTTGGAAGGGTAAGAGGGGAAGAGCTGTTCGTCGCAAGTCCCGGCGGTGCCGCGCTCCCCGCGCCGACCTTGCCGAGAGCCGCGATCGTGGTCATCGGCCCGGAAGGCGGGTTTGCACCGCCGGAGATCTCCTCATTCGCAGAGAAATCCCCGGTGTTCTTCTCTCTGGGCCCCCGGATCCTCCGCCTCGAGACCGCGGTGGTCGTGGCGCTCGCGCGGTTGGTCGACCCGGGCTGACGGGACAGCCGGAATCTTCGACGCTTTCGGATAGGATCTCGGCCCGGAGGCCGCCATGAGCTTCGACAACGTCAAGAAGGTCTGGATGAACGGGAAGCTCGTGGATTTCGCGGACGCGAGGATCCATGTCTTCACGCACGCGCTCCACTACGGCTCCGGCGTCTTCGAGGGCGAGCGCTGTTACAACACGGCGCGCGGGCCTGCGATCTTCCGGCTCGACGACCATCTCGACCGGCTGTTCTGGTCGGCGAAGATCTACCGCATGGCGATTCCGTACACGCTCGAGCAGCTGCGCGAGGCGACGCTCGAGGTCGTCCGCGCGAACGGTTTCCCGGCCTGCTACATCCGCCCGCTCGTCTACCGCGGTTATGGCTCGCTCGGCGTCAATCCGTTTCCGAATCCCGTCGACGTCGCGATCGGCTGCTACGAGTGGGGCAAGTACCTCGGGGCCGAGGCCCTCGAGAAAGGCGTGGACGTCTGCTGCTCCTCGTGGATGCGCATCGCGCCGAATACGATGCCCGCGATGGCGAAGGCCACCGCGAATTACGCGAACAGCCAGCTCATCAAGATGGAAGCGATCACGAACGGGTACCACGAAGGAATCGCCCTGGACCACAACGGGCGGATCTCGGAGGGCTCGGGCGAGAACCTCTTCCTCGTGTGGAAGGGCCGCCTCTACACGCCGCCCCTCTCGGCCTCGACGCTGCCGGGCATCACGCGCCTCTCCGTCATCCAGCTCTCACGCGAGCTCGGGTTCCAGATGGAGGAGAAGACGATTCCGCGCGAGATGATTTACGCGGCCGACGAGATGTTCTTCACGGGCACGGCGGCCGAAATCACGCCGATCCGCTCGGTGGACCGCATCCCCGTCGGGAACGGCACGCGCGGCCCGATGACGGCGGCGATCCAGAAGTCGTTCTTCGACATCGTCGAAGGCCGCGTCGAGGACCGGTACGGCTGGCTCACGCCGGTTCACGCGGGAGTCGAAGCCGCGCGCCCGTAACCTGCGGCCGTTCCCCGGAACCTCCTTCGCCGCCGCGCGTACAAGAGGGACGGAGGCGCCCCATGCCGGTCTCGCTCGGAACCGCGCTCCTCGCCGTGCTGTTCGTGGCGGAGCCCGTACCGCCGGCTTCGTCCCGGAACACGGGCCTTCCGTCCCCGCCGGCGGCGTGTACGTCCCCGGAATACCGGCAGTTCGACTTCTGGGTCGGTGAGTGGACGGTGACGAACGCGAGGGGGCAGTTCGCCGGCGAGAACCGCGTCACGCTCATCCAGGGCGGATGCGCGGTCCAGGAGAGCTGGACAGGGGCGGACGGCGAGTCGGGGACCAGCTTCAACGGCTACTTCGACGGCGACCGGAAATGGCACCAGACATGGCTGGATTCGACGGGCGGGCGGCTCGACCTCGCCGGCGGACTCGTGGGCGGAAAGATGATCCTCAGGGGCGAGGTTCCGGATCGCGGCGATCACGGCAGGAAGGTGCTCCACCAGATCACGTGGGAGAAGCGTCCGGACGGGCGCGTCCGGCAGATCTGGCAGTCGTCCCCCGACGGCGGGTCGTCGTGGAAGGTCGTGTTCGACGGGACGTACGCGAGGACCGGGGCGGCGGGGACTGCGGAAAACTGACGCGTCAGGCTTCGCGTCCGCGCCGCACCCTCACGAGCTCGGCCACGATCGCCACCGCGATCTCCTCGGGCGTCTCGGCGCCGATGTCGAGGCCGATCGGGCTTCTCACCCGCGCAAGCTCGTCTTCAGTCCAGCCCTCGGCGCGCAGGTCGCCGAAGAGCGTTTTCTTCTTCGCGTTGCTGCCCATCATTCCGAGGTAGGCGACCGGGAGGCCGCGCAGCCGGCGGAGCGCGATCCCGTCCGTCACGTGCCCGCGCGAGACGATCGCGACGGAGTCGTCCGGCAACGGCAAAGGCAGGTCGGAGTAGTCCTCCTTCACCGGAACGAGCGCGGCTCCGTCCGGGAAGGCGGCCGGGTCCAGCTGTTCGGGCCTTTCGTCGACGACCGTGACGGCCCATCCCGAGAACGCGGCCGCGCGCGCGAGCGCACGGCCGCAGTGGCCGGCGCCCACGACGAGGAGCCGCGGGGTCCTCTCGACGATCTCGAGAAGGACGGTCACCGTGCCCCCGCAGACGGCGCCGAAGGCGTTCGGTCCCTCGGGCACGAAGTCGTAGCGGCGCGTGAAGGGGAGGCCCCGGTCGCCGAGGAGCTTCCTCGCGTCCGCGATCACGAGAGACTCGAACTTTCCGCCCCCGACCGTCCCGCGCGTCGTCCCGTCCGGGAGGACCAGCATGCGCGCCGTCGTCCCGCGCGGTGTGGAGCCCGCCGCCGCGACGACGGTCGCGAGCGCGGCGCGGCCGTGCTCCCCCAGGATCGCCGGGAGGTCGAGGAGGAGCTGTGACGTCACGCGCGCGTTCCCACGGGGGCGGATGCGGCCGCGAGGTCGGCCGGCCGGTCGACATCCGCGAGGACCGTCTCGTCGAAGCCCTCGAGGTGGAGAACCTTCACGTCCGGTTCGGCGAAGAGACGGTTGAGGCGCTCGCCGGAGGGCCACGAAAGAACGCGCGCGACGAGCGCGGCGGGAATCACGAGCGGGTGCCCGCGCCGCCGGCCGCAGACCGGAACGAGGAGCGTGCGGGAGTCCGCTTCGGGGAGGTTCACGGCTTCGAGCACGGTCCGAAGAGAGGATTCTCCTAGAAAGGGAAGGTCGGCGGGGGAGAGCGCCGCGTGCGTCGACTCGGGCCGGATCGCGGCGAGCCCGGCGCGGACCGACGAGAACATGCCGGATTCCCAGTCGGGGTTCTCGACGAATCGGACGAGGGTGCCGCGGCCGCCGTTCCCCCCGTCTTCATTCACTCGAAGAAATCTCTCTTCGATCGTTTCCCGGAGCGCCGTCGCCCCACATCCGAGCACGACGACGATCTCGGCGAACCTCGCGCGGCGCCACGTGTCGACGACGTGCTCGAGCATCGGCCGCCCATCGGGCGGCACGGGCGCCAGCATCTTCGGCGAGCCGAAGCGCGTCGAGGCGCCGGCGGCGAGGAGAACCGCGGAGACGTGGACGGGCACGCCGGTCAGCCTTCGCCCTCGAAGCAGGCGCGGCCGGCGCGGCAGTCGTCGAGGCAGGCAGGCTGGCCGTCGGGGCCGACCGGCCCCATGACCTGAAGGCACCAGTACGCCGCCGACGTCGAGGGGTGCTCGCGCGCGTGCTCGTCCCAGTCCCCCGTCGCGACGAACATCGTCTTCGTGCGCAGGTGCCGGCAGCGCAGCGCCGGGTCGAGGGCGACGGCGTCCGAACCGCCGAAGCCGGCGGGCGCGCTCACGACTCCGCCTCCGCGTCCACGGGCAGACCCGCGGCCGCGAGGAGCGCCCGCCGGACGGCCGCGGCCACGATCGGGAGCTTGTAAGCGTTCTTTCCGAGGGGCGTCGCGCCGTCGAGAGCCGCCTGCGCCGCCCGTGCGGCGAGCGCCGCGTCGATCCTCTTTCCCTCGACGAGGGCCTCGGCCGCCTTCGCCCGCCACGGAACGGGCGCCGCGGACCCGATCACGATCCGGACGTCCTTGGCGACGCCGCCCTCGTCTCGCCAGGCGACCGCCGCGTCGGCGAGCGGCCAGTCGAAGGCCTGCTTCTGCTTGATCTTCCGGTACGCCGAGCGCAGGCCCTGCGGCTTGTCGACGTGGATCTCGACGATCAGCTCGCCCGGCTTCAGGGAGTTCTCCGCGAAGATGTCGACCTCGGGCCGCTGGAAGAAGTCCGCGGCGGCGATCGTGCGGCCGCCTCCGGAGGCGAGCGTTTCGATTTTCGCGTTCAGGGCGACGAGGGCGACGCCGGCCGCGGACGGGTGGACGATCGCGCACGTGTTGTTCCCGAAAACCGCGTGGAATTCGTTCTCGCCCGACTTGGCGAGGCACTCGACGCCGCCCTTCTTGAGGCACTGGAACTCAGCCGACCGGAAATACCAGCAGCGCGGCCGCTGGCAGAGGTTCCCTCCGAGGGTCGCCGCATTCCGGATCTGAGGCGTCGCCGCGCCGAGGCACGCGTCCGCGAGGGCGGGGAAATCCGACTTCAGGGCGTCTGCGATCGTCGACAACGTGACGAGAGCGCCGATGGAGACGCCGCCGGAGGATTTCTTCTGAAGGGAAGAATGGGCGGACAGCCGCCTGAGATCCACGACCTGATCCGGGGCGAGGTTGTGCTCCTTCAGCCGGTCGAGGAGCTCCGTTCCCGCTCCCTTTGCTTCAGAAGAGATCTTCTTCTCTCTCGCCGCGGCGAGAGCCGCCACGGCGTCGTCCCAGCTCCGCGGCTGGACCCTTTCGAAGCTCTTCACGACCGCACCTCCCGCGCCGGCACCTTTCCGAGCGCCGCGAGGATCCTCGCGGGCGTGATTGGGAGATCCGTCGGCCGGATTCCCGTCGCGTGCGCGATCGCGTTCGCGACCGCCGCGGCCGTCGGTACGGTGGCGGGCTCCCCGATGCCGCGCGCATGCGCGTTGTTCTTGCCGGGGTAGAGGTCGACGAGGAGCGGGACGATCTCCGGCGTGTCCTTGCTCCCGAGGACCTTGTAGAACTCGACGTTCGGATTCATGACGCGGCCGGAGCGCTCGTCGACGATCCTCTCCTCGAAGAGCGCGTAGCTGATGCCCTGGAGGACGCCGCCGCGGATCTGGCTCTCGACGCCCGTCTTCCAGACGGGCTGCCCGCAGTCGTGGACCGCGACGACCTTCTTCACGGCGACGACGCCGGTCTCGACGTCCACGACGACCTCGGCGAACTGCGCGCCGAACAGCCGCGTGTCCGTGCCCTCGTAGTCCTTCGCGCGGTCGCCCGTCGCGACGAGCGCCTCCCCGGGCAGGCGCGAGCAGACCTTCCGGAACTCGGCGGTCTTTCCCTTCGCGGAGAAGACACCGTTCGCGATCGTGATGTCGGACTCCGGCGCGCCGAGCACTTTCGAGGCGACGCCCAGGAGCTTCGCGCGCGCGTGAACCGCCGCCGCCCGAACTGCGGGGATGAGCGACCCGGTCGTCACGGAGCCGCCCGACGCGGGGCCGAACGGGTAACGCGAGTCGCCGATCCTGACGCGGAGCGCCTCGACCGGAAGGCCCATCTCCTCTGCCACGACCATCGCGATCGGCGTCCGGATCCCGCAGCCGATGTCCTGCACGCCATTCTCGACCTCGACCGTGCCGTCGCGATGGATCCGGATGAGCACCTGCGAGCCGGGCGCGACGAACGTGTACCAGAGGGCCGCGGCGCAGCCGAGGCCTCTCCGGAGGGGGCTGCCGGCCGCCGCGGCGGCCTCGTTCGCCTTCGTGATCGCGGCGCGGCGCGACCAGCCGATCTCCTTCGCGCCGATCTCCCACTCGGCCCGCCGGACCTCGGACGGGTCGTTCTTGAGCCGTAGCGCGAGCGGGTCCATCCCGAGACGGCTCGCGAGCTCCTCGAGCGCCGTCTCGACCGCGAAGCAGCCCTGCGGGTGGCCGGGCGCGCGCATCGCGCAGCCCGCGCCGAGGTGCGTGAAGACGTCGGATTCGGCGACCGTCACGCCGGGGAAGCCGTACGCGGCTTTCACGAAGCCGCCTGTGCCCGTGCCGGTCCCGACGCCCGCGGTGCCGAAGCACTCGTACTCGGCGGCCGTCACGGTGCCGTCCTTGCGGTAGCCGAGCTTCACGCGGTTCCACGAGTCGGGGCGGTTGCCGGCCGCGAGGCTCTCTTCCTTGCGGTCGAGCGCCATGAAGACCGGCTTTCCGGCCTTCTTCGCGAGCTTCGCGGCGAAGACGCCATAGTCGCCCGCGCCGAACTTCGAACCGAAACCGCCGCCCGTGAACTCCGCGTGGACGATGACCTTGTCCTTCGGAAGCTTGAAGACGTCGGCCAGCTCGTCCTTCACGCTGAACGTGCCCTGCGTCGAGGCGTGGACCTCGAGCGTGTCGCTGACCCACTCGGCGAAGAGGGAGTGCGTTTCCATGCAGACGTGGTTCTGAACGGTCGTCGTCGTGACGACCTCCAGCGTGCCTTCCGCCTCGGCGAAGCCCTTCGCCGCGTCGCCCTTGCTCGATTTCTTCGGCCCGCGCACGTTGCCGGTCTGGGGCAGGGCGGCCGCGGCGCCGGGCTCGTCGCCCGCCGTGCGCTTCTCCTCGATGGGCTTCTGAAAGACGAGCGGCGAGCCCTCCTTGCGGGCAGCGGCGAGGCTCACGGTGTGCGGCAGGACGTCGTACGTCACCTTGACGGCGCGCGCCGCGTCCTCGGCGGCGGCGGCCGTCGGCGCCGCGAGCGCGAGGATCGCCTCGCCGTGATAGCGCACGACGTCCTTCTTGGGATTCTCGATGACGACGCCGGGGATCCGCTCGGCCTGGGAGGCGTCGATCGACAGCACCTTCGCGTGGGCGTACGGCGAGCGGACGACGCGGGCGTGCAGCATCCCCGGCCTTCGGGCGTCGTGCGTATAGACGGCGCGGCCCGTGACCTTCTGTGGCCCGTCGAGGCGCGGGCCGCGCTTGCCGGTGATGGGGCGCGGCCCCATCGCGTAAGGCGCCGGGTCACCGGGAGGGAGAACCACGGAGATTTTCTTCGAAGGGTAGGGGGGCGCCAGCCCGACTTCCACGGTCACGGCGGTTCCTGCCGCCTCCGGCACCTTCTCAGAGGTCTTCTCCTTCGTTCCCTTCCCTTTCGTCTCTTCAGCCATGCTTCACCCCCGCCTTCGACGCGGCGTCGCACGCGGCGAAGACTCCCGTGTAGGTTCCGCACCGGCAGAGGTTGCCGGCGACGGCCTCCTTCACGGCGTGGGGCGCCGGGTGCGGGTCCTTCGCGAGGAGACCCGCGCACGAGACGACCATCCCCGGCGTGCAGAAGCCACACTGCAGGGCGTCGGCCTCTACGAACGCCTTCTGGATCGGGGACATCGTGTCGGGTGAGCCGAGCCCCTCGACCGTCGTCACCTTCCGCCCGTCCGCGTCGTGGACGAGCGTGAGGCAGGAGTTCACCGCGAGGCCGTCGAGGAGGACCGTGCAGGCGCCGCAGGCGCCGCGGTCGCAGCCGACCTTCGTTCCGGTGAGCCCCCATGCGTCGCGCAGCGCCTCCGCGAGCGTCGTGCGCGGCTCGAAGACGCCCTTCTTGAGGGCGCCGTTCAGCATGATGCTGACGGGCAGGCCGCCCGCGGCGGCGGCTTCCGACTTCGTCCGTTCTTCCGCGAGGACCGCGGCGCCCGCGGTGGCGGAGGCGACGGCGGTCGTCGCGAGGCCTTTGATGAGTCCGCGCCGTGTGAATCCGCCGGCGGCTTCGGGTCGGTCCTTCTGATCGCCCATGACCCCTCCTCGAACGCCCGGAACTATACCGCCGGACTGCTGAGACCGGCTCGCTTTCGTTGACGGCAAGTGCCTGAAAAGCCTATCCTTGTCCGGATTCAGGGCACGTCGGGAGGGCAACGATGCACATCAACGACCTCCTCAAGATCTCGGTGGAGCGGAAGGCGTCCGACCTCCACCTGAAGGTGGGGGCCCACCCGATCATCCGTGTGGACGGCGAGCTGATTCCGCTGGTCGACCTCAAGCGGCTCATGCAGGAAGACACGATCGCGATGGCGTTCTCGATCATGTCCGCCCGCCAGAAGGAAAAGTTCAAGAACAACTTCGAGATCGACATCGCGTACTCGGTGCCGGGCCTCGGGCGCTTTCGCTGCAACATCTTCCAGCAGCGCGGGACGGTCGGCCTCGTCTGCCGCGTCATCCCGGCGCGCATCCTGACGATCCGGGATCTTCTGCTCCCGCCCGTTCTCGAGAAGATCTGCGAGGAAACCCGCGGCCTGATCCTCGTGACCGGAACGACGGGCTCGGGCAAGTCGACGTCGCTCGCCGCGATGATCGACTACATCAACTCGACGCGCGCCGAGCACATCATGACGATCGAGGATCCCGTCGAGTTCCTCCACCGCGACAAGAAGTCGATCATCAACCAGCGCGAGCTGGAGGTCGACACGCGCTCGTTCGCGAGCGCGATCCGCGCCGCCCTCCGGCAGGATCCCGACGTCATCCTCGTGGGCGAGATGCGCGACTTCGAGACGGTCGAGACCGCGCTCGTCGCGGCCGAGACGGGCCACCTCGTCATGTCGACCCTCCACACGATGGACGCGACGGAGACCGTCAACCGCATCATCTCGGTCTTCCCGCCGCACCAGCAGAAACAGATCCGCCTCCAGCTCGCGGCCGTCATCAAGGCCGTCTGCTCGATGCGCCTCCTCCCGCGCGCGGACGGGCTCGGCCGCGTGCCCGCCGTCGAGGTCATGATCGCGACGAACTACATCCGCGACTGCATCGAGAACAAGGAAAAAACGAAGTACATCACGGACGCGATCAAGGCCGGCACGTCGCAGTACGGCATGCAGACGTTCGACCAGTCGCTCTTTCAGCTCTACAAGACGGGCCTCATCACGCTGGAAGAGGCCATCCGGCGGTCGACGAACCCGAACGAGTTCAAGCTCAAGATCCAGGGCATCCAGTCCACGTCGGACGTCGCGAACGAGCTCATGGAAGGCTCGCTCCAGGCGCCGGACGGCATCGGGCCGAGGGACGCGGAGTCGCCCTTCGACTTCTCGAATCAGTCGACGGGGTAGGTGGACGCCCGAAGCACCGCGCTCGCCCTTCTGGCTCGCCGCGCGCACACGCGGCTCGAGATTCGCAGAAAACTCCTCCAGAGGGCGTTTCCCCGAGCCGAAGTCGAGGCATGTCTGGACGACCTGGCCGCTCGCGGATGGCTGAACGACGCCGCGACCGCGGCCGCGCTCGCGTCGGCGCGCCTGCGCGGGGGCCGGGGACGGGCGAGGATCGCGTCTGAGCTCTCCGCGAAGGGCGTCTCCCGCGCCGACGCGGATGCCGCGCTCTCAGGCCTCGACCCTGCCGAGGAGGCCCGGGCCCTCCGCCGCGCCCTCGACCGGCGCGCCCGTAGCCTGCCGGCCGGTTTGACGCGGCGGGCGCGGTCGAAGAAACTCTTCGACCACCTCGTGAGGCGGGGCTTCGCGCCGTCCGCAGTCCTCGAGGCGCTCCGCACGAAAGGCGAACCGACCGATGACGACCCCTGAAGGCTGGACCTCCCGCAGGGTCCGCGAGACGTTCCTCTCCTATTTCGAGAGCAAAGGCCACGCGCGCGTGGCCTCCTCCTCCCTCGTCCCCGCCGAGGACCCGACGCTCCTCTTCACGAACGCGGGGATGAACCAGTTCAAGGACCTCTTCCTCGGGCGGGAGAAGCGGGCGTACGTCCGCGCGACCTCCTCGCAGAAATGCGTGAGGGCCGGAGGCAAGCACAACGACCTCGACAACGTCGGGTACACGGCGCGCCACCACACGTTCTTCGAGATGCTCGGGAACTTCTCGTTCGGCGACTACTTCAAGAAGGACGCGATCGACTTCGCGTGGGAGCTCGTCACGTCGAAGGCGTACTACGGGCTCGACCCGAAGCGGCTCTGGGCGACGGTGTACACGACGGACGACGAGGCGGCCGAGCTCTGGGGGAAGTACCTGCCGAAGGAGCGCATCGCGCGCTTCGGCGAGAAGGACAACTTCTGGTCGATGGGCGAGACCGGCCCCTGCGGGCCGTGCACGGAGCTCCACTACGACCAGGGGCCGTCCGTCCCGGGCGACGCGACGCCGAACGGCGCCGGCGACCGCGTCATGGAGATCTGGAACCTCGTCTTCATGCAGTTCGACCGCGACGCGTCGGGCAGGCAGACGCCGCTCCCGAAGCCGAGCGTCGACACGGGCGCGGGGCTCGAGCGCATCACGGCGATTCTCGAGGGCAAGAACAACAACTACGACACGGACCTTTTCGCCGGGATCATCGGGAGGATCGAGGAGATCTCGGGAAGGAAATACGTGGGCGGCATGGTCGTCGAGGACGCGCCGTTCCGCGTCGTGGCCGATCACGCCCGCGCAGCTTCGATGCTCGTCTCCGACGGCGTCCTGCCGTCCAACGAGGGCCGCGGATATGTTCTGAGAAAGGTGATCAGGCGGGCGTTGCGCTACGGGCGCCGGCTGGGCATCGAGGGGCCGTTTCTCGCCGACCTCACGGCCCCCGTCTTCCAGTCATTCGAAGGAATTCATCTTCACGATCCGAACGGAAGCCTGCGTCAACGGACGGCCGAGACGATTCGCGGCGAGGAAGAAGGCTTCCGCCGGACCATGTCCGTCGGCGCCGACCGCGTCGGGGAGGCGATCTCCGCCGCGCGGCGCGAGGGGCAGACGACGCTGACGGGCGCCGCGGCGTTCCGGCTCTACGACACGCACGGCGTTCCCCTCGAGCTCATCGAAGAGATCTCCTCTGACGAAGGTGTTCGAGTCGACCGCGCCGGCTTCGAAGAGGAACTCGACGCGGCGCGCGAGCGCAGCAAGGGCGCCTCGAAGTTCGAGCACGAGGGCGGGCTGCCGGCCGACGACCAGATCGACCCCTCGTGGACGACGGAGTTCCGCGGGTATCCCGAGCAGGACTTCGTGCGGCTCGAAGGCGCGAAGGTGCTCGGCCTCTTCTCAGAAGAAGGAGGAAAGAAGATCGGATTTCTTCGAAAGGGGGAGAAGGGCTGGTGCGTTACGGACCGCACCGCCTTCTATCCGGAGGGCGGTGGACAGGTGGCGGACGTCGGGGAACTCCGCTGGAAAGCGAAAGACGGCGCCGAGGGAGCCGCGGCCGTCGTCGACACGCGCCGCGCTCCCAACGGCCGGACCATTCTTCACCTTCTGAGAATCTCCTCCGGTTCCCTCTCGTCGGGCCAGACCGTCGATCTCGTTGTCGACGAGTGGACTCGCCGCAAAACCCAGGCGAACCACACGGGCACGCACCTCCTGCACGCTGCTCTGCGGCAGGTTCTCGGCGAGAGCGTCCGGCAGATGGGCTCGCTCGTCGCGCCGGACCGCCTGCGTTTCGACTACGCCGCCTCGCGCCCGACGACCGCGGAGGAGATCCGCGAGATCGAGCGCCTCGTGAACGAGGAAATCCTGCGCGACCGGGACGTCACGAAAGCAGTCATGTCGATGGACGAGGCCAAGAAGAAGGGCGCGATGATGTTCTTCGGCGAGAAGTACGGCGAGCGCGTCCGCGTCGTGGACGTGCCGGGGTTCTCGACCGAGCTCTGCGGCGGCTGCCACGTGGGCCGCACGGGCGAGATCGGCGCGTTCAAGGTCCTGTCGGACAAGGGCCTCGCGGCCGGCGTCCGCCGCATCGAGGCGGCGACGTCGCTGAATGCCGTCGAGCGCCTGCAGAAGGACGAAGAGATCCTGGCGACCATGGCGCACGCCGCGAACGTGACGTTCGACGAGCTGCCGGCGAAGCTGAGAGACGCGTTGGATTCTCTTAGAAAGAAAGACAAGGAGATCGCCGCCCTGAAGCGCGACCTGGCGCTGGCGGGCGCGGGAGGCGGCGCCTCGGGCGGCCAGCCGGGTGCAGCGGCCTCCGGCTCTTCACCTTCGAAGAAATCTCCGGTCTCTTCGGACGGTTCCTCGGGCGAAGGCGAAGGAGTCGAGGAAGTCGGCGGGGTCAAGATCCTCGCCCGACGAGTCCCCTCGCTGCCGGTGAACGAGCTGCGCAACCTCGCCGACACGTTCCGCGGAAAGCTGAAGTCGGGCGTCGTCCTTCTTGGGACGGAGTTCGAAGGGAAGGTCACGCTGCTCGCCGCGGTCACGCCCGACGTCGTCGGCCGGGTCTCGGCCCACGAGCTCGCGCAGACAATGGCGCCACTCGTTGGCGGCAAGGGCGGGGGCAAACCCGACCTTGCCCAGGCCGGCGGGAAGGACGCCGCGGCCATCGAACCGGCCCTCGCGGCGGGCGTCGCGAGGGTGAGAGAGAGGCTCTCAGCCGGCGCTTCCTGAGACTTCGTCTATAATTTGTAGGCCATGTCCTTCGGACGTTTCGTCGCCCGGGGTGCGTTTGCGGTGTCGCTGTGCGCGACGGCCGCGCTGGGCGACGTGCATCTCGTGAGACAGGCGGACGGCTCGGCGCTCATCTTCAACGACGCGATCGGGAGCGGCTGGCGCGTCAACGGCGCGGCTCCGTCCGATTCGTATCTCGTGGAGCGGCGCGCGGCGCCGTCGCCCTTCGACTCGATGATCGAGGCCGAGGCCCGCGCCGAAGGAGTCGACGCGGCGCTCGTGAAGAGCGTCATGCTCGTCGAATCCAACTTCAACCCGAGAGCCGTGTCGCGCAAGGGCGCGCGCGGGCTCATGCAGCTCATGCCCCAGGCCGCGAAGCGGTTCGGCGTGTCCGACCGGTTCGACGCCGAGCAGAGCATCCGCGGCGGCGTCCGTTACCTCGCGGCGCTGCTCGCCCAGTTCAAGGGCGATCTCGTGCTCGCCCTCGCGGGCTACAACGCGGGGGAGAACGCGGTCGCGAAGCACTCGGGCGTTCCTCCGTATGCCGAGACGCGGGAATACGTGAGGCGCGTGCTCGTCGCGCACCACGGGGCGTCGGTGCCCGCCATCGGCGGCGCGTTCCGCGGCGTCCCGACGGGCTCCGTGCGGCGTGCGTCCCACGGATCGCCCGTGACGGTCTCGCGCGTGGATGGGACGGCGGTCTTCTCGAACACGGGCGAGGTCGCTTCGGCTCGCCCCGCTCCCGTCCTCGGGCGGGTGCAGTAAGGCAGCGGCATGGCGGTGTCGCGCAGCTCCGAGACGACCCGGGCCTTCCGGCCCGCTCCGTTCTTCGACCACGGGCTTTTCCTCCTCCACCTCAACCGGGGCAAGGAAGAGATGGCCCGGGGCCACCACGAAGCGGCCCGCCGCGAGTTCGACGAAGCCCAGCGCCTGCGGCCGCAGGATCCCGAGGTCCTCCTGAACCTGTCGATCACGTTCTTCCATCTCGGCCAGTTCAGCGCAGCCGAGACCAAGACCCGTGAGCTTCTCCAGGAGCACGACGACTCGGTCCCCCTGCTCTTCAACCTCGGCCTCATCCTCTTCAAGTCGGGCCGGGACGCCGAGGCGAAAGAGCCGCTCGAAAAGGTCCTGGCCCTCGCGCCTGCCCATCGGAAGGCGCACCTGACGCTCGGGCTGATCGCGCAGCGCATGGGCGCGTACGAGATCGCGCAGAAGCACTTCCGGCTCGCCGGGGCCGAGCTCAGGGACGGCTCCGAGGGCGACGACTCGGTCGCCCGCACGGCGCGCGCCGCCGCGGCCGAAGTGAGAGCCGCCACCCTGAGGCCGGCCGGGAACATGAACGACACGCGGCCGGCGGCCGCGGCGAAGGACGACACGAAGCCCACGCCGGTCGTGAAACCGGAGCCTCTCGACTCCCTGACGTCGAGCGGCAAGCGCAATCTCGTGAGCTCCGGCGTCCGCCCGCGCTCGGGGAGCTTTCCGCGGGTCGAGATCGCGGCCCCCATGGGCCCGTTCACGCCGAAACCCGGTGGATTCCTCTCGGCCGCGTGCGTCGGGGGGCTCAGGGTCAGGCGCGGGGTCGTCGTCGGCCGGCAGGGCATCTCGTCTCTTGCGACGGACGGCCGCCTCGGCGGGGCGCTCGCGGGCGTCCTCGTGTCCGCATCGGGCGAGGGAACGCTCCTTCTCGCGGACCAGGGCCGCGTCCCCTGGCTGAAATCGATCTCGAACGAGTTTCTCTCGGTCGAGACGAGCCGCCTTCTCGCGTTCGACGAAGCCCTTACGTACCGCGAAGACCCGGCGTTCGAGTTCCGCGACAAGATCGCCCAGCCATTCCTGAAGCTCTTCGGGGCCGGGACGGTCGCGCTTTCGGTCGTCTCCGAGCCCGCGCGCTTCGAGGTCGAACGTCAGAATCCGTTCACGATGGCCGCGCGCGCGGTCGTCGCGTACGGGGGAGACCTCACGCCCGAGCTCCTCGAGGAGTCGGACCCGATCGCCGGCCTCGGCGCCGGGCCGGTGCTCCGCTTCGTCGGCTCCGGTTACGTCCTGGCAGACGCCCGCTGACGGAGCTCGGCCTCGGTTTCGCTCAGGAGAGCGTCGACGATCTTCGCGTCCTCGTGTTCGGCATAGATGCGAATGATCGGCTCCGTGCCCGACAGGCGGTGAAGGAGCCAGCCCTTCCCGCCGAAGAGAAGCTTGACGCCGTCGAGGCCTTCGACGCCCGTCACGGCCTGCCCGGCGCGCGCCGCGGGCGGAGTCGACTTCAGCCCTCCCACGAACGCCTTCAGAACCGGCATGGGGAGGTGGAGGTCGCGCCGGCCGTAGGCGAAGGCGCCGTAGGCCGCGTCCTGTTTCTTCAGGAGGGCGTCGAAGGACCCGCCCGAGTGCGCGATTGCCTCGAGAACGAGGAGCGCCGAGAGGACGCCGTCGCGCTCGGGCAGGTAGAAGGAAACGCCGAGGCCGCCTGATTCCTCGCCACCGATCGCGACCTCGCCCGACATCATCTTCTCGGCGATGTACTTGAATCCGATCGGGGTCACGTGGAGCGGAACGCCGAGGCGGGCCGCGACGCGGTCGAGGAGGAGCGACGTCGAGAACGTCTTGGCGATGCCACCCGAGATTCGCCCGCGCACCGTGAGGCTCTCGGCGAGGAGGGCGAGGATCCGGTGCGGCGTGACGAAAACGCCGGCGGGGTCGAGAACGCCGAGACGGTCCCCGTCGCCGTCGCTCGCGAGGACGACGTCGTACCGGACGCGTTTCAGCTCGTCGCGCGAGGCCCCGAGGTGCTCGGGGATGGGCTCGGGGTTGACGCCCCCGAAGAGGGGATCGCGCGCCGCCCGAAGCGTCGTGACCCGTGTCGGATGGCTCGCGCCGACGATCTCCTCGAGAAGCGTCCCGGCCGCGCCGTGCATGGCGTCGAAGAGGACGCTCAGGCCCGCGCGCCGGATCGCGTCGAGGTCGACGCGGGCGGCGATCGCGTCGCGGTACCCGGCCACGAGGTCGGACTTCTCGACGGCTCCGCCCGCGCGCGCCGGCAGCGGCCGGTCCGCGGAGCGGGCGACCGCGTCGTACGTCGCGGGCGTCGCGCTGCCCCCGAACCAGGATTTGACCTTCACGCCGTTCCAATGGGCCGGGTTGTGCGATGCGGTGATCGCGAGGCCGGCCCTGAGGCCGCGGGAGTGGACGTGCCACGACGCGCACGGGGTCGGGACGGGCCGGTCGGTCAGGAGCACCCGAAAGCCCTGCGTCGCGAGACGCGCCGCGCTCTCGGCGGCGAGCTCCGGCGACAGGAAACGGGTGTCATGGACGAGCGGCACCGTCCAGGGGTCGCCGGGCTCGGTGTTCGAGGGCGAGACGTTCCAGGCGCCGGCGGCGTCCACGACGCGCAGCACGGTCTCGAACGTGAGGTCCCGGGCGATCTGGCCGCGCCAGCCGTCCGTCCCGAAGACGATGGGAGGCGCGGACATGAGCAGGGGGATTCTCGGGCCGGCGAGGTCGGACTGTCCAGCGCGCGCGGAACGCGGGGTCTAGAATCGCGGGCCGGTGTTCTTCAACGTCCCAAACGCCCTGACCCTCCTCCGCATCTTCCTCGTTCCGCTCCTCGTCGTCCTCCTTCTGACGAAGCTCCCGGCGCGCGAGTACCTGGCGCTGGCCGTCTTCCTCCTCGCGGCGATCACGGACTGGGCGGACGGGTGGTTCGCGCGGAAGTACAAGAAGGTGACGACGGTCGGGATGCTGCTCGACCCGATCGCCGACAAGCTTCTCGTGTCGGCGGCCCTCATTTCGCTCGTGGACCTGCAGGAAGCCGACGCGTGGGCCGTCTGCATCATCATCGGACGCGAGTTCGCGGTCTCGGGCCTGCGCTCGATCGCCTCCACGCACGGGATCACGATCTCCGCGAGCAAGCTCGGCAAGTGGAAGATGGCGACGCAGATCGTCGGGATCTCGCTCATGATCCTCGGCGCCAAGCTCGACGACATCGGCCTCTGGCGCAAGACGGGCCGCGCGGCCCTCTACGTCATGACAGCGATGGCCCTGATTTCCGGCTTCGACTACTTCCGCAAGTTCCTCAAGCCGCTCCTCGCGATGGAGCGGACTCCCGAGCCGTGACCCTGCGGAAGACGGCCTTCCGGATGGGCCTGCCGCTCTTCACGAATTTCAGCTCGTAGTTCGTCCCCGTCGACCAGTCGCCGGCTTCCTCTTCGGAGAGCCTCGCGAGGAGCGGCTCAGCGGAAAGGACGGCCTCGATCACTTCCCAGTACCCGGCGTGGTCCGAGACGACGCGCAGGAGCGCGCCCGGCTCGAGCGCGCGCGCGGCCGCGGCCGCCCACGAAGGGTCCACGAGACGCCGTTTGTGGTGCCGCTTCTTCGGCCAGGGGTCCGGGAAGTAGACGTGCAGGGCGGCGAGGCAGCCGGGC
This sequence comes from Thermoanaerobaculia bacterium, assembly GCA_035542215.1. Taxonomy (GTDB): domain Bacteria; phylum Acidobacteriota; class Thermoanaerobaculia; order UBA5066; family UBA5066; genus Fen-183. The sequence goes on along the minus strand of DATKLW010000152.1, from coordinate 3,606 downwards.
GCGAGGCGGGAGGCGACGAAGGCCTTGCCGTCCAGCCGCTCGACCCGCAGGTTCGTGAGGCCCGCGCGCTCGGCGCGCACGCGCACGATCGCCGCGTACTCGGCCTCGATCTCGAGGCCGAGGTAGTCGCGGTCCCGGTTTGCCGCGGCGGCGTTCAGGAGGAAGCGGCCCTTGCCGACTCCGATCTCCATCTCGACGGGCGCGGTCCGCCCGAAGACCGCGGCGAAGTCGATCGGCCCGGCGTCCGGCGCCTCGCCGGGCAGGAATATCTTCGGCGGCGGGATCCTCCCGAGGTTGCGCGGCCCGGCGCGCGGCGGGCGCGGCGGCAGGACGGCGCCGGAGCGCTTGAGCGCGCGGCGGACGGACGGACGGCTCACGTCAGACGACCAGAGCCTTCGGGATGACGAGGACCCTCACGCCGACGTCGCCGAGGATCCGCGCCTGGCAGGCGAGCCTCACGTTCTCTCCGAGCTCGTAGGCGATCTCGTTCTCTTCGAGCGGCGAGAGGTTCTCCGCTCCGGCGACCACCTCGACGCGGCACGTCGAGCACGTGCCCCCGCCGCCGCAGACCCGGCCGATCGCCACGCGGAGAGCGTCGGCCGCCGCGAGGACGGTGGTGCCGGCGGCCACCTCGGAACGCCGGCCCTCGTTCAGGAAGACGATCTTCGGCATCAGAGCCGGGCGACGACCGCCCGGGCGTACGCGGCGGTCGTGGCCGTGCCGCCGACGTCGCGCGTCTTCGCGCTCCCGTCGGCCATCGCGGCGTTGAGGGCCCTCTCGATGCGCCGTGCGCGTCCGTCCTCGCCGATGTGGCGGAGGAGCATCGTCGCCGAGAGGAGGAGGGCAGTCGGATTCGCGATTCCCTTGCCCGCGATGTCCGGCGCCGAGCCGTGGACGGACTCGAAGACGGCGCACTGCGTCCCGAGGTTGGCGCCCGGCGTGATCCCGAGGCCGCCCACGAGGCCCGAGGCGAGGTCCGAGATGATGTCGCCGTAGAGGTTCTCGAGGAGCAGCATGTCGAACTGCTTCGGGTTCATGACGAGCTTCATGCACGCGGCGTCCACGATGACGTCGTCGGCCTGGATGTCCGCGTACTCCTTCGCGACCGTCCGGAAGCAGTCGAGGAAGAGACCGTCCGAGAGCTTCATGATGTTCGCCTTGTGCACGGCCGTGACGCGGCGGCGGCCGTGGGTCCGGGCGTACTCGAACGCGAATCGCGCGATGCGGGTCGAGGCCTTCTCCGTGATGATCTTGATCGACTCGACGACGCCGGGCACGACGACGTGCTCGATGCCCGAGTAGAGGTCCTCGGTGTTCTCGCGGACGACGACGAGGTCGAGGTCGCCGTAGCGCGAGGCGACGTTCGGCAGGTTCCTGACGGGGCGGAGGTTCGCGTAGAGGTCGAGCGCCTGCCGGAGCGAGACGTTCACGCTCTTGTAGCCGCCGCCGACCGGCGTCGTCACGGGCCCCTTGAGGCAGACCTTCGTCCGGTGAACGGAGGCGACGATCTCGGGCGGCAGGGGGTTTCCCGTCGCCGCGATGGCGGCGATGCCCGCGTCGTGGCTTTCCCACGTGATCGGGGCGCCCGCGGCGGCGAGGATCTCGACGACGGCGGCCGTGATCTCGGGGCCGATGCCGTCGCCGGGGACGAGGGTCACGATGCGGTTCTTGGGAGTCACGCGGGGGAGGCCTTTCGGTAGTCGGCGGCGCCGGCGGGCTGCGGGGCGTCCGGTCGGAGGATGCGAACGCGCTCGATGGCCCGGGGAGTCGCGCGCTCGACGAGGAACTCGACGCCGCCCGCGCGCGTCCTTGCGCCCGCGCGGGGAATGCGTCCGAACTTGCGGAGCAGGAACCCGGCGACCGTCTCGGTCTCCGGATCGTCGAACGAGACCTTGAGGTCCCGCTCGAGCGAGGCCAGAGGATACGCCCCCTCGACGAGAAGAGACGTTCCCTCCGCGACGGGCGGGCGGGCGGGCTCGTCGTGCTCGTCGAAGATCTCCCCGACGATCTGCTCGATGAGGTCCTCGAGCGTGACGAGGCCCGCGACGGCGCCGCTCTCTGCGACGACGACCGCCATGTGGAACCGCCGGCGCCGCATCTCGCGGAGGAGGTCTTCAGCCCGCTTGAGCTCGGGGACGAACACGGCGGGCCGGAGATAGCGGGCAACCTCGAAACGCGCCTCTTCGGCGTCCGTCACGTCGAAGAGGTCCTTGACGTGGAGGACCCCGATGATGTCGTCCTCGTGGCCGCGCGTGACGGGATAGCGGCTGTAGCGGTGCTCGCGGCAGACGGCCTCGACCTCGGCGAACGTCGACGCGACCCCCAGGGAGACGATCTTCGCCCGCGGCACCATCGCATCGCGGACGGGCGTGTCGCCGAACGCGAGAACGGCGTGAAGGAGATCGCTCTCTTCGCGCTTGAGGCCTCCCTGCTCGCGCGAGAGCGAGATCACGCTCTTGACGTCTTCTTCCGTGACGTCGGTTGGCTCCTCGACGCCGAACGGCCCGAGGATCCAGCGGGCCACGGCGGAGAGGAGCGCCGTGGCGGGGGAGAGGATCTTCACGAGGGTCTCGACAGGCCCGACGAAGAGGAGAGAGAGCGCCTCGGGCCGGCGCGCGGCGAGCGTCTTGGGTGTCACCTCCGCGACGACGAGGAGGAGGATGGACGTCAGGACGGTCGCGATGAGGACGCCCCATCTCTCGCCGAACGCCGAGATCGCGAGGCCCGCGCCGAGCGAACCCGCGGCGGCGTTCGCGAGCGTGTTTCCGACGAGGAGCGTCCCGAGCGTCCTCGGAAGGTCCGCGCGCAGGCGCTCGAGGCGCTCGGCGCCGCGGCGGCCCTCGCTCTTCATCCGGAAGATCGCCGAGTCCGTCACGGACGTGATCGCCGTCTCGGCCGAGGAGAAGAACGCCGACGCCATCGCGCAGAGGGCATAGAGGACGAGGAGGAGGCCACTGTTCATGCGTCGCCTCCCGCGAGCGCCCAGCCGGCGCCGCGCCGCTCGACGGGGATGCTCTCGAGCGTCTCGCCCGCGCACGGGCCGGCGACGCAGAACCCGTCCTCGACGGCGAAGAGCGCCCCATGGTTGCGGCATGCGAGGAACCCCTCCTCGGTCAGGAGCGGCTCGCCTCCGCGGTCCAGCGGGATCGGGACGTGGGGGCAGACGTTCCGGTACGCGCGCGCGCCGTCGGGCGTCGAGACGAGGATGCCGGCAACGAGGCCCGCGCCGTCCTTCCGGGGCTTCCGGAACGCCAGGGCGCGAACGGAGGAGAGGAATTCGGAGTTTTCTATGAGAGGAGTGCGGGAGGCGTGCACGCGAACGAGGTCCCGGCCCTCGTCGGACTCCGTGTCCGCGAAGGCGCCTCCGCCGACGGCCTCGAAGAGGCGGCGGAGGGCTGCGGCGTCGCCGGGCGGCGTGGGCAGGAGCCGTGCCTCCGCGGCGGAACACCATCGGACGGCGTCGACCGCGACGGCACGAGGCTCGCCGAGAATCCCATTCACTTCGAAGAAAAGCAGCGTGACGTGTTGCGAAGGGGCTGCCGATCCGGCTCCGGCGGTCGTGGAGAAGGCGAAGGGCGAAAGCCCGACCGGCGTCACGTCCATCTC
>DATKLW010000151.1:0-45264 GCA_035542215.1 Thermoanaerobaculia bacterium | reverse complement strand
TGCCTGCACGTCGAGACGCTCTCGGACCGGGCCGAGGAGGTGGCGGACCGGCTCGCGATCTACACGATCAAGCGGACCCTGTAGGCGGGCGGCCCAGCCGTGAAGTGGCTCTTCCTATCGAGCGGGCTCTTCCTCGGCTGGACGCTCGGGGCGAACGACGCCGCGAACCTCTTCGGCACCGCCGTCGGCACCCGGATGATCAAATTCCGGACGGCGGCCCTCGTCGCGAGCGCGTTCGTGATCATCGGCGCGGTGTCGGGCGGCGCCGGCACGACGCGAACGCTCGGGCGGCTCGGCGCGATCGACGCCCCGGCAGGCGCATTCGGCGTCGCCCTCGCCGCCGGCCTCGCGGTCGTTCTCCTCCTGACGCGGATCGGACTTCCCGTTTCGATCACCCAGGCGATCGTCGGCGCGATCCTCGGCTGGAACCTCTTCACGGGCCGGCCAACCGACGTCAGGACGCTCGGCCAGCTTCTGTCGTCCTGGCTCGTCAGCCCGCTCGTCGCCGGCCTGACCGGCGCGACGCTCTTCGTCCTCTTGCGCAAGGCGATCCCGCGCCTGAAGACCCATCTCCTCAAGGAGGACGCGCTCACGCGCGCGAGCCTCCTTGCCGTGGGGGCCTTCGCCGCCTACGGCCTCGGCGTGAACGACATCGCAAACGTGATGGGCGTCTTCGTGAGGAGCTCGCCGTTCCCGGACGCCATTTCCTTCGGCCCGGTCACGTTCACGAGCGTCCAGATGCTCTTCCTCCTCGGAGGCCTCTCGATCGCGGCGGGAATCGTCACGTACTCCGAGCGCATCATGAAGAGGGTCGGCTCGGGGCTGACGTCGCTCTCTCCGCTCGCCGCGCTCATCGTGGTCCTCTCGGCGGGCACCGTCCTCTTCCTCTTCGGGTCGCAGGAGCTGCAGGGCGTCCTGAGGGCGGCCGGATTGCCCGGCTGGCCGCTCGTCCCAGTCTCCGCGACACAGGCGGTCGTCGGCGCCATTCTCGGAATCTCCTTCGTGAGGAAGAGCGGCATCCGCACGCGCGCGTTGTCGGAGATCGCGGTTGGCTGGGCGGCCGCGCCGGTCGCCGCGATGGTCTTTTCCCTCGTCGGACTCTTCGTGCTCCAGAACGTCTTCGAGCTTCCGGTCAGCACGACCCCGCCCCGCCGGAGCGCCGCGTCGTCCCCTCCGGCGGTTCCCGCCCCGTCCCCGGGCGCGCCGCCGGTGCGATGACCTGGCTCTTCCTCTCGAGCGGCCTCTTCCTCGGCTGGTCCCTCGGAGCCAACGACGCCGCGAACCTGTTCGGGACCGCGGTCGGCACGAAGATGGTCCGTTTCGCGACGGCGGCGTTCGTCGCGAGCGTCTTCGTCGTGCTCGGTGCGGTCGCCGGAGGGCACGGGGCCGCCGGGACGCTCGGCCGGCTCGGCGGCGTCGACACGCTGCCCGGCGCGTTCGCGGTCGCGTTCGCCGCCGCTCTGTCGGTCTTCCTCCTCCTGAAGAGGATCGGGCTGCCCGTCTCGACGTCACAGGCGATCGTGGGCGCGATCGTCGGCTGGAACCTCTTCACGGGCCGGCCGACCGATCCGAGGGCGCTGATTCAGATCCTCTCGTCGTGGGTCGTCTGCCCGCTCCTCTCCGCCGCCGCCGCGGCGCTGCTCTTCCTCGCGGTCCGCGCGGCGTTCCCGCATTTGAAGTTCCATCTCCTCGAGGTGGATGCCTACACGCGGGCCAGCCTCCTCGCCGTCGGCGCGTTCGGGGCCTACAGCCTCGGCCAGAACAACATCGCGAACGTGATGGGCGTCTTCGTGCGGGTCTCGCCGTTCCCGGAGTCGACGGCCTTCGGTCCCCTCCGGGTCACGAGCGTCGAGATGCTCTTCCTTCTCGGCGGGCTCTCGATCGCGACGGGGATCTACACGTACTCGCACCGCGTCATGAGGCGCGTCGGCGAGGGGCTCACGGCCCTGTCGCCGCTCGCCGCGCTCATCGTCGTCTTCGCTGCCTCGACCGTTCTCTTCCTCTTCGCCTCGCCGGACCTCGAGCGCTTTCTCCGGTCGCGCGGCCTCCCCGCGCTGCCGCTCGTCCCGGTCTCGAGCTCACAGGCGGTCGTCGGCGCGATCCTCGGGATCTCGCTCGTGAGGCGCAGCCGCGTGAGCCCCCGCACGCTCGGCGGGATCGTGCTCGGCTGGGCCGCGGCGCCCCTCCTCGCGATGGTGTTCTCGCTCGTCGGGCTGTTCGTGCTCCAGAACGTCTTCCAGCTGCCGGTCAGCTCCGCTTCGCCATCGGGACGTAGTCCCGGCGCGCCGATCCCGTGAAGACCTGCCGAGGGCGCGCGATCTTCTGTTCCGGGTCGTCCACCAGCTCGAGCCACTGCGCGAGCCAGCCCGCCGTGCGCGGGATCGCGAAGAGGACCGTGAAAAAGTCCGTGTGGAAGCCCATCGCTTCGTAGATGAGGCCCGAGTAGAAGTCGACGTTCGGGTAGAGCTTCCTCTTCACGAAGTAGTCGTCCTGGAGCGCGATGCGCTCCATCTCGAGCGCGATCCCGAGGAGCGGGTTCTTGCCCGTGACCTCGAAGACCTGCTCGGCGAGCTTCTTGATGACCTGCGCGCGCGGGTCGTAGTTCTTGTAGACGCGGTGCCCGAAGCCCATGAGGCGCTTCTCGCCGTGTCCCTCCTTGACCTCCTTCACGAACGCGGGGACGTTCTTGATGTCGCCGATCTCGTGGAGCATCCGGAGGACGGCCTCGTTCGCGCCGCCGTGGAGCGGGCCGTAGAGGGCCGCCGTCGCTGCCGCGACGCTCGAGTACGGGTCGGTCTGGGCCGAGCCGACCGAGCGCATCGCGTTCGTCGAGCAGTTCTGCTCGTGGTCCGCGTGGAGGATGAAGAGGACGTCGAGCGCGTGCTCGAGGACCGGGTCCACCTTGTACGTGGGCTCGGCCATCTTTTTCATCATCGAGAGGAAGTTGCCCGTGTACGAGAGGTTGTTGTCCGGGTAGACGTACGGGAACCCGATCGAGTGCCGGTATGCGAACGCCGCGATCGTCGGCATCTTCGCGATGAGGCGCGTGACGTCGTGGTCGCGCGCCGCCTTGTCGAAGATCCGCTTGGAATCCGGGTAGAACGTCGAGAGCGCGCCGACCGTCGAGAGGAGCATCCCCATGGGATGCGCGTCGTGGCGGAAGCCCTCCATGAGCTTCTTGATGTTCTCGTGGAGGTACGTGTGGACCGAGACGTGGTGCGTGAACTCCTTGAGCTGGGACGCCGTCGGGAGCTCGCCCTTGAGGAGGAGCCACGCGACCTCGAGGAAGGTCGACTTCTCCGCGAGCTGCTCGATCGGGTAGCCGCGGTACTCGAGGATCCCCTTGTCGCCGTCGATGAACGTGATCGCCGACTTGCACGAGGCCGTGTTCGTGAAGGCCGGGTCGTACGTCATGAGGCCGAAGTCGTCGTCCTTCACCTTGATCTTGCGGAGGTCGAGAGCGCGGATCGTGTCGTTCTCGACGGGCAGCTCGTACGTCTTCCCGGTCCGGTTGTCGGTGATCGTGATCGTGTTTTTCTCGGTCATATTTCCTTCCCACGTCCGCTCGGCGGGCTGGCCGGGATTCTATGCCCGCGCCGCGGGCGTCACCGGCGAAGACCTTGCATAGAATCGCCACCGTGAACGTCAAGCGCCACATTGGCGAGGCTCTCACGCTCGTCGCCGCCGCCGTCCTGTGCGCCCTCGTCGCGAACGCGCTCGCGAGAAGCGAGCGCAGGCTCCCGCTCGTCGGAACGTACCCCGACGCGCTGAAGGTGCCGGAGAAGACCGGGGATTCTTCTGCTCCCGTGCCGGTTCCACCGTCCGTTTCGTCGCCTCCGATCGCCGGAGCGACGGCATCGTCCGAAGTTTCTTCGAAGGTGAATGGGGCTGGAGCGCCCGCGGCGGCGAGCCCCACGACTGGCGCCGCCCCGAAGGCCACGCCCGCGGCCGCTGCCGCGGCCAAATTACCCTTCGAAGAAAAGCACCCTGGCCCGGCAACGAAGCCGACCGGCGCGGCGCTGGAGCCTCCGAAAGTCGGGGAGCAAAAAGACCTCCTTCTCTCCCGCTTCCCGCCACACCCTGACAAGCCGTTCGTCGAGGTCTCCGGCGACGACGCGGCGTGGCTCGCCGCGCGGGGCGTCCTCGTCGTGGACGCACGCCGGACGAAGGTCTACGAGGAGGGGCACGTCGCGGGTGCGCGGAACATCTCGCCGTGGGAGGGCGACGCGGACGCGAAGATCACGGCGCTCGTGAACGAGGGGCGCGACGGCGCGCTCCCCGTCCTCGTCTATTGCTCGGGCGGCGACTGCGAAGACTCGCACATGCTCGCCCAGCGCCTTTACGGCGGCGGGTTCAACAACCTCCTCGTCTACAAGGACGGCTGGCCCGACTGGGTCAGGCGCGGCGGAAAGAGCGCCATGGGGCCGGAGCCGGCCGCGCCGTGAGTCTCTCCAGGCGCCTCGCCTCGCCCTGGCTCACGGTCCGCGTCCAGATCGCCCTCGGCGTCTTCTTCGTCGCCGCGGCGCTTCCGAAGATCGTCGACCCGCCGGCCTTCGCCCACATGATCTACAACTACCGGATCGTCCCGGGCGCGCTCGTGAACCTCATGGGGCTCGTGATGCCGTGGGTCGAGCTCATGGCCGGCATCGCCCTGATCCTCGGGGTCTGGACGCGGACGTCGGCGGCGCTCGTCGGCGCGATGCTCGCCGTCTTCATCGTCGCGATCTCGGTCAACCTCGCGCGCGGAAACGCGATCGACTGCGGCTGCTTCGACGTGACGGCCGCGGGCAAGCCCGTCGCCGAGCGCCTCGCGGACATGCGCTGGGACGTCGTCCGCGACGTCGGGATGTTCATCATGGTCGCGCAGGTCCTGTGGGCGACCCGCCGGGAGCCGGACGCGAACCAGTCTCTTCGTTAGCTGCGCGCGCGCGCCGGCATTTCAAGGAGAGATGTCCGCACCGCGACGCGGCGCGACCGTCCGGGCCGCAGCCGTTCTCGCCTCGGTCCTGTGCTTCCCCGCGGGACGCGCGGCCGCACAGCCCTGCCCGCCCAACTTCCGGGTCGCCGCGACCGTCGGGACCGCCGGCGCGACTGTCCTCGGCGCCTTCGATTTCGACCGGGACGGGCGGGTGGACCTCCTCCTGCGGGCCGACGGCGCCGTCCGCGTCGCGCGAAACGCCGGAGGCTCCTTCCTCCTCGGATCCCCGATCTCGACGGGAAGCGTCGCGGTCGGAGACTTCGACGGCGACGGCATCCTCGACGTCGTCGCCGTGCAGGGGGCCGGCTCGGCGTCCACGGTGTTCTTCTTCAGGGGAGACGGCCATGCCGGGTTCGCGGCCGTGTCGTCTTTCCCGGCGGCCGCCTCGCTCTCCGATGTGGTCGCCGGCGATTTCGACGGAGACGGCAAGCTCGACCTCGCCGTCTGGGCGGGCGGGTCCGACGTCTGGATCTACCGCGGGGACGGACACGGCGCCTTCGGCCCCCCCTACGTCCTCCACACGTCGACGTCGAGCGTGTCGCGGCTCGCCCCCCACGACGTCGACTCGAACGGCCGGGCCGCCCTCCTCGTGAGCGGCTCGGCCGGGTTCGGCTCCACGTTCATTGCGACGTACGCGCTCGGCGCCGGCGGGATCTTCGTGGCGACGACCGGGCCCGACGCCGGCGGCAACCAGTGCCCCTTCGATCTCGCGATCGGGGACGTGGACGGCGACGGGCATCCCGACGCCGTCACCGTCCAGCGCTACCTCGGCGGCTGTCCGAACGAGATCCGGACGTTTCTCGTCCGCCCCGGGACTCCCGCCCAGCTCCGGCAGCCGGCCACGTCTCTCTGGAGCCCGGTCCTCGCCGACTTCGACGGCGACGGTCACATGGACCTCGCCGCCGTTCAGGGCTCCCTCTACGGCGTCCCGACGGCGCTCGCGGTCCAGCCCGGCGACGGCGCGGGGGCGTTCGGCTCCGAGATCGTCTTCGCGTTGCCGGACGGCGTGGTCCGCGAGACCGCCGCCCTGACGGCCGCGGACCTCGACGGCGACGGCCGGCCCGACCTCGTCCTCTCGGGCAGCCCGGCTCTGCCCGCGCTCGTCCTTCTCAACGTCTGCGGGAACCCGCACGAAGTCGCGGCGCCGGGTCCCGCGCTCCCGGTCCGGGTGCGGACGCGGCCTTGACGCGGGCACGGCGAGCCAATGGAGCGCTGGCGTGTGCCGCGGCCGGTCTGGCGCTCGTCCTTTCGGGGGGCACGGCCCGGGCGGGATGCATACCCGTTTACGGTCAGATCGAACTTGTTCCGGGCCTAGGCGGTCCCAGCAGACTCGTTGCCGCCGATCTCAACGGCGACGGCCGGCCGGATCTCGTCGCAGTCGTGGGCGACCGGCTCGTCTCCGCGATCAACGACGGCTTGGGCCGGTTCCTCCCGCCCGTGACGATCGCCGAGGGCTCCGGGCGCTTCGTCGTCGCGGATTTCGACGGAGACGGCAAGCCGGACGTCGCGTTTGCGAACGTTACGGCCTACGCCACGGAGATCTATTCGGGGAACGGCGACGGGACGTTTCACCGGACCGCGATCTTCCCCGTGCCGTATGGATACCCGTTCGACGTCGCGGCCGGCGACTTCGACGGCGACGGAAAGACCGATTTGGCCATCCTCCTCGGCAGCTCCGTCGAGGTCCACCTCCAGCGTAACGGAACGCTCGTCGCGGCAGGTGTCCTGTCGTCGGCCGATCCGGATGCGGCCGCTTTTTGGGCGATCGATCTCGACGGAGATGGCCGCGTGGATCTTCTCTGCCTCCACGCGCAGTTCGGCGGCTCGGGTCTTTTCTCCCTCCAGTCTCAGGGAAATGGGTCCCTCCTCGAGATGGATTCGGGCATTCGCGTGGGTACCTACCGCCTCTTCCATCTGGTCGCTTCGGGTGACCTGAACCACGACGGACGCCCTGACGTCGTCGTCGTGAGCGCGGGAAACGGGTTGCCCGCGACGCTCCAGGTCTTTCGGGCCGGGGCACGCGCATATGAGGAGAGCACCGTCCTGCCGCTGGCCCGGACCGCTGCCAGCGGTGTCGCCGTGGTGGACTTCGAAGGGACCGGATCTCGTGAGGTCGCCGTCCTGCTCTTCGGCACCGGCGATGCGACCGCGGAGCTCGCGATTTACCGGGCCCTCGATGCGAACCGGCTCTTTTTCGCGTCGAGTCAGACTCTCCGGGCCGGCGATTCCTTCGCCTTCGCCGACTTCGACGGGGACGGCGTCATGGACCTCCTGCTCTGGTCGCGCGACGATGTCTACTCGCCCTACCTCATGAGGGGAACGTGCCCCACGGGACCCGCGCAACAGCCGGTGAGGGCGGAGCCCGTGCAGGTTGCGCCGCGCCGACGCCCGTAGCGGCTCCGTCCGTCTTCAGCCGAACCCCAGCTCCTTCGCCGCGGCCAGCACCTCGTCCACGACCAGGTCCGCCTCCGGCAGGCCCTGCCGCGGGTTGATGAAGCACGGGCGGAGCGCGAAGCGGCCGTCGACGCGCGTGTGCGACGGGATCGACCGGCCGCGCTTGCGCACCGCGAGAAGGATCTTCTCGTTCAGCGCGTCGAGCGCGGTCTCGTCCGACACGCCCTTCGGCTTCACGCGGAAGCAGCAGATCGAGAGGACGGGCTCGGCGAGGAGCTCGAGCGAAGGGTGCGCGCGCACGCGCTCGGCGACGCGCCGCGCGCAGTCGTGGTGCCGCACGACGCGCTCCCGCATCCCGCGCGCCCCGATCTCCCTGAGGAGCGCCCACACGGCGAGGCCGCGCGGCGGCGCCGAGTGGTCGAGGGAGAAGTTCGGGTTCCCTTCGCCCATCTGGTCGAACGGCGAGTCCGTGTCGCCCGTGTCCGTCGGCGCCATCTCGACGTAGGCCGCGGGCTCGAGCGCGAGCGCGCGCGCGAGAAGGCCGCCGTCGCGGACGAAGCCCGCGCCGCAGCCCACGGGCGCCGCCATCCACTTGTGCGGGTCGACCGCGAACGAGTCGATCTTCGAAAGGTCGCCGTACAGCGGGGCGACGCGCGGGTCGAGGACGCCGAAGCCGCCGTACGCGCCGTCCACGTGCAGCCAGACGCCGCGCGCGTGCGCGATCCCGCGCATGACGTCGACGGGGTCCACGACCCCCGTGTTCACGTCGCCGGCGGACGCGATGACCGCGACGGGCGTCGCCCCGGCGCGCACGTCCTCGTCGAGGAGTCGTTCGAGCGCGGCGAGGTCCGGCCGGCGCGCGGCGTCCACGGGCACGAGGCGCAGCGCCTTGCGGCCGAGTCCGAGGACGCCGCAGGCGCGGTGGACGACGTGGTGGACTTCGCTGGACGCGTACACCTTCGGCGAAGGGAGCGCCGCGAGGCCCTCGAAGCCCGCGTCGACGCCGAGCCGTTCACCCGCGTGCTGTCGCGCGGCGGCGAGGCCGAGGAGGTTCGCCGTGGCGCCCCCGCTCGTGAACGAACCCTCGAAAGAGTCGGGCAGCCCGAGGAGCCGCCCGACCCAGCGCAGCGCGAGGACCTCGAGGAAGTTGCCCGGCGTCGCCCACCAGCGCTGCGCGGCCGTGATCGAGCCCGCGAGCTGGGCGACGGCGGGCACCGTCGTCGGCGAGGTCGTGACCCAGCCCGTGAATCCGGGCGCCCCGATCCTCAGGCCGTTCGGAATCACGACGTCCCGAAGGACCGAGAGAACGGCCTCGCGGCCTTCCCCCTCCTCCGGGAGCGGCCCGTCCAGCGCGGCCCGCCACGCCGTCCGGCGCACGGCGCCGTCCGGCCCCTCGTATCGGGAGAATCGCTCGAGCGCCGGGAGGATTTCCGCAAGCGACTCGGCGAGCGCGTCCGTAGACGCGGACTCCGTCGCGATGCCGGCCGCCGCCGGGACGCTCGGTTTGGCGGTTGCGCGCTGCATGGGCACCTCCGGGGGGCGGTATTATGGAGGTTCCCGCTATGCCGTCTGCACGCTTCCCGGGCCTCCCACTCCTGAAGGCGTTCGAAGGAGCGCTCAAGGAAGGTCTGCTCCTCGACGAGGCCCTCGGCGGCATCCTGAACGCGGCGCTGCACTTCTTCGACGCTCCGGTTGTCGCACTCCTGCCCGGCGCGGGCATCCCGCCGATGACGCGCTCGGGCCGCTCGAGCGTGGCCGCCGCGGCCGAGACGCGGCTCAACCAGCACCTCGCGGAGGTCCTCGCGCAGGGCCGGGCCGGGAAGGCCGTCGAGGGAGGCCTTTCCTTCTTCGGTGCCCCCGTGAAAGTGAAGGACCAGACGCAGGCCGTCTTCGGCGTGGTCCTCGAAACGATCTCCGGGACGGATGCCGAGGCCGAGGAGGCCGCGCGCGAGTTCGCGCGGACGATCGGTCACGTCCTCGAGCGCGACCGCACGCTCGGGACGCTCATGAAGCGCCGCGAGGAGGCCGTCGCCCTCTTCGAGCTCGCCTCCGGGGCTTTCCTCTCGCTGAACCCCGACGAGGTGATCCGCCTGACGGTCGCGTCTCTCTCGCGCGAGCTCGAATTCGACCGCGTGAGCGCGTTCCGCTTCCAGCCCGAGACGAAGGAGATCTCCGAGATCCTCGTCCACGGCGCCCCGGCGAGCGGCGAGCGGCCGTTCTCCGGACGAACGGCGATTTCCTCGGACGACCTCCTCGCGCGCTGCCTCGCCGCGCACGGCCCGGCCTTCGAGGACGAGCCCGGGACGAAGCCCGTGCGGCGCCGGCGGATGGCGCTCCCCCTCCATGCGGGCGCGCACGTCTTCGGCTTCCTCACGATGTCGCGGCGGGGCGGCTTCGCGCTCACGCCGCAGGAGCTGCGCCTCGCACAGGAGCTCGCAAAGCTCGCGGCCGGAGCGCTCGAGAAGGCGCGCCTCCTGGACGGGGAGCGCCGCAACAACGACCGCGTTTCGTTCGTCGGCCGGCTGCACGCGGCGCTCACCGGCCTCACGGACGTCCAGGCGATCGTGAGCCGCACGGTCGCCGAGCTCGGGCCGCAGTTCGACCTCGACCTCTGCGCGATCCGGCTCCTCTCTTCCGGCGACCTCCCCGGCGCCGCGGCGGCGTACGCGAAGGCCGGCGGCAACGCGGAGCTCCAGATCCCCGAGTCGCTCCTGACGCACCTCTCGACCGAGGGGTCCCACGCGTTCTACGGAAACGCGTCCGACGACAAGCACGGCCAGGCGCTCCTCCCGTCCGGGCCGGCCGTCGCGGCCCTGCCGAAGCCGCTCGCCCTCCTCGCGGTCCCGCTCGCGTACCGGGGCGCGCCCGTCGGCGTCCTGTGCGCGGTTTCACGGATGGTGCCGCAAGGCATCTCGATGGACCTCCTCCCGTCGTTCGAGGCGCTCGGCGTCGAGGTGTCTCTTGCGATCGCGTCCGCTCGCCTTCTCCAGCAGGAGCGCGAGTCCTATCGGTTCCTCGACCGGCTGCGCGAGGTCGGGCGCTCCCTCTCGACGACGTTCGACATCGACCGCATCAAGCAGACGCTCTGCGAGCAGGCCGTGAGCCTCCTGAAGGCGGACGCCGCGCAGTTCTGGGATCCGGACCCCGCTTCGAAGTCCGTGAAGATCGGCGCGCGATGGGGCGCGGACGTCGGCGACGAGCTCGCGCGGGCCGTCCCGTTCGACCAGACCTCGCACCCGATCGTGCGCACGTTCCTCGACAAGACGCTCGCCGTCGCCGGCCCGGCCGAGGGGGCGTCGTTCTTCCCGGGGAACGCGGGCGGAGGGGCCGCGCCCCTGATCCGCGCCGCCGCCGTGCCGCTCACGTACCACGACGAGCTCATCGGCGTCCTCTCCGTCGCGGCGCGCCGGGGCGTGGACGACTGGCCTGTCGACCTCAAGGAGCGCCTCGAGCTCCTCGCGGACTCGGCGGCGGTCGCCCTCCACAACGCGCGCCTCATGCGCCTCATCGAGCAGCAGACCGAACGCGACAGCCAGTCGGGTCTCTACAACCGCGCCTCGCTCGGCAAGCGGCTCGAGTCCGAGGTCCGGCGCGCCGAGCGCAACGGCCAGTCCGTGGCGGTCGCCCACGTCCGGATGGACGGGCTGAGGGAATCCGTCGTGAGGCTCGGCGCCGAGTACGGCGACTCGCTGCTCCCGAAGCTCGCGGCCAAGCTCGTCCGCTCCACGCGCGCCGTGAATTTCGTCGCCCGCGACCGCGAGGACCGCTTCTACCTCCTGATCTTCGAGGCCGGCAAGGTGCAGGCCCACCGCGCGATGCGCTCGATCCAGAAGAACTTCGAGAACGGCCTCGACGAGCGGCTCGCGCAGTCGGGCGTCGCGCTCGCCCTCTCCGCCGGGATTTCCGTGTATCCGGACGACGCCTTCGACACGGCCACGCTCCTCGCGCGCGCCGAGGACGCGCTCGACGAAGCGGTGAAGGCGGGTCCGGGCTCGGTCGTCCTGTACCACGCGACCGAAGCCGACGCGGCTGCCGCAGGCTGAGAGCGGCCTTCGCTATCCTCCCCGCATGCCGATCGCGACAGGGACGGTCCTCGGACGCTACCGGATGCTCGAGCGCGCGGGCACGGGCGGGATGTCGGAGGTCTGGAAGGCCGAGGACGAGACGCTCAAGCGCACGGTCGCCGTCAAGGTGATCCTCGGGCCCGTCGCGCAGGATCCGACGTTCCGCGAGCGTTTCCTGCGCGAGGCGCGCCTCGTCGCCGGCCTCGAGCACCCGAATGTCCTCCCCGTCTACGACTACGGCTCGTCGACGGTCGACGGCCAGGACGTCTCGTACCTCGTCATGCCGCTCGTCGCGGGCGGCTCGCTCAAGGGCCGCATCGCCGGGCCGGTCCCGCCCGCCCTCGCCGTGACGTGGCTCGCGGCGATCGCGAGCGCGCTCGACCACGCGCACGCCAAGGGCATCCTCCATCGCGACATCAAGCCCGCGAACGTCCTCATGGACTCGCAGGGCCGCCCCCTCCTCGCGGACTTCGGTCTCGCGCGGAGCGCGGACGCGACGTCCGGACTCACGGCGACGGGCACCGTCATGGGGACGCCGCTCTACATGGCGCCCGAACAGGCGACGGGCGGCGCGCTGGACGGGCGCGCGGACGAATACGCGCTCGCGGTCGTCGCGTTCGAGCTCCTCTCGGGCCGCGTGCCCTTCATCGCCGATTCTCCGCTCGCCGTTCTCCACCAGCAGGTCACGGCGCCGCCGCCGCCGCTCTCGACGGTCCTGCCCGGCAGCCCGGCCGCCGCGGACGCCGTCCTCGCGAAGGCGCTCGCGAAGAAGGCCGGCGAGCGCTACGCGACCTGCGGCGCGTTCGCGCGAGCGCTCGGCGACGCGCTGGGAGTAGCGAGCCCCGCCGCGACCGTCCCGCAGGCGGCCGCGGAAGGAGCGTCGCAGCTCCGGACGGTCGTCTCGAAGGATTTCGGCGCGCCGACGCTCGCGGCGCCCGCCTCCGTCCCGCCGCCTTCGGCCGACCCGACGCGGAGCACGAAGATCGCGCTCGCCGCGATCCTCGTCCTGAGCGCCGCGGGCGGGGCGTTCTTCCTGCTGCGCGGAGGCCGCCCGTCCGTGCCGAGCGAGACTCCGGCAACTCCGACTCCCGGAATTTCTTCGAGTGTGAGAGAAACCCCGGCGACTGCCCCGGCCGCGCCCGCGACTGAAGCCCCGGCTCCCGCCGCGGCCGAAACTTCTTCGAAGGTGAATGAGCCGCCGTCCGCCGCTCCGGCGGCCTCTTCGAACGGCGCTGAAGCCACCGCCGCGGGAGGCGCTTCGGCCGCGACGAGGCCTCGACCCCACTCACCCTTCGAAGAGAATCTCCCCGGCGCTTCCCGCGGCGCGGAGGGAAACTCGTCGCGCCCTGCCGTCGCCCCCGCGCGTCCGAAGCAAGCCTCTTTCCCTCCCCTGCTCTCCGGCGCCGCGTTCTCGGGCGACACGCAGCTCTCTGCGGCGTGGCAGGCGCTCGACACGCACGGCCGCTCGCGCCTGAAGAGAGAGGACTTCGTCGACGCGATGGGCACGGCGCGCGAGGTGCTGGCGCGGCGCCCGACGGCGGAGGTGCGCTTCCTCGATGCGTACGCGCGCGCGGGCGTCGCCTACGCCGACGGCCGCGGCGCCGAGGCCTGGCAGCTCCTCACGATGGCGCTCCGGAACTCCGGGCCGGCGGCCGAGACGCGCGCCATGAGGTTCGTCGCGGAGGAGGTCCACGCGATGGGCCCGAACCCGGGCCCCGACGCCGAGTGGGTCATGGGCCTCGCCTTCGGGGATGCGCGCGGCGAGCTCCGCGCCGAGCTCGACAAGGCGGAGCAGAGGGCCCCGCGCTCCCCGCGGGTGCGGGAAGCGCGGGAGATCTCGAACCGCTAGTTCTTCAGGGTGTCGCCGGCGTGGAAGCCGGAGCCGGAAAGCGCGGTCGCAGTCGAGAGACGCGCGCCCTTCACGGCCGTGATCCTGACGCGTCCGACCTTCGTCTCGTCCGCGCCGAGGACTTCGCCGGTGTCCGGGTCCTTGATCTGCTTGCCGACGCGGAAGACGTTGAACTCGTCCCCTTCCTTCACGCCCGCCTCGGCTCCGACGTTCACGTACAGCGTGCCGCCGTCCACGTTCGCGATCTTCCCGGCGATGCCGGAGGCGTCGCCCCTGCCGCCGAGGCCCGAGGACTTGACGTCCGCCTTCCCGAAGGACGCCGCGAGCTTCTGGACGACGGGCCGGAGGATCTTGTCGACCTTGTCGTTGTCGTGAGCGCCGCCGCCGGCGCCCGCGACGAAAACGCTCGCGTCGGACGTCTCGCCCGAGGCCGTGTCGGCCCATACGATCTCGCCCGTCGTCGTCGAGAAGGCGCGCGCGTCGAGCGCGGCCTCGGCCTTCTGCGAGTGGACGCTGACGGACGGCAGCCCGAACCCGCCGGGCACGCTGGCGCCGCGGTTCGTCGTGCCGAGCTGGGTGACGGAGCCCGTCACGAGGTACTCGACGCCGAGCATCTTCCCGAACTGGACGGCCGTCTTCGGGTCGACGTCCCCGGAGAGCGAGAGGTGCTTCTCCTGCATGATCGCGGCGAGCTGCTCGCGCTCGATCACGCGATACTTTCCGGTCTTGACGAGCTCGGTCACGAGCATGTCCTGGGCACCGCGGCCGGCGTCGTACCAGCTCCAGGTGTAGTGCGCCGCCTTGTTCTTGAATTCCAGAACGGCGACGCGCGGCTTGGCTCCGTCCGCGAGAACGGCCGGCGCCGACAGGAGAGCGAGCAGGGTAACCGCGGAGAGGACTCTCTTCATCGTTTCACCTCGTTGTTCCGGTGGGCGCTATTCTAAGACGATGGACGGCGGAGACCCCCTGACGCCCGTCACGCTCCCCGTCGAGGACGCCCTCGACCTCCATGCATTCCGCCCCGGCGAGACCGCGCCTGCCGTCGCCGAGTACGTCGCGGCCGCCGCCGCGAAGGGCTTTCGCGAGGTCCGCCTGATCCACGGGCGCGGGATCGGGGTCCAGCGGGCGATCGTGAGGAAGGCTCTCGAGCGCTCGCCACACGTCGTGTCCTTCGCGGACGCGACACCCGAGCGGGGCGGATGGGGCGCCACGGTCGCCGTCCTCCGGCCGGCGCCCTCCGCAGAAACGCGGCCCGAGGCCTTCCGGTAGACTTCGCCGCGTGAAAAATCTGACACCACCGGCGAAAAAGGACCGCACGACCGTGATCCGGGGATCCGGAATGTACGTGCCGCCTCAGGTCTGCACGAACGAGATGATGGGCCGGATCATGGACACGACCGACGAGTGGATCGTGCCCCGCACGGGCATCCGGGAACGCCGCTTCGTCGAGCGTGGAATCGGGTCCGCCGAGCTCGGCATGAAGGCCGCGGAGGCCGCGCTCGCGGACGCCGGCCTCGCCGCCTCCGACATCGACCTCATCGTCTTCGCGACGATGACGCCGGACCACTACTTTCCCGGCAACGGCGGACTCCTCGCGCGCCACCTCGGCCTGACGGCGACGCACGCGCTCGACATCCGGATGCAGTGCGCCGGGTTCCTCTCGGGCCTTCAGACGGCCGATGCGTTCATCCGGTCCGGAATGTACGACCGCGTCCTCCTCGTCGGCGCGGAGGTCCACAGCGGCCTGATGCCGTGGCCGGAGTCCGTGTGGGACGTCATGTGCGGACGAACGCCCGGACCGTGCGACCCGTTCTGGTACGAGCGCGCGACCAGCATGCGCGACCGGGCGGTCCTCTTCGGCGACGGCGCCGGCGCCATGGTGCTCGAGGCGAACACGTCCGGCGACGGGCGCGGGCTCCTCGGGTTCGCGATGTACACGGACGGCAACCACTGGGACAAGCTTTACGTGCCGGGCGGCGGCTGCAAGTCACGCCCGTTCTTCACGCCGAAAATGTTCGACGAGCTCGGGCTGATCCCGATCGTCGAGGGCCGGCACGTGTTCCGCCTCGCGACGACCCTCATGCCCGCCGCCGTCCAGGATCTCCTCGCCGCGCACGGCAAGGCCCTCGGGGATCTCGACCTCCTCCTCATGCACCAGGCGAACCTCAGGATCAACGAAGCCGCGCAGAAGGCGCTCGGCCTCCCGGACGACAAGGTTTTCAACAACATCCAGAAGTACGGCAACACGACGGCCGCGACGCTGCCGATCGTGTTCCACGAGGCAAAGCTCGGCGGCCGCGTGAAAAAGGGCGGCGTCGTCGCCTTCACGGCTCTCGGCGCGGGCCTGCACTGGGGCGCGGCGCTCGCGATCGCGTAAACGCGCGGTCAGGCCTCGCCGTCCCGCTCGTCATCGAGGCGCTCGGACGAGAGGAGCGCCACGGCGCCCGCGAGCTCGGGGCGCTTGTCCGCGAGCGCGACGACCGCCGCGATCGGCTCGCCGAGGAGAATGATCCGGTCCCGCACGCGCTCTTTCTCCTCCGGGGCCGCGGCGGCCGCGGCCTCGGCGAGCTCGATCTGGGCCCGGCGCATCCGCATTGCGATCTTGAGCGCGAACGGATTCCCGCCGCTCGTCTCGATTCCGGCGCGCCCCGCCGCGCGCGCGACACCCGACAGGCCGTGGACGAGCGCGCCGAGAAGAGGGGTGTCGCGCCCGAGGTCCTCGAGGGAGCGGTCGAGGACGGTCTCGACGGGGTTCCAGAGGACGCGCGTCCACTCGCCGCGGCCTTTCTCGGCGTCCCCGCGCATCCAGCCGATGAGGGCGCCCGCCCAGGGGCCGAGCGCGCCGAGATCGTTCCCCGCCGCCGACATGACGCGCACGAGCGGGCGAAGGACCCGGCCGCCCGCCTCCTCGAAGAGCCCCGCGTGGGCGACGTGGCGGAGCGACGCGACGAACGGCCGCGCCGAATGAGCGTAGAAGCCCGGCATCTTCCGCTCGCGCGCGGCGACGAGGACGTCCGCCCAGAGGTCGAAGAACGCGAGCGCGACGGAGGGCGAGCCGCGCCGGACGACCGCGACGCGCAGCTCCGCGAGCCACGGCGTGACGAGGAGCTGGAAGATCTGGTCGTGCGTCTCGCCCGCGAGCGCCGTGAAGCGGTTCGAGACCTGCGCGAGCGACGTCGCGACGACGGACGCCGGACTCTGCGCGAGGACGTTCTCGAGGACGTCGTGGACCGTCACGAGCGGATCGTCCGTCTCGACCGGGTAGACGCGGAACGAGAAGATGAGGTCGTTCAGGACGTCGAGGCGGCCCTGCGGGCTCGCACCGGACCCAAGGAGCCTCTTCTCCTGCGCCGCGAGGTACCCTGCGTCCACGAGCGCAAGCGAGGTCTCGAGGAGGCTCTCCTGCGTCAGGAGCCGCGGGATGCGCTGGAACAGCCGCGCGAGGCCGAGGATGCAGCCCGCGAACTCGAGGACGCCGCCCAGGGACAGCAGGAAGATCGCCGCCGCGTTGTGCGACACGGGCGGCAGGTGCGCGGCGAGAAGCGCGAGGCACGCCGCGACGATCGTCACGATCGCGCCGGACACGGCGGTCCGGAAGTCCTCGTCCGCGAGGATCATCGAGCCGAGATGAGACCGCTGGACGGCGGTGCCGAGCGTGAGCGAGAGGATCAGGACCGAGCCCGCCATCGCGACGACCGCGGCGAGGACGGACGCGATCGTCGCGAGGAGGTACGTGAACGGGACCATGTCCTCCGACTGCGGCGCGCGCAGGTCGGTCCCGAAGGCCGCGACGAGGAGGCCCGCGAGCTGGATCGCGACGCCCGCGAGGAGGAGGCCGGCGACGAGCCGGCGGCGGCCCGCGCCGGCCTGCGGGGCGGCGCTCACTCGGGCTTCAGGGCCACGGACGACCCCACCCACGTGAAGTCCTTGTTGAAGTCGACGCCGAGCATCTTTCCGCGCGAGAGGCGGCAGAGGTTGAGGCCGAGCGTCGGCACGGCGTCGCCGTCGGGCCGGAAGAACATCATGCGGACCTCGACCTTCACGCCGCCGCCGTCCACGGCCGTCAGGCACGGGTCGTAGGCGATCTTCTCCATGAGAACCCAGTGCGCGCGCTCGGCCTCCGGAATCCGCGCGACGTCCGCCGGCGTCGGGTCGACGTTCACGCCGCCACCCGCGAACGAGAAGAGGGGCTTGAGGACGTAGCGCGCGCCGACGTCGTCCGGAACGGGCCCGAACTCGGACACGACCGTCGCCCTCGGGACGGCTTCGTGATCGAGGAGCGGAAGCGAGGCTTTGGACCACGTCCAGTACCAGTTCGGGTGCGGGACCCAGCGGACGTCGAGCTCCTCGCGGTAGTCGAACGGCAGCGTCGCGCCCGTCTGGATGAGCTCGTCGAAGACGATCCGGTTGTAGATCCGCCTGACCGGAACGCGGCGGCCGTCGACGGTCCGGAAGAGCTTCCGGCCTTCCCTCACGAGCTCGCGCGGGTCGACGCTGTCGACGCCGAGAAGAGCCCGCGTCGCCCCGAAGTCGATCGCGGTCTTCTGCCGGTCGGGCTCGAGATCGAGGAGGACGACCTCGGCGGGGTCCTCGGCGCCGACGATCGTGCGGCGGAGGAGGTCGACGAAGCCGGCGCGGCCGAGGCCCGAGAAGAACGGGCTCCAGCCGGCCTTCGGGAGGCCCGGCACCCGCGCGAGCGCCGCGTTCCAGGCGTCCGCCTGCAGGACCTCGAACGCCGAGAGCGACGGGAACCCCTGCAGCTCGATGAGACGCGGGACGAGCCGCCCCTCGTGCCGCACGACCGCGAGGTCGACCTGCGTGAGGGACGGGAGCGCGTCCATTCCCGGCGTCGCCCAGCGCGCCGGGATCGCGTCCTTCATCCGCGCGAGGAGCTCCGGCGCCGAAAGCTGCGCCACGATCTCGCGCGCGACCTTCGCGAGAGCCGCGTCGAGGTCCGGCGTGAGGAAGACGGGCGTCTCGGCAAGGCGGAAGCCCGCCGTCCGGCCGGCCCGGCGCACGAGGTCGTCCGCGTACCCCTCGGCGAGCGCGGGCGTGAACGCCGCGTTGAACGCGCGCCGGTATTCCGGATGCATGGGCGCGGAGTTTAGACCCTCCTCCGGTTAGCATCCGGCCATGCGAAAGACGCTGCGCTCCGCCCTCGGCCTCGCCTTCCTCCTCTTCCTCGCGGTCTCGCCGGCCGACGCCGCGAAGAAGCCGCCGAAGAAGAGCCCGCACACGCAGATCGCGGCCGTGTGCCGCGTCGAGACGGCCCCCGCCGAGAAGACGCACAAGAACCACCGGAAGTTCCTCGAGTTCGAGGTCACGATCGTGTCCTTCGAGCGCCTCTCCGGAGACGAGACCGCCGACCCGGAGCTCCCGATCCGGATGAACGACCGCATCCACGTGGTGCACGACATGTCCTGCGGCGGCGCGCGGGTCTTCCTCGACAAGGGCGACGCGGTCGAGATCCGCGGCGAGTACGTCGCCGTCCCCCACGGGATGGATCTCATCCATTTCACGCACCCGGCGGACGGCTCGTGCGGCGCGGCGGGCGGGCATCCGGACGGCGGGATCCGGAAGCTCGACGCGTCGGCCCTGAAGAAGGCCGCCTGAACCAGGGCGACGCCGCCCGCTCGGGCGCCGTGCGGCTCCTCGACGCGTGGGACGCGTACGCGCGGGAATTCGGCGCGATCACGCGCCGGGCGCCGGTGCGCTTCTCCGCGCGCGACTGGCTCTCCGTGCGCACGGACGCGCTCGAGCGCCTCGAGCTCTACCGGCGGATGCTCGACCCGGCGATCGTGGACCTCGGCCGGATCTTCGGTGAAGGTGTCGAGAGCCCCGCGGCCTGGTCCGCGATGAAGGAGCACTTCGCGGCGCTCGTCGCCGGGCGACTCGACTCCGAGCTCGTCGAGACGTTCTTCAACTCGGCCTCGCGCCGGATCTTCCATACCGTCGGCGTCGACGACCGCGCCGAGTTCGTACACCGGGAGCTGGAGCCTCTGCCCGTCGAGGCCGCGGGACGCTTCCTCGCGTCCTGGGACGCCCGCGTCGGGCGCGAAGCCGCGATCCGAAGCGCGCTCCTCGCGTTTCCGTTCGCGGCGGGATGGGAGGACGCCGCGCGGGACGCCACCCTCGCGGCCCGCGCGCTCGACGCCGCCCTCACGCGCGCGTGGGGCTCCCCCGCGTTCGACGCGCTGGACCTCCTCAGGCCCGTCTTTTACCGGAGCAAGGGCGCCTATCTCGTGGGCCGAGTCCGCAAGGGGGGGCTCCAGCGGCCGCTCGTTCTCGCGCTCCTGAACCGGACGGGGCGCGTCGAAGTCGACGCCGTTCTCTGCGACGAGGACGAGGCCTCGATCGTCTTCAGCTTCACGCGCTCGTACTTCCACGTGGACGCTCCCCAGCCCGCCGCGCTCGTCGGGTTCCTCAAGACGCTCATGCCGAAAAAGCCCGTCGGCGAGCTCTACAACGCGCTCGGCTTCAACAAGCACGGGAAGACCGAGCTTTACCGCGACCTTCTCCGCCACCTCGCGTCCTCGGCCGACCGCTTCGTCGAGGCGCCGGGCGCGCGCGGGATGGTCATGCTCGTCTTCACGTTGCCGTCCTACGACGTCGTCTTCAAGGTGATCCGCGACTCCTTCGCGCCCCCGAAAACCGCGAGCCGGCAGGACGTCCTCGACCGGTACAAGCTGGTCTTCCGGCACACGCGGGCGGGCCGCCTCGCGGACGTGCAGGAGTTCGAGCACCTGTCGTTCCCGGTCGCGCGCTTCGACCCGGCGCTCCTCGGGGCTCTCCTCGAGGGTGCATCCGAGACCGTCGAGGTCCGCGGGGACGAGGTCGTCCTCCATCACCTCTTCACGGAGCGCCGCCTGACGCCGCTCGACCTCGCGCTGAAAGACGCGTCTGCGGAGAAAGCCCGCGCCGCGATCTTCGACTTCGGCGAGGCGATCCGGGACCTCGCGAAGGCGAACATCTTCCCGGGCGACCTTCTCACGAAGAACTTCGGCCTCACGCGCCACGGCCGCGTCGTCTTTTACGACTACGACGAGATCGCGTTCCTGACGGACGTGAATTTCCGCGAGCTCCCCTCCGGCGCCGACGAGGAGTCCGGGGCGCCCGATGCGTCGTTCTACGTCGGTGCAAGCGACGTCTTCCCGGAGGAGTTCCTGACGTTCATGGGCCTCCGCGGCCCGGCGCGCGAGGCGTTCCTCGAGCACCACGCGGATCTCCTCGGCGTGCGCTTCTGGCTGGACGCGCAGCGGCGGGAACGCGCCGGCGAGATCGTGGACGTCTTCCCGTACCCGCGCGAGGTCCGGCTCCGTCCCGACTGACGTCAGCGGGCGCGGACGCTCCGCCCGAGGCCCCGGAAGGCCGCCGCCGCGGGACCCGTCCTGATTCATTCGCTTCGTTGCCCGCGCCGGGCACGGCACCTATGATCCGCGCCCGAACGAAGGAGGAATCCCATGCCCAGCGCCAAGCCCACGGTCCCCGCAGGCGGCCAGAAGATCACGATTTCAGGCGGGAAACTCCAGGTTCCCGACCATCCGGTCATCCCGTTCATCGAGGGCGACGGAACGGGCCCGGACATCTGGCGGTCCTCGGTGCGCGTGCTCGACGCGGCGGTCGCGAAGGCCTACGGCGGCAAGCGCTCGATCAAGTGGATGGAGGTTTACGCGGGCCAGAAGTCCTTCGACCACCTCCAGACATGGCTCCCGGACGAGACGATCGACGCTTTCCGTGAGTTCCTCGTCGGGATCAAGGGGCCTCTCACGACGCCGATCGGCGGCGGCATCCGCTCGCTGAACGTGGCGCTCCGCCAGCTCCTCGATCTCTACGTCTGCCTGCGGCCCGTGCGCTGGTTCAACGGCGTCCCCTCGCCCGTGAAGCACCCCGAGAAGGTGAACATGGTCATCTTCCGGGAGAACACCGAGGACATCTACGCGGGCATCGAGTTCGCGGCGGGCACCGACGACGCGAAGAAGTTCGCCGAGTTCCTCAAGACGAACTTCCCGGCCCAGTACAAGAAGCTCCGCTTCCCGGCGACGACCGGCTTCGGCGTGAAGCCCGTCTCGCAGGAAGGCAGCGAACGCCTCATCCGCGCCGCGATCGAGTACGCGATCCGGAGCAAGTCGAAGAGCGTGACGTTCGTCCACAAGGGCAACATCATGAAGTTCACGGAAGGCGCGTTCCGGAACTACGGCTACGCCCTCGCCGAGAGGGAATTCGCCGACAAGACGTACACCTGGGACCAGTGGGAGCGCACGAAGAAGGACAAGGGCGAGGCCGCCGCGAACGCCGAGCAGAAGGCCGAGCTCGCGAAGGGCAAGATCCTCGTCAAGGACGCGATCGCGGACATCACGCTCCAGCAGGTCCTCACGCGGCCCGACGAGTTCGACGTCATCGCGACGCTGAACCTCAACGGCGACTACCTTTCCGACGCTCTCGCCGCGCAGGTCGGCGGGATCGGCATCGCGCCCGGCGGCAACGTGAACTACGTGACCGGCCACGCCGTCTTCGAGGCGACGCACGGCACCGCCCCGAAGTACGCGGACCTCGACAAGGTGAACCCGGGCTCCGTCGTCCTCTCGGGTGAGATGATGCTGCGGTACATGGGCTGGACCGAGGCCGCCGACCTCATCCTCAAGGGGATGGACGGCGCGATCCAGGCCAGGACCGTCACGTACGACTTCGCGCGCCAGATGCAGGGCGCAACCGAGGTCTCGTGCAGCAAGTTCGGAGACGCGATCATCGCCCACATGGGCTAGGAGGCTTTCTCATGAACGTTCTCGTCCTCGGAGGCACCGGAACCGTCGGATCCCAGGTCGTCCGGGAGCTCCTGAAGAGAGGCGCGAACGTCTCGGTCCTGACCCGTAACCCGAAAAAGTCGCTCGCGGCCGGCGCCCAGCCGGTCGCGGGCGATCTCCTCGACCCCGCGACGATCCGGAAGGCCTTCCCCGGCCACGACGCCGTCTTCCTTCTGAACGCCGTCAGCGCCACCGAGTGCCACGAGGGGCTCATGGCCGTCAACGGCGCCCGGATGGCTGGGGCGAAGAAAGTCGTCTACCTTTCCGTGCAGGACGCCGACAAGGCGGTGCATCTTCCGCACTTCGGCGCGAAGGTTCCGATCGAGGCCGCGCTCAAGGCCTCGGGGCTTCCCTTCACGATCCTCCGGCCGAACAACTTCTTCCAGAACGACGTCTGGTACAAGGACGCGATGCTCGGATTCGGCGTCTACCCGCAGCCCTTTGGAGACGTCGGGCTGTCGCGCGTGGACGTCCGCGACATCGCCGAGGCGGCCGCGGCCGCGCTCACGACGGACGCGGCCCGGAACGAGACCGTCAACGTCGTGGGGCCGGACGTCTGCACGGCCACCGCGACCGCGGCGACCTGGGGCGGCGTCCTCGGCCGCAAGATCGCCTACGGCGGCGACGACCTCGACGCCTGGGAGCAGCAGTCGCTGGCCTACATGCCGCCGGGACTGGTCTTCGACTTCCGGCTCATGTACGCGTACTTCCAGCAGAAGGGCCTCAAGGGGTCCCCCGCGGACGTCGCGCGCCTCACGGCCCTCCTCGGCCACCCGCCGCGCCGGTTCGACGAGTTCGCGGCCGAGACCGCCCGCGCCTGGAGCGCCTGAGTTCACGCTAGGATCCGGACATGAAGAAGGCCGCCCGGCCCCTCGTCGGAGTCGTCATGGGCTCGACGTCCGACTGGGAGACGATGCGCTGGGCGTACGAGACGCTCGAGCGCTTCGGCGTTCCGTGCGAGAAGCGCGTGGTCTCGGCCCACCGGACGCCGAAGCTCCTCGCGTCGTACGCCGCGGAGGCCGAGGCGCGGGGTCTCGAGGTCATCATCGCGGGCGCCGGAGGCGCGGCGCACCTGCCGGGCATGCTCGCCGCGCAGACGACCGTGCCGGTCCTCGGCGTCCCCGTCGAGAGCCGCGCGCTCAAGGGCCTCGACTCTCTTCTCTCGATCGCCCAGATGCCCGCGGGCGTGCCCGTCGGGACGCTCGCGATCGGCGTGCCGGGCTCCGTCAACGCCGGCCTCCTCGCGGTGGCGATCGTGGCGAACGCGCATCCGGAGTTCCGATCCCGGCTCAGGGGTTTCCGCGCGAAGAAGACGCGCGAGGTCCTGAAGTCCCGTCTCCCGTGAAGATCGTCCCGCCCGGCTCCACGGTCGGCGTCCTCGGGAGCGGGCAGCTCGGCCGCATGTTCGCGCTCGCGGCGCGTTCGATGGGCTACCGCGTGCACACGTATTCGCCGGAGGAGGACTCCCCCACGGGCCACGTCGCGGACGTCGAGGTCTCGGCGCCGTACGAGGATCTCGACCGGCTGAGAGACTTCGCGCGCGCGATCGACGTGCTGACGTTCGAGTTCGAGAACGTCCCGCGCGCGGCGCTCGACGCCGTCGAGCGCCTGGTCCCCGTCCGCCCCCCGGCCGAAGCGCTCTGGGTGAGCCAGAACCGGGAGAGAGAGAAAGAGTTTCTTCGAAAGGTGAAAGTCCCCGTCGCGCCGTGGGCGGCGGTGCGCACGAGCGAGGAGCTCGCCGCGGCGCTCTCGTCCGTCGGCGCCCCCGCCGTCCTCAAGACGGCCGCCTTCGGATACGACGGGAAGGGCCAGGAGAAGATCTCTACGAAGGACGAGAGGGAGGCGGAGGCTGCGTGGGCGCGCCTCGGCAAGGCCCCGTGCGTTCTCGAAGCCTTCGTGGACTTCCAGAGAGAAGTCTCCGTCGTCGCGGCGCGGGGGGCGGGCGGGAAGACCGCGCTCTTTCCTTCCTTCGAGAACGAGCACAGCAAGCACATCCTCGACGTGACGACGTGCCCCTCCGCCCTCTCCCCCTTCGAAGAAAAACAGGCCAACGAGATCGCGCAGGCCATCCTCGACGCGCTCTCCTACGTCGGCGTCCTCTGCATCGAGTTCTTCCACGCGAGGGACGGCCGCCTCCTCGTGAACGAGATCGCGCCGCGCCCGCACAACTCCGGCCACCTCACGATTGACGCGTGCGTCACGAGCCAGTTCGAGCAGCAGCTGCGCGCGGTCGCGGGCCTGCCGCTCGGCTCGACGGACCTCCTCCGGCCGGCCGCGATGGCGAACCTCCTCGGCGATCTCTGGGCGGACGGCGTTCCGCGGTGGGAGAACGCCTGCGCCGTCCCGGGCGTCGCCCTCCACCTCTACGGCAAGAAGGAGCCGCGCCCGGGCCGCAAGATGGGCCACCTGACGGCGCTCGCCGCGACGCCGGACGAGGCTCGCCGGAAGGTCCTCGAGGCGCGCGCCTCGCTCCTGCGCTAGATTCCCCGCCATGAGGAAAACCGCCTCCCTCGCCTTCGTCCTCCTTCTCGGCCCCGGCCTCGCCGCGGCGGCCGGCATCCCCGACACGCTCGATGCGGCGAACTACAAGCGCCTGTCGCCGAGCCTCGCCGCCGCCGGCAAGCCATCGAAGGAGGCGCTCGGCTCGCTCAAGGCGGCCGGGTTCACGACCGCGGTCGATCTCCGCCAGCCGGCGGAGGGCGTGCCGTCGGCGAAGGAAGCCGTCGAGGCGCAGGGACTGAGGTTCGTGTCCGTCCCCGTCTCGCCCGACACGTTCTCGCTGGACGACGTCCTCAAGGTCGAGGCGGTCCTGAAGGACCAGAAAGCCGCGCCCGTGCTGCTCTACTGCGCGAGCAGCAACCGCGTCGGCGCCGTGATCGCCGTCGTCGAGTACCGCCGCGGGCGCTCGAAGGACGACGCCCTCGCCGAAGGCCGCAGGGCCGGCATGAAGAGTCCCGCGATGGAGAAGGCCGCGCTGCGCGTGATGGACGCAGCGCCCGCGGCCGCGAAGGACGCGAGGTAGCTCAGGCCCCTCCACGGGCGGCGAGCGCGTCCACGACGCGCTCGAGCTTCATGCCCCGGCTTCCTTTCACGAGGACGACGTCCCCCGGCGCGAGGCGCGGGCGGAGCCACGCGAGGAGCGGCGCGATCTCGGTGAAGTGCGCGGAAGGAACGGGAGAAGAACGGGAGAATTCCTTGAAGGCAAGAGACGAACGCGGCCCGAAGAATGCGGCCAGCTCGACGCGCCCCACCGCCCCTCTTCCCAACCTTCGATGCTCTTCCTCTTCCGCGGTCCCCAGCTCCAGCATGTCGCCGAGGACGGCGACGGCGCGGCCCTTCCCGCCGCTCGCCGCAGCGAGCGAGCCGAGCGTCGCGAGCGCGGCCTCCATCGAAACCGGCGAGGCGTTGTAGCAGTCGTCGAGGAGCGTGATCCCGCCCTCTCCCGCCACGATGCGAGAGCGGTGCGCATACGGACGCGCCGAAGAGAGGCCGCGGGAGATTTCTTCGAAGGTGTAAGAGAGACCACGCGCAACCGCGGCCGCCGCGGCCGCGTTCATCGCGTTGTGCTCCCCCACGAACCCCAGCGTGACCTCGCACCTGCGGAGCTGTAGCTTGGCGTCGAGCCGCGAACGACCAGATCCACCTTCCCACTCTTCCCCTTCTAAGCAGATCTTCTGACCCTCCACTCCGAGAGGAGTCACCCCGACGAGCCGCACGTCCGCCAAAGGACTCTTACCAAAGAAAATCCTCCTTACGCCGGTCGCGACACGCTCCGCCTGCGCCACGCAGCGCGGGTCGTCCGCGTTGACGACGGCGACGGCGCCGGGCACGAGGCCCCGGTAGAGCTCCCCTTCCGCGTCCGCGACGCCGTCGAGGTCCTTCAGGAACTCGAGGTGCTCGGCTCCGACGAGCGTCACGACGCCCGCGTCGGGCCGGACGATCTCCGTGAGCCGCGCGAGCTCGCCGGGGTGGTTCATCCCGACCTCGACGGCGGCCGCCGTGTGCTCCGTCGCGAGTTTGAGGAGGGTGAGAGGGACGCCGATCTCGTTGTTGAGGTTGCCCTCCGTCGCAAGCGCGGGGCCGCGGGCCCGGAGGATCGACGCAAGCATCTCCTTCGTCGTCGTCTTGCCGTTCGAGCCGGCGACGGCTGCGACGGGGATCGCGAAACGTCGCCGGTGGAACGCCGCGAGCGCGCCGAGGGCGGAGAGCGTGTCGTCCACCTCGAAGAGCGGCAGGCCGGTGACGGCCGGCGTCCCCCTCCGCACGACGGCCGCGCCCGCCGCCTTCTCCCGCGCCTCGCCGAGGAACCCGTGCGCATCGAAACGTTCGCCCTTCAGCGCGACGAAGAGGGCGCCCGCCGGGATCGAACGCGTGTCCGTCGAGACGGCCGGGAATTCCGCGGGCGCGTCTGCGGGCGCGCCCGCGCCCGTCGCGCGCGCGACGTCTTCCGCGGTGAAGAGCGCGCCGCCGGACGTCACTTCACGAGGCCGAGGAGGGCCGGCCACGCGCCGGTCGCCTCGAAGGGCCGCGGGTTCTTCGCGCGGTCGACGAGGTACGCCGCCATCTCCCGCACGATCCACTGGAAGTTCTCCTCACCGACGGACGCCCGATCCGCGTCCGGGGCGCAGTTCATGAAGTCGATCGCGTACGGGATCCCGTCGCGAACGGCGAACTCGACCGTGTTCAGGTCGTAGCCGAGGGCCCGGCAGAGCGCGAGGGCGTCCCTCGTCACGCGCTCGGCCATCGCGGCCGGGACGCCCTTCCCGGCCGCGGCGGCGTACCGCATCGCGTGGGGCTCCTTCGGGGCGTACGGCATGATCTTCACGCTCGAGCGGCCCACGACGTAGCAGCGGTAGTAGTCCGTGAACTCGATGGCTTCCTGCGCCATCATCTCGAGGTCGCGCGTCTTGTCGTACGCCGCGAAGAACTCCTCGCGCGTGTCGCACTTGTACACGTCCTTCCAGCCGCCGCCGTTCGCGGGCTTCATGAAGATCGGGAAGCCGAGGTACGCGAACACGCGGTCCCAGTCCACGAAGTCGAGGTTGCGGAAGGACGTCGCGGTCGTGTTCGGCGGGTTCTCCTTGTGCGGGAGGAGCACGGTCTTCGGGACCGCGACGCCGGCCGCGAGCGCGACGATGTTGTCGAAGTACTTGTCGTCCGCGCACCACCAGATCGGGTTGTTCACGACCTGGGCACCGCGCGCGACCGCGCACTTGAGGAACGTCCGGTAGAACGGGACCTCGTGGCTGATCCGGTCGAGGATCACGGCGTCCTCGAACGACTGCTCCTGGACGAGGACCGAGAGCTTGACCGGCCCGGCCTCGATGTCGTCGCCGTTCCGCCGGGCGATCTCGTTGATCTCGTTCATGAGCGCCCACGGGAAGGTGTCTTCCATCCCGAACAGGACGCCGATCCGTTTCCTGGCCATGCAGCCCCCCCTCGCGTCGCGCGCGCATCCTAGCGGACGCGCGCGAAACGCCGCAATTGCGCCGCGCTAGACTCCGCGGCCATGAAACGCGAATACGGCTCCTGGCGAAGCTCCGCCCTCTCCCGCCCGATGGAGTACCTCTGGTTCGGCGACCGCGGGCGGCCGGTCCTCATGTTCCCGACGTCGATGGGCCGCTTCTACCAGAACGAGGACTTCGGCCTCACGGGCGCGCTCGCCGACAAGGTGGACGCCGGATTCCTCCAGCTGATCTGCGTCGACTCCGTGGACGAGGAGAGCTGGTACAACAAGAAGGCGCTCCCGCGGGACCGGGCGCGGCGCCACGACGATTACGACCGCTACCTGCGCGACGAGATGCTCCCGTACATCGAAGGCCGCACGGGCGGCAACGTCGTGACGGTGGGCGCGAGCTTCGGCGCGTATCACGCCGCGAATCTCGCGGGCCGCACCCCGGGGCGCGTCACGAAGGCGATCTGCTTTTCCGGTCTCTACGATGTCGATCAGTTCCTCGACGGCTACTGGGACGACCTCGTCTACTACCACACGCCGCAGGCCTACATCGCGAACATGGACGGCGAGTGGCTCGAGCGCCTCCGGAAGGTCGAGTGGGTCGTCGCGACGGGCGAACAAGACTCGCTCGTCACCCAGAACCGTGCGTTCGCGGACCTCCTCGCGCGGAAGGGGCAGCGCGTCACGGCTGAGTTCTGGCCGGGCGTGTTCGGTCACGACTGGCCCTTCTGGAAGGAGCACATCCGCCGCTTCCTCTGAAGCGCGTCAGGCGGATTTCGCGCGCAGCTCCCGGATCCGCTTGTCGGCCTGCGCCGCCTTTTGCCGCGCCTCGTCCGCCTCGGCCTTCGGCCCGACGATTCCCTTGACCGCCGCGAGCGCACGCCAGACTTCCGGACGGAAGGGGGCGAGTCGCACCGCGTCCTGTGCGACCTCGAGCGCGTCCTCGAAGTCTCCCTTGCGCTCGAGGAAGCCGGCGAGCGCGACCGCGATCTCCCATGACTTCGGGAGCGCGGCGCGGCCCTCCCGAAGAACGGCGATCCCGTCGTCGGCGCGCCCCGTCCACTCGCGGTAACGCGCGAGCGTCACGAAGTCGCCCGGCTCGCGGGCGGCCGGGTCCGCGACCATCTTCTCGAAGAAGCTCATCGCGGCATCGTCCACGGCGCGGCGGCCGCCCGTCTCGACGCCGAGGATGAAGCCATCCGCGAACGCGCGTGCGCGGGTCCTTGCGAGGTTCGTGCTGCGCGGAAATGCCGCGAGCGCCGTGTTGCAGTGGGCGAGGCAACCCGCGTACACCTTCAGGTGCAGCAGGGCGCGCGCCACGAGCTCGGCCGCCTCGCGCCGTCGGGCCACACCGGCGGTGTCGGGGAAGTCCGCGAGCTCCGCCTTCGCGTCCTGCCAGCGCTCGAGAGCGAGGAGGGCGCGGGCGCGCACGACCCGCGCCCGGTCGTCCTCGGGCGCCGCCGCCCGCGCCTCGGATGCGAAAGCGAGCGCCTCGTGGATGTTCGCGAGAGCCTCCGGGAGGCGGCTCTCCGGCACCGAGGCCGCGTGCCGGAGGAGATGTTTGGCCGCGTCCAGAAGCGTGCCGGCGTCCCGCTGCAGCGCGAGGCGCCGGCGCGCCGTCGCGACCGCATTCGAGACCTGGCCCTGGAGGCTTTGCGCCGTGAGAAGGAGGTCGAGGAGAGCCGGGTCCGTCTTGTGCACGAGAAGACCCGTGCTGGCCGCGCGCTCGGCAAGGCCGGGGTTGCCGAGCTTGAGGTGCGCGTTCGCGAGGAGCTCGAACATTTCGGACGGCTTCTCGGTCGCGGCCGACAGAGCGTCGAGCACCGCGACCGCTTCCGCCGGACGGTCGAGCTTCAGGAGGCCGCGCGCGAGCGTGATCGCCGACGTCTGCTGAAGCGGGTCGTCCGGGAGCTCGCGCACGACCGAGGGAAGGACGACGCGGGAGAGGATCGCGACGGCGGCGGCCCAGTCCCCCTCCCCGGCGAGCCGGAGCGCCTCGTCGAGCTCCTTCTTCGCTCCCCTGACGTCCACCGCCGGGCCGCCGCGCCCCGTGACGACCGCCCCTTTGGCGACCTTCGCGCGGAGGACCTCGCCGCGGACCTCCCGCGCCGCATAGCGCATTTTCGGGA
This sequence comes from Thermoanaerobaculia bacterium, assembly GCA_035542215.1. Lineage (GTDB taxonomy): Bacteria > Acidobacteriota > Thermoanaerobaculia > UBA5066 > UBA5066 > Fen-183. The sequence goes on along the minus strand of DATKLW010000151.1, from coordinate 15,594 downwards.
TGAAGCGTCCGATCCTGAGCTCGCGCCGCTGGGCGGCGTTCACGACGTCCGTGACGAAGGAGCTCCAGTCCGCGTAGCGGCCGTGGCGCTCGCGCTGGAGGCCGCGCGAGATGACGTCGTCGGCCCCGAAGTTCGAGCGGCGGAAGAGCCCCGCCGTGAGCTTCGGCGGGTCGGTCCGGATCTTCGCGCCCCGGATCTCGTGGAAGTCGCCCGTGAAGGGAACGCGCCCGACCTCCCACTCGTACATGACGCACGACAGGGCGTAGATGTCCGACCTCACGTCGAGCGGGACGCCGCCGAGAAGCTGCTCGGGCGAGGCATACGCCGCCGTCCCGTAGACCATCATCGTCGCGCCGGTCCCCGCCTCCTCCTGCGCGAGCGTTCCGGAGATCCCCCAGTCCGAGACGGCAGGCCGGCTCAGGTCGTCGATGAGGATGTTCTCGGGTTTCAGGTCGTGGTGAAGGGTCCCGTGCTCGCGGTGCGCCCAGTCCAGTGCGCCCGCGATCCGGACGATCGTCCTGTAGAAATACTCGGGGTCCTTGTCCTCCATGTGAGGGCGCAGGTTTCCGCCCGACATCCAGCGCGAGCAGACGACCGGCGTGCCGCGGAACGGGAAGACGCAGAGCGCCTCGACGATCCCGTCGCAGACCGACAGCTTGAGCCACGTCTGCATTTCGGACAGGAACCGCTCGAACGCCTCGCCCTGCTTGCCGCCGGCCGGGAGTGCCTTGACCGCGAACGCGGGGCCCTGCCCCTGCCGCACCTTCGCGCAGACTCCCATCCCGCCACGGATGACGTCGACCACCGTGAACGTGTCGGAAGAGAGTCCCTGCGCTCGCGCCAGCTCGGGAAGAGACAGCTCCTCGCCCGAACGAAACAATGTCACCTGTATCCAATTCTCTCACTTCGGTGTCCGACGGGCCTTCGCCCCCCTGTTGCCCCGCGGCGTACGATCGGCGCTCCGATGACGCGCCGCACCGCACTCGCCGCCGCCGCTCTTGCAGCCGCCGTCGCCGCGCCCTGCCGCGCGCAGAACGCGGACTTCATCTGGTTCGGCGGGCCCATCCTCGCGGGCAAGGACGCGCGGCCCGAGGCCCTCGCCGTGAAGGACGGCCGGATCGCCGCGCTCGGCGCGCGGGCCGACGTCGAGAAGAAGTGGAAAGGCCGATCGACCCTTCCGATCGACCTCAACGGCCAGGCGCTCGTCGCGGGGGTCGTCGCGCCTCCTGCTCCGCCGTCCGCTCCGCCGCCGCCCCCGGCCGTGAAAAGGGTCGAGAAGGCGTCCACGAGCCGCAAAGCGCCTTCACCACCTCCGAGAAGGACCCCGCCGCCTCCGCCCGCCCCGCGCACGCCCGGCCCCGCGCTCGCGTCGCTTTCGGCCGACGTCGCGCCGCCGCCGGAGGGGCTTCCGTACACGATCGCGTCTCTCCGCGACGCGCTCCGGATGTGGATCCTCCGCTCGAGCCTTCCGAAGAGGCACCGCATCGTCCTCGGCTTCGGCTTCGACGTGACGAAGCTCGAAGAGCGCCGGCCGCCCACGCGCGAGGAGCTCGACACCGTCTCCGCCACGATGCCCGTCATCGTCGTCTCGAAAACGGGCGACATGGGCGCGTACAACACGATCGCGCTCCAGAAGGCGGGGATCTCGTGGCGCACGAAGGACCCTCCCGGCGGCGTGATCCGCCGGCAGGGCCGCATCCAGGAACCGAACGGCGTCCTCGAAGGCTCCGCGCACGCGGCTGCGTTCGCTCGGCTCGTCCCGGCTCTCGACGACGCCGAGCGCTGGCGCCTCGAGGAGGCGAGCGTCCGCCTGAACACGCCCGAGGCGCCCGAGACGGCTCGCGCGGTCGCCGAGGCGGCGCCGGCTCCCACTCCCGCGCCGGCTCCCACTCCCGCGCCGACGCCCGCCCCCGCGGTGGCCGCGGTCTCGCTTCCGCTCCCGCCCGCCCCGCGCGATGCCGGCTCCGAGGCCCTCGCCGCGCTCCTCGCGGACGTCCTCTCCGGAAAGGCGACCCTCGACGTGGGCCGCCCGGCGGATATGTCCGTCCTGTCCGGCGACCCCGCCGCCGCGGACCCGGCCCGCCGCGAGACGCTGAAGGTCGTCGAGGAGGTCCGGAAAGGCCGGACCGTCTGGCGGCGGGATCCGACGCGCCGCTGAGTTCCGAGGCGCGCCGCCCGGCGTAGGATCGGTCTTCACGCCGTGCCCACAGGAGACTCCATGAGACACAGAATCGTTCTCGCGGCGGCGCTCGCCGCCCTGGCGATGCCCGCCCACGCGCAGGAGCTCAGGGCCGAGGATCACGTCCTCCCGAACGGGATGAGGATCGTCCTCGTCCCGCGCCACGACGAGCCGACCGTCGCCGCCGGCTGGGTCGCCCACGTCGGAAGCGCGAACGAGCGGCCCGGGATCACGGGAATCAGCCACCTCTTCGAGCACATGATGTTCAAGGGGACCGAGGCGATCGGGACGAAGGACGCCGCGCGCGACCGGAAGCTCATCGAGGAGCAGGAGCGCGTGCGCGGACTCATGCGCGACGAGGAGGCGGGGATGCGCGCCGCCCTCCGGCGCGGCGAGATCGACGACGTCACGAAGCCCGAAAACAAGACCGCCCGCTACCGGGAGCTCGAAAAGGAGTTCGACGCGCTCGTGAAGGAGCAGCGGGATCTCCTCGTGAAGAACGAGTTCGACCGGATCTACACGAGAAGCGGGGCCTCGGGAATGAACGCCTCGACGAACACGGACTACACCCAGTATTTCGTCGTCGTCCCGAAGAACCGGCTCGAGCTCTGGTTCTGGATGGAGTCCGACCGCCTCGCCGCGCCCGTCTTCCGCGAGTTCTACGCCGAGCGGGACGTCGTCTTCGAGGAAAGGCGCCTGAGGACCGAGTCGACGCCGACGGGGCGTCTCGACGAGGCGTTCGAGGAAATGTTCTGGCACGGCCACCCGTACACATGGCCGGTCGTCGGATACGCCTCGGACATCCCCGCGATCACGAAGGCCGAGGCCGACGCGTATTACGCACTCTTTTACGCGCCGAACAACATCACGGCCGTCCTCGTGGGCGACTTCGATCCGAAGGAGGCGCTCGATCTCGCCACGAAGTATTTCGGCCGGATCCCCCGCGGGAAGAATCCGCCGCCCGAGATGACGCTCCTTCCCCCGAAGTGGGAAGCGGAGATGCGGCTGAACGGCGAGGCCGACACGAACCCGAGTGTCGAGATCGACTGGCACGCGGTGCCGTTCCAGAACAAGGACTCGTACGCGCTCCAGGTGCTTGCCCAGATCCTGAACGGGAACACGGGCCGCCTTTACAAGGCTCTCGTCGCCGGCGCGAACCCGGTCGCGACGAGCGCGCAGGCGAGCGTGGACGCGCGCAAGTACGCGGGCTCGTTCGGCGTCGAGGCGCAGGTCCGGGAGGGGCGCACCCCGGACGAGGCCGAGCGCGCGATCTATGCCGAGATCGAGAAGCTGAAGAAGGACCTCGTCCCGCCCGACGAGCTCCAGAAGGTCAAGAACAACTCCGCCGCGCAGGTGTTCCGCTCGCTGCAGACGAACATGGGAATCCTGTACAGCCTCATGGGCAACGAGGGCCGCGGCGACTGGAAGGAGTTCCGCGCCGGGCCGGCGAAGATCCAGACCGTCACCGCCGAGGACGTGCGCCGCGTCGCGCAGACGTACTTCACGAGGGAGAACCGCGGCGTCGCGACGTACACGCGCAAGGGTGGCGCCCCGCCGCGGCGGCCCGGGCGCCCCGGCGGGCCGCCTCCCGGTGCGGCTCCCGCGGGCAAGGAGGCGAAGTGAAAATGAGAATCCTCCTGCCGTCCGCCGCCCTCGCCGCCGCCGCGGCGGCGGCCGTCTCCCTCGCCGCCGCATCCGACGCGATCCCTGCGCGGCCCGAACAGATCGCCGCGAGGCCCTTCGTCTGGGCGCCCCCGGCCGCCAAGGACTACCGCGTCGTCCTCCCGAAGTCCGGCGTCGTCGCGTACCTCGCCGAGAACCACGATCTGCCGCTCGTGAACGTCCAGATCCTCCTCAAGGGCGGCACGTACCTGAACCCGCCGGGCAAGGAGGGGCTCGCCGAGATGACGGGCTGGCTCCTCTCCCGCGGCGGGACGAAGAAGCGCAAGGCCGAGGACCTCGAGGAGCGCCTCGCGTTCCTCGCGGCCGTGCTCAATCCCGAGCGGTCGTTCGGACGGCCGGGCGGCGGGCAGGCCTCGGGCTATTTCGACGACCGGGGCATCGTCTCCCTGAACCTCCTCGCGAAGGACCTCGACGAGGGCCTCGCGATCCTGCGCGAGGTCCTCACGGAGCCCGCGTTCCAGGAGGACCGGCTCAACCTCCGCCGGGACCAGGTCCTCGCCAGCCTCAAGCAGCGCAACGACTCATCGGCCTCGATCGAGGCCCGCGAGCGATCCGTCCTCCTCTACGGCGAAAACTTCTACGTGAACCGCTGGGAGACGAAGGCCTCGATCGAATCCCTCACGCGGGCCGACCTCGCCGCGTTCCACGCGAAGTGGATCGCCCCGCGCAACATGATCGTCTCGGCCGCCGGCGACTTCCGGAAGGCCGAGATGGCCGTGAAGCTCGACGCGCTCTTCGCGAACTGGCCGTTCCGGGGCGAAGCCGCGCCGCCGGTCCCGAAGCCGGCGCACGCGCTCACGCCCGGCACGTTCCTCGTCGACAAGGACGTGAACCAGGGCCGCGTCTCGATTCTCCTCCCCGGCCTCGAGCGGTCGGACCCGGACTTCGTCGCCGCTTCCGTCATGAACGACGTCCTCGGGGGCGGCGGCTTCACGAGCCGCATCACGAATCGCGTCCGTTCGGACGAGGGCCTCGCGTATTCCGCCGGCTCCATCCTGACGGGCGGCGTCTGGTATCCCGGCCGGTTCGCCGCCGTCTTCCAGTCGAAGGTCCGCACGTCCGCGTACGCTTCGCAGATCGTCCTCGAGGAGATGAAGGGCCTGCGCGACGGCGGCGTCACGGACGAGGAGCTCGAGACCGCGAAGCGCTCGTTCGTCGACACGCTGCCCCGCCGCTTCGCGACGCCCGTGCAGGTGGCGGACGCCCTCGCGGACGAGGAGTTCACGGGCCGCTACAAGTCCGACCCGAACTTCTGGGCGACGTACCAGGGGAAGGTCGAGAAGGTCACGAAGGCGGACGTCGCGCGTGTCGCGAAACGCCTCCTCAAGCCCGAATCGGCGACGATCCTCGTCGTCGGGCGCGAGTCGGAGCTCCTGAACCCCGACCCGAAGCACGCCGTGCAATTCCGCGACCTCACGGGCGGGAGATTCACCGAGGTGCCGCTGCGCGACCCGCTCACGATGCAGCCGCTGCCGAAGGCCGCAAAGGGAGAGACAAAGTGATCCTTCCCGCGCCCGTTCTCGCCGCCGTCCTCGCCGCCGCGCCCGCGGTCTCGGCGCCCGCTCCCGCGAAAAAGCCGCTCACGCTCGAGAAGGTGGCCGAATCGCGGATGCCCGCCACCGTCTATGCCTGGCGCGACGCGTCGCACGTCGTATGGACGGAGACGGAAGGCCAGGGCGCCGACGCGTCCGTCGCTCTCTGGCAGGCGGAGGTGGCGACCGGGAAGAGGACGAAGCTCCTCGACGCCCCCGCAGTGAAGGACCGTGACGGAAAGGAGAAGAAGCTTCCCCTGCGCGGCGCCGTCTGGACGCCAAAGGGCGACGCGTTCGCCGTCCCCTTCGACCACGACCTCTGGCTCGTGGGCCTGTCCGGCGAGGCGAAGCGCCTCACGGACGACGCCGAGGACGAGACGCTCGCGACGTGGTCGCCCGACGGGACGCGCCTCGCGTACGTGAAGAAGCACGACCTCTGGGTCGTGGACGCCGCGTCACGCAAGGAGACGCGTCTCACGAAGACGGGGACCGATGCCGTGCTGAACGGCGTCCTCGACTGGGTCTACGGCGAGGAGCTCGCCGGCCGCGGCCACAACCGCTCCTTCTTCTGGTCGCCGGACTCGGCCGCGATCGCGTATCTATCGCTCGACCAGGCGCGCGTCCCGACGTACCCGATCGTCGATTTCACGCCGCTCCACGGGGCCGTCGAAGCCGAGAAATACCCGCAACCGGGCGATCCGGCCTCGATCCCTTCCGTTCACGTCGTGGACCTCGCCGGGAACGAGACGGCTGCCTTCGCGCCGCCGCCGGAGGACGTCTACGTCACGCCGGAGATGTCCTGGACGCAGGACGGGAAGAGCCTGTGCTTCCTTCTCCTCGACCGCTCGCAGACTCACCTCGGCGTCTTCCTCCTCCCGCGCGCCGGCGGCGAGCCGAAGAAGCTCCTCGAGGAGAGCGACCCCGCCTGGATCAACTCGATCGAGCCGCCGCACTTCCTGAAGGACGGCTCGTTCGTCTTCCGCTCCGAGCGGAGCGGGTTTCTCCACCTCTATCGGCACGCCGCGAACGGTTCGGTGAAGAACGCGATCACGAAGGGCGACTGGATGGTGGACGGCCCGTTCACCGTCGACGAGAAGATGGCGACCGTGTGGTTCCGGGCGACGACGAAGGACCCGCGCGAACGCCAGGTCTTCGTCGCGAAGCTGGACGGCTCGTCCATGGTCCAGGTGACGGGCGAGCCGGGCGTCCACTCTCCGTCCTTCTCGCCGGGGAACGCCTTCTTCGTCGACACGTTCTCGAGCGCCGCGGCGCCGCCGAAGTCCGTCGTCCGCTCCGTCTCGGGATCCGTCGCGGCCGTCCTCACGGACAAGCCGCACCCGCTCGCCGAGTACGACACCGGCACGGTCGAGCTCGGCTCGTTCACCGGAGCGGACGGGACGGTCTTCTACACGCGGCTCGCGAAACCGTCGAACTTCGACGCCGCGCGGAAGTACCCCGTCGTCGTTGTCGTCTACGGGGGGCCGCACGCCCAGCTCGTCCAGAACGCCTGGACCTCCGGCTTCGACGCCTATCTCGCGTCGCGGGGCTTCCTCGTCTGGTCGATGGACAACCGCGGCTCGTGGGGACGCGGCCACGCGTTCGAGGCGGCCGTCCTGAAGAACCTGGGCGCGCAGGAGCTGAAGGACCAGCTCGAGGGCGTCGCGGAGCTCGCGAAGCGGCCGTACGTCGACGCGGCGCGGGTCGGGATCACGGGCTGGTCATACGGCGGATACATGACGCTCTACGCCGCGACGCACGCGGGCGCGACGTTCAAGTGCGCCGCCGCCGGCGCGCCCGTCGTCGACTGGACGCTCTACGACTCGATCTACACCGAGCGCTACATGAAGACGCCGAAGGAAAATCCCGGCGGCTACAAGTCGTCCTCTCCGTTCCTCGCCGCGAAGGACCTCGGGACGAAGCTCCTGATCCTGCACGGGACGTCCGACGACAACGTCCACATGCAGAACACGATGAAGTTCATCGACGAGCTCATGAAGGCCCGCAAGGACTTCGTCTTCGTGCCGCTCCCGCGCCAGATGCACGGGCCGCGCGCGGAGGCGGCCCTCTACACGAACCAGCGCCTCGCCGAGTGGTTCGAAGAGAACCTTCTCGCGCCGTGACGGGCGCTCACGCCGCCCTTGGCGAGGCCGTGACGACGACCGAGCCCCGCACGGCCTTCGAGACGATGCAGTACTTCTCGGCGAGGGAGAGAGTCTTGTCGACGTCGCCCTTGCGCTCCTCGAGGAGCCCGGCCGGGACGCGTGCGTAAAGGTCGATCCGCGTGATCCGGAAGCCGCCCGCGGGGTCCTTCTCCAGGGCGCACGTCGCGTCGACGCGCGGAGCGGGGACCGGGAGCTTCAGCTTCTCGACGAAGATCGCCCACGTCTGGACGAAGCACGCGGCGACGCCGGCGAGGAGAAGCTCCTCGGGGTTGACGACGCCGGCCTTGCCGTCCAGCGCGGCCGCGCCCGCGTGCATCGTCGAGAAAGAGCCGTCGCCGTTCGCGAGGCGGCCCTCCTTCACGGAAGGGTCCCAGGTCGCCGAAATCGAGAACGTCGCGACGCCGTCCATCGTCTTCCTTTCGGGCCGTCACGGCCGGAGAACGAGGAGCCGGGGCTCCGTGAACTCTTCCATCGCGTACGCGGGACCCTCTCGCCCGATCCCCGATTCCTTGACGCCGCCGTACGGCATCCGGTCGGCGCGCCACGTCGGGACGTCGTTGACGAGGACCGCGCCCACCTCGAGCACGTCGAACGCGCGCTGGATGCGGCCGAGGTCCCGCGTGAAGATCCCGGCCTGCAGGCCGTACTTCGAGTCGTTCACCCGGGAGAGCGCTTCCTCCCACGAGTCGTAGGCCGAGAGCGTCACGACCGGCGCGAAGACTTCCTGCGCCTCGACCTTCATGTCGCGCGCCGTGCCCGCGAGGATCGTCGGGAGAACGACCGACCCCGTGCACGCGCCGCCCGCGAGAATGCGCGCCCCCCCCGCGACGGCTTCCTCGGTCCACGCGACGGCCCGGGCGGCCTCCTCGGGCGCGATCATGGGTCCGACGTCCGTCTTCTCGTCGAGGGGGTCGCCGGAGGCGAGCGCCGCCGCCTTCGCAAGGAGCTTCTCCTTGAACGCGTCGAAGACGTCCTTGTGGACGAGGGTCCTCTGGACGGAGATGCAGGACTGTCCCGCGTAGCCGAACGCTCCCGCCGCGACGCGCGCGGCCGCGTCGTCGAGGTCCGCGTCGAGATGGACGACGGCCGCCGCGTTGCCGCCGAGCTCCAGAGAGACGCGCTTTCGGGGCGCGATCTCGCGGAGCCGCCATCCGACCGCCCCCGACCCCGTGAACGAGACGACGGGGAGCCGCGGGTCCGTCACGAGCCCCTCGGCGTCGCGGCCGGAGATCGGCAGGACCGCGTACGCCTCGGCCGGCCAGCCGGCCTCCCGCACGATCGCCTGGAGGGCGAAGGCCGAGAGCGGGGTCTGCGACGCGGGCTTCTGGACGACCGGCGCGCCGACGGCGATCGCGGGGGCGACCTTGTGCGCGCTGAGGTTGAGCGGGAAGTTGAACGGCGTGATCGCGAGGACGGGCCCGAGCGGGACGCGTTTCACGACGCCCCAGCGGGCGAGGGACGACGCGTTCACGTCGAGCGGGAGCATTTCGCCCTTCATCGCCTCGAGAGCCGCCGCGGCGGCCGAGAACGTCGCCGAAGCGCGCTCGACCTCGGTCCGCGCCGCTCGGACCGGCTTGCCGGCCTCGCGGGCGACGACCCTGCCGAGCTCGTCCCGGCGCGCCTCCAGCGCGGCCGCGGCGCGCCGGAGGATCCCGACGCGCACGTAGGTCGGGAGGGCACGCGTCTTCTCGAATGCCACGACCGCGTTCGCGACCGCCATCTCGACGTCCGCCGCGGAGGGGCGCGGGACGCGGGCGATCTCCGTGCCGTCGAACGGCGCGCGGACGACGAGGACGCCGGCTTCGCTCACGATTTCTCCTCCCTCAGCTCGTCCGGGTTCCAGACGCGTGGCGCCGTCCACGCCCGCGCCGTGAAGAGCGCGCGCAGCGCGCGGCCGAGAAGCCGCGACGGGCGGCGAGCTTCGAAAGCGTCGACGACGCGCGCGACCTCGGGCGGCGCGGACGCCGGCACCGCGAGGCGGGCGAGCGAGACGAGACCGGCCGGCGCCTCGGTCCGGACCTTCTCCCAGGCCTCCGTGAGGCCGGACTCTTCCGCCATCGTGAGCGGCGTCACGCCCGTGAGGGCGAGGCGGCCCCGCACGACGGCGAGGAGAAGCGGCAGGTCGCGCAGGACCGGGACCGCCGTCTGAAAACGGAACGTCGTGAACGGCGCGCGGCCGCCGCCGGGCGCGTTGCCCGCGAGCGTCACGGGGCCCGTGACGTGGCCCGCGTTCGCGATCGCGCTCCAGGCGGCCGCGACCGGCCAGAGGGGCAGCGACAGCGCGAGGGCCGCGACGCCGAGCCCGCGGCCGCTTCCGTGCGATCCCGAGCGGGCGGGAAGGAGGTCCGTCAGGAGGCTCGCGCGCTCCGTCGCCGCGTCGACGACGAGGTTTCCCGACACCACGGCGTTCTCGATCGTGACGCCGGGCGGGATCACGGTCCTCGGCAGGACGCTCGAGCTGGCGACGCGCGCTCCGGACAGGACCGCACCGTCCTCGCCCACCGTCGTCGAGCCCTCGAGCGTCACGCCGGCGTCAACGTGCGCGCGTTCCGAAAAGGCGGTGTGGCCGCCGGCGCGCAAGGCGTCCGCGCGCCGATAGGACGCGACGCCGTCCACGATCACGGGTCCGTCCTCGAGCGGCAGCGCCGCGAAATCCGGGTCGCGCTTCCACTCCGGCGCCGCGGGCTCGCGCGGAAAGTCCTTCTTTTTGAGCGCGCCCGGCAGGAGCCGCCACATCCCCGCGGGCGCGCCGCCGAGCGTGGCCTCGACGACGGGGCCGCGCGCATCCTCGACCTTCGACAGGAACTCTCCGATCGCGGCGTGGATGCCGACGTCGCCGCGCACGACGACCGTCTCGCCGTCGAGACGGTGCTCGAGCCGGCGCAGGACGTCGCCCACGCTCTCTGAGTCCTCGCGCCGGACGATCTCGAGGGCGATCCCCCAGCGGATGCCCTTCCCGAACCGGCGCTCGATCTCGGCGGCGCGCGGGCCGACGACGTGGAGCGCCGACCGCCGGCCGGCGGAGACGAGAGCCTCGAGCGCGCGCTCGAGGAGCGGGACGCCCGCGAGCGGCAGCAGGGCGGGAACGACGCGCGGCGCGAGCGGGCCGAACGCGGAGCCGTCGCGGTCGGCGAAGAGGACGGTCGTCATTTGGGAGCGATTATGGCCGGGCGGCGGCCGGAGCGGGAGCGGCAGGCTCCGGGACGAAGACCGCGAGCCCCGTCACGCGCCCGGCGCGCGCGTTCACGTCCGCGGTCGCGTCGCGTGCGTGCGAGGCGAGCCACGCCTTCGCCTCGGCCGAAGGCGCCGCCGGAGGGGAGTCCGCCTCGCGCCATGCCCAGCAGCGGACCGTGCCGCGCGCGTCCGCCTCGAGGGAGGCGGGCGTCTCCATCCCGGTCCACGCGACGCCGGTCCGGAACAAGTGGAACGCGACCGCGTCGGGCTCGGGAGCGCGGAACGCGACCGCGCGCGGGGGAAGGGAGGCGACGGCCGGGGCGATCTGCGCGGCGAGCTCGCGCGCGCCCGTCCGGTGCGTCAGGAGGTCGTGGCGGATCCTGCGTGCGGACTCGACGCCGCCGAGGACGAGAAGGGCGCCGATCGCGCCCGCCGCGACGCGCTGCGTCGCGATCGACGTGCGCGCGCGGGCCGAGACGACGATGGCGGTCGCTCCGAGGCCCGTGAGCGTCGCGATGGCGGGCATGAGAGGAATCGAGGAGAGCCGGTAGCGGCCCGCGATCGCGACGACGATCACGAGCTCCAGGACATAGGCGCCCCAGAGGAGGCCGTGGGCGAGCCGGCGGTCGCCTCCCGTCCCTCCCGAGGCGATCTCGTCCTCGCCGACGTCCCGCCAGAGGAAGGCAACGCCGAGGAGCGTGACGGGGAGGAACCAGAAGACGGGCCGGAGGACGGACATGAGATCGGCCGAGAAAGCCGTCGGGAGTGCGGCCGTGCGCACCGCCGCCTCGGAAGCGCCGAACGCCGTCGCGAGCTGGAACGCGAACGTCTCGGGCCGGAAGAGAAGGACCGCGAGAAGGTGCGAGCCGCCGACGGCGACGAAGGCGAGGACCAGGAAGAGGAGCGAGCGCTTCGTGCGCCCGAGCGTGAAGATGCGCGGGCGCGCGGCGAGGGCGACGAGAAGCGGGAGGAGGAAGAGCCCGACGGCGTAGCCCTTCGCGAGAAATCCGAGGCCGAAGAAGACGCCCGAGGCCGCTCCTTCCCAGGGGATGTCCTCCTCGAACGCGCGCAGTCCGAAGATGACACCCGCGAGCGACAGCGCGACGAGCATCGTTTCGACCGTTGCGACGCGCGAGGCGGCCACGAGCGGCGGGAAGAGCGCGACGAACGCGCCGGCGAGGTGGCCTGCCGGTTGTCCCCACCCCCTCCGGACGATCCGTTCGACGACGAACGCCGTCACGAGGCCGAGGATCGCGGACGGGAACCGTACGGCCCACTCCTCGGCGCCGAAGACACGGACGAACCCCGAAAGGACCCAGGGAAAGAGGATCGGCGTGCCGGCGGGACCGCCGAGCGGCGTCGTGGACGGCGCGAGCAGCTGCGCGCCACCCTCGAGGATGTTGCGCGCGCCCACCGCCCAGCGGCCCTCGTCGGCGGCGAAGAGGTCGGGCCGTCCAAGGAGAATCAGCCTGAGGAGCGCGCCCGCCGCGAGCGCCGCCGCGAAAAGGAGGCGGCCGGACGCTTCGGGGTCTTCGGAAGGTCGTCCGCCGGCCACGACGCGGAGTATACGGACGCGCGGTGCGGCCCCGCCCGGCCGGATCCCGGGTTCATACTCCGGCCCGATGCCGGACGCCACCGGACCGAGGCTCACGGTCACGCTCATCGCCCGCGACGAGGAGGACCGCCTTCCGTCGGCTCTCGAGTCCGTCGCGTGGGCGGACGAAATCGTCGTCGTCGTGGACGCGGCCACCCAGGACCACACGGCCGAGATCGCGGCGGCCGCCGGCGCGCGCGTCCTCGTGCGCGTGTTCGACGGCTTCGGAACGCAGAAGAACGCCGCCGCCGCGCTCGCCTCGAACCGCTGGGTTCTCTCGATCGACGCGGACGAGATCGTCTCGCCGGCCCTCGCGCTGGAGATCCGCGCGCGCCTCGCGGAGACGATCGGGGAAAGGAATCCGCCGGCCGCGTTCCGGCTCCCGATCCGGCTCGAGTTTCTCGGGCGCGAGCTTCACTTCGGACGCGACACGGTCGTGCGGCCCGCGCGCCTCTACGACCGGACGCGGGCGCGCTTTTCGGAGGATCCCGTCCACGAGAAGGTCCTCGCCGACGGGCCCGTCGATGCGCTCGACGAGTCCATTCTTCACCGCTCGTACCGCGACCTCGCGCACTACCTCGAGAAGCTCGACCGGTACACGACGCTCGCCGCCGAGGCGAAGTGGGCGGCCCGCAAGGGCGTGATGCCGTTCCTCCCGGTTCGCGTCGCGTGGGAGATCTTCGACCGGGCCTTTCTGAGGCTCGGAATCCTCGACGGGACCGCGGGCCTCACGTTCGCGGCGCTCTCGGCGGCGAACACGCTCCTCAAGTACGTCAAGCTCCGGGAGCTCGAGCGCGCGATCGCGCGGGGCGACCGCCTGCCGCCCGCGAACGCCCGCGCCGAGGACACCGCCGTCCTCCGGATCCGGGCGCTCATGCGGACCCGTTGATGCTCGGACTCCTCGGCACGGCCGCCGCCGCGCTTTCCGGCGCCGGGCTCGGCTTCTCGCTGCGATTCAACTGGTGGCGGCCGAAACGGCCAGGCACGCCCGTCCTCATGTACCACGAGGTCGGGCCGCACCGGGCCGGCTCGAGACTGAACCACTGGCGGGTCCTGCCGGAGGACTTCGCGCGTCAGATGGCCCTCCTCGCCCGGAGGGGCTACCGCGGCGTCGCGCTGCGCGATCTCCTCGACGGGCAGCAGGCGTCGGGCGGAAAGCCCGTGGTGCTGACGTTCGACGACGGCTACGAGGGCGTCCTGACGCGCGCCTTGCCGGTCCTGAGGTCGCACGGCTTCTCGGCGACGGTCTTCGTCGTCTCCGGAAAGACCGGCGGCGTCAACGACTGGGACGGCGAGACGCCCGGCGACGTGCTGCTCTCCGAGGAGGGCGTCCGCGCGCTCCACGCCGCCGGGATCGAGATCGGGTCCCACGGCGCCACGCACCGCGCGTTGCCTTCGGTCTCCGACGCGGAGCTGGACGACGAGGTGCGCGGGAGCAAGGCGGCGCTCGAGGCGATGACGGCCGCGCCGGTCGTCTCCTTCTGCTATCCGTACGGCGCGTTCGACGACCGGAGCGTCGCGGCCGTGCGCGGGGCCGGCTACCGGGCCGCGACCGTCATCCGCGGCGGGATCGTGTCCGACCTCTCCGACCCCTTCCGCCTGAAGCGCGTCGCCGTGCGCGGCACGAACACGCTCCTCGACTTTTCGCTGGCGCTGACGCGGGGACGATCCCGGCTCTAGTTCGCGGGGTGAGCCGAGTGGCTCGCGCGTTGCCGGTATCGGAATTGCCCACCTCCTGGCAAGCGAATCGCCGCGATACTCTTCGCCGATGAGCCAAAGTGCGGTCGGTCGCGAGCTCGGCCCGGGAAGCGAGGTGGACTCCACCCGGGTTCCGAGTCGCCTGTGGGGGCTCCTGCCGTACGGGCTGTTCTGCCTGCTTTACATTTCGACGTTTCGGCGGTGGGTTCTTCCGTTCGAGGACTCGGGGCGCGAAATGAACACGGCGCTGCGCCTCGCACATGGAGAGGTGCTCTATCGCGACGTCGGCTATTCGTACGGCTTTCTGCCGCCGTTCATCGACGGCCTCCTGCTGCGGTCGTTCGGGCGGAATCTCGACTTCCTGATCGCCTGGCGCACGCTTCTCGCGCTCTTTGGCGTCGAAGCACTGCGCCGGCTTGCCCGCCGGCTGGTCCCAGGCGAGGCGGTCGCGGCGGCGATCTGCACGCTCTCGGTCGCCGCGTGCGCCTTCGGTGTGGGCGGCTCGTGGCCTTTTCCGTATAGCGTGGCGGCGCTGGCCGGGAGTGTGGGCGCGTGGTGGGCTCTCGAGCTCACGCTCGCATCCGAGTCGCAGGCGGGTTCACTGGCCGCCGCAGTTGTGGCCGGCCTTGCGGCGGGAGCCAAGCTCGAGATGGTCCCGATCGCACTCGCCGGCCCATTCCTCGTCCTCGCGCTTCGTCGCCCGAAGAAGGACGTGCTCGGCGCGGGCATCCTGATGGTGGGCGTCGCGAGCCTCGCCTATGTCGTTCCGATCCTCCGGTTCGGCGCCGACCTCATGAAACGGCAGGGCTTTCTCATTGCGCTCTCCGTTCCTGAATCCTGGCGACGCCTTTACGAGGCCGTGTTCTTCGGAGGGAGTCCGTGGGATTTCGTACGCGGGGGATTCCTCGGCGCTCTTTTTCCGTCGGCACTCGGCATCGGGCTCGTCCTCCTGCTTTCCCGGGAGCGGGCCCCCCGCGATCGGCTTCTCGCCCCGTTTCTCTTCGTCGCGGGAGGCCTGACTTTCTTCTCTCGCGAAAATGTGTGGCTGCACGCTCTCCTCCCGCTCGCGGCATGCGTTGCGGCCGGCGAATTCGCTCGCACGGTGCTGGCCTGGCGGCGGTCAGGGGAGGTCTCTTTCTCGCCGCACCCGGCACGTCTCGGTGCCGCGCTCGTCATGCTGCCCGCGCTCTTTCGCCAGCCGTTCTTCCTGCGAAGTGTCGTCTATGGTGCCTTCTCCGCACCGCTCGCGCTCGTCGTGGCTCTTGCCTGGCTGGGCCGCCGAGCGCGTTCGCAAATGAACCTCACGGCGTTCATTCTCGGCCTTTCGGCCGCACAAGCCGCGGGGCGGATTCACGGGATCGGGCTGGCCGAGATGACGCTCGCGAAGCTGCCCGGCGCCTCGGTGTTCCTCCTCCCCGCCGAATCGCGATTCGTGACCGAAGCGGCGCGACTGATCCGCGAGGTCGTGCCGGAGGGTGGAACGATCGGAATCTTCCCGGAACCTGGCTTTCTTCTGTTCGTGACCGATCGAAAAAACCCCTTCGTAGACGAGCTCTTTTTGCCGGGAATGCA
>DATKLW010000150.1:0-23112 GCA_035542215.1 Thermoanaerobaculia bacterium | reverse complement strand
GCCGCGGCGCTCGGTGAGCCACGCCTCGAGAGGCTCGAGCGCCTCGTCGGGTACGTCGACCGGAAGGTGGACTTCCTTCGGAAGAAACGTCCCCGCGACGGTGTCGTAGTACTGGGAGAGGAGCGCGATCCAGAACTCCTCGGGCTCCGGGTCGCCGATCCTTTCCCAGAAATACTCGCGAGAGTCCAGCACCGTCCCGCCGCGGACGAAGAGGATCGAGACCGCGAGGTTCCCGTCGTCCAGAAACTCACCGAAGACGTCGACGTCCTCCCCCGACACGGACTGAATGCGCTGCTTGGCGGCGAGCTCTTCGACCGTGCGCAGGCAGTCGCGGTACGCCGCCGCCATCTCGTAGCTCTCGGCCTCGGCGGCGGCCTTCATCTTCTCCTCGAGGCGGGGTTTCAGCTCCTCGTTCCGGCCCGACAGGAAGAGGAGTACGTCCTGGACCGCTTCGGCATATGCCGCCGGCGTCGTGAGGCCCGAAACGCACGGAGCAAGGCACGCATGCATGTCGTAATAGAGACAGGGGCGCGGGAGCTTGCCGTCGATCTCGATGCGGCACGTGCGGATCTGGAACATCCGCTGCACCATCTTCATCGCGCCCCGGCATGTCCGCGCCGGGAGGAACGGGCCGAAGTAGCTGTGCCCGTCCTTGAGGACCTTGCGCGTCATGAACGCCCGCGGCCACGTCTCCCCCGTCGTCACCTTGATGTACGGATAGGTCTTGTCGTCCCGGAGGAGGATGTTGTAGCGGGGCCGGTTCCGCTTGATGAACGCGTTCTCGAGCGCGAGGGCCTCGCTCTCCGTCTTCGCGACGACGGTGTCGATCGACGCGAACTCGGCGAGGAGCGCCTCCGTCTTCGGGTGTTTCGGGCCGGCGTTGAAATAGGACGCGAGGCGCTTGCGGATCGAACGGGCCTTCCCGACGTACAGGATCTTCCCGGCGGCGTCCTTGTAGAGATAGATGCCGGGCTGGTCGGGATAGAGGGAGAGATCGGGAGGAACGCCCACGTACGGATTCTAGGGACCGGCGCAAGCCCCCGTCAGAACACCTTCCCGAGCCGCGACGCGAGCGTCGAGACCTTCACGTATCCGAAGAACCGGCCGCTCCCGAGGAGGCCGAGCGCTTCCGGGACCTTCGTTCGCGGGTCGTTCGAGTAGAGCGTCCCGAATGCCCGCTTCGTGAAGGAGTGGAACGCCGAGTCGTACGGGTACCACCACGGCATCGCGCCGGCGTGGCCCATGTCGACGCTCACGTGCTTGACGTTCACGAGCTCGTGGAGGCCGAACGCCGCGTGGCTGCGCCCGACGCCGGACTTCTTGACGCCACCCCACGTCGCCGTGGGCTCGCCGAAGGAGAACAGGTGGTCGTTGATCGTGACCGTGCCCGCATGCAGCTCCTCGGCGAGCCTTTGCGCCGTCCGCCGCGAGCGCGTCCACCCCGACGCCGTGAGGCCGTACTCCGATTCGTTCGCGAGGCGGATCGCCTCGTCGAGATTCTCGACGACCATGACGGGCAGGAGGGGTCCGAACGTCTCCTCGTGCATGCACCGCATCGAGTGGTCGACGCGCGTGAGGACCGTCGGCGGGTACCACCAGCCCTTCGCGCGCGGCCGCTGGCCGCCCGTGAGGACCTTCGCTCCGTTTGTGCGGGCGTCCGCGACGTGCGCCTCGACGAGCGCGCGCTGCGCCTCCGTCGTGAGCGGGCCCATGTCCGTCGTGGACGAGAGCGGATCGCCGAGCCGGAGCGTTTTCGCCTTCGCGACGACCTTCCCGAGGAACTCCTCGGCGACGTCCTTCACGACGTAGACCCGCTCGACCGAGCCGCAGGCCTGGCCCGCGTTCACGAACGCGCCCCAGACGAGGCCGGAGGAGGCGCGGTCGAGGTCGGCGTCCGCGGCGACGACCGCGGGGTCCTTCCCGCCGAGCTCGAGGACGACGCCCGTGAGGTTCTTCGCGGCGCGCTGCATGACGCCGATGCCGGTCTCGACGGCCCCCGTGAAGAGGATCTTCGCGATCCCGGGATGCTCGATCAGGCGGTTCGTGTCGTCGCCGCTGGCCGTCACGACGTTCACGACGCCGGGCGGAATCCCGGCGCGCCGGCAGAGATCGCCGACCGCGAGACCCGTGAGGGCCGTGGCCGAGGCCGGCTTCAGGACCACCGTATCGCCCGCCGCGAGGCAGGCCGCGACCTCGACGAACGGGATCCCGAACGGGAAGTTCCACGGCGTCACGATCGCGACGACGCCGAGCGGCTCGAGGCGGTACGAGCCCGACTTGTGCGCGAAGAGGATCTGCGCGTAGTCGACGGGACGCTCGGCGAGGATCGCGGCCGCGTGCCGCGAGAGGTACCGGAGCGTGTCCGCGGCCGGGATGACGTCCACGGCGCGGGCCTCGCCGATCGGCTTCCCCTGCTCGGTCGCGATGAGGCGCGCGATTTCCTCGTGCGAGGTCCGGACCTCTTCGAGAAGGCGGACGAGGTGCTTCTGGCGGACGATCACCGGCGTCCTCGACCAGGAGAGGAAGGCCTTCCGCGCCGACGCGACGGCCGCATCGATCTCGGCGGGTCCCGCGCGGACGACGTCCGCGAACGGCTCCCCCGTGGACGGGTTCACGGCCTTGAACGTGACGCCGGTGTCGACGTCCTGGCCGTCGATGATCGGCTTGTGCGTGAACGCGCGCTTCTTCACGGCGGCGTCCTCAGATCCTCATCATCAGATCATCGCGCCGCGCGTGATCTCGGCCCTCTTCTTCTTCCAGAACGCGACGAGCTTCTGCACGTACGAGCGAAACGGCGGGCACGCGAGGCCGAAGCGCGCGAGATCCTTCGTCGCTTGCGCGGCGTCGTAGTGGACCGGGTGGTCGAAGTAATCGAGCGTCTGGCCCGGCATCCCGAGCCAGCCGGAGACCTGCGGCACGACGAAGGCGAGCTTCGCGAGCGGGAGGGGCACGGGCACGTAGACGAAGGACTTCCCGATGGACTTCGCGAGCAGCTCCGCCAGCGAGAGCGCCGTCTCCGGCGCGGGATCCGTCAGGTGGTACGTCTTCCCGATCGCCCCGTCCCACGCGCCGAGCCGCGCGATCGCCTCGAGGACGTAGTCGACGGGGACGAGGTTCACCTCCGCCTCCCCGTCTCCGATCCGCAGGAAGGCCCCGGGAGACGGCAGGAGGCTCATCGCGTTCAGGGCGAAGTACGGCCCGTCGAACTTCGCGGTCTCCCCCGTCCGCGAGTCGCCCACGACGATGCCCGGCCGGTAGATCGCGGACGGGATCCCGCTCTCCCGGACGGCGGCCTCGGCGAGGAATTTCGTCTCCTCGTAGTGGTTCTTGAACGACTGGCCGACGTCGAGGTCCGTCTCGCGGTACGTGCCGACGGCCGTGCCGGAGACGTACGCGGTGGAGACGTAGTCCAGGCGGCGGACGGCCGGTGCGCCGCCGAGGAACTCGAGGACGATTTTCGTGCCCTCGACGTTGATCCGCATCCCGACGTCTCTCGCGACGGCGAGGTCGTAGACGGCGGCGAGGTGAAAACAGCCCGTGATCCTCTTCGCGAGGGACTTCGCCGCGCCGGCCCCGAGCCCGAGGCCCGGCGCCGTGATGTCGCCCGTCACGAGGCGGATGCGGCCCTTCGTGTGGGGATGCGACGATGCGAGGGCCGCGACCGAGGCGTCGGCCGCCGGGAGGAACTTCTCCTGGACGAGGCACTCGAACGTCGCGCCGGGGCGAAGCTCGAGGAGGCGCGGAATGAGCCGGGCCCCGATGAACCCCGGGAACCCGGTGAAGAGGACGGTCCCGCCGGTGGAGCGTTCGGAGGCGGGCTTCCGGGTTTTGCGCGTGGCCATTCGGGGTCGAGTCTACTGCCGCTCAGAGCTCCCGGGAGAGCGACGGGTCCCCGAGGAGGCGCTCGCGGAAAGCGCGAATCCGCTCGAGCATCGCGGGGGGCTGCGCGCAGGGGATCCCGTCCAGGGACAGAAGCGGCGCCGCCGTCGTGAGCGAGCCGAGGAGGACGCCCCCCGCCCGAAGATCGCTCTCGGCGATCGGAGCGACGGCCTCGCCGCCGTCGAAGAACGCGGCGGCCGTGACGCTCGGGAGGACTCCCTCGGGGGCCAGGACCGGCGTCCCGCCGTTCCACGCGGCGAGGCCCGTCGTCGTCCCCTCGAGGTAGCGGCCGTCGTGACCCCGGAAGAGGCCCTCGTCGGCGCCCGCCTTTTTCGCGACGCGGCCGCCCTGAATCGCGGCGAAATAGCTCGTGGATTTCACCGAGGGCGTGTCGCGCTGGAGGTCGAGCGGAAGCGAGACCGCGTGCGAGCCGTTGCGGCGGACGAGCCGGCTCTCGGGAATCGGGATCACGTACGCGTCGAGGCGCCACGCCTCGGCCGCGTCGACGTCCTCTTTCGAGGCGAGCCAGGTCACGCGCAGGCCCGACTGGGCCTTTCCCTTCGGAGCGAAAGCGTCGATCGCCGCGCACGCGGCGCGGTCGACGGCCTCGCGCGGCGGGGCGGGCAGCTCCAGCCGCGCGAGGCCCCGCAGCAGCCGGTCGACGTGAGCGTCCCAGAGGACGGCGCGCCGGCCGACGAGGAGCGCCGTCTCGAAGAACCCGAACCCGCGCTGGACCGCCGCGGAGTGGTAAGGGAGAGGGCCCTCGTCAGCCACGGGCGCTACCGGGCTGCAGGAACGCCTCGAGCTCGCGCGACTTCGTCAGCGTCTCGTCCCACTCCGCGCCGGCGTCCGAATCCCACACGATTCCACCTCCCGCGTGATAGTCGACTGTATCCCGTCCCGCGATCGCGGTCCGGATCGCGACGTTGAAGACGGCCTTCCCGTCTCCACGAACGAAACCGACGGCACCGGCGTACGCCCCGCGCGCCACGGGCTCGAGGCGGCGGATGAAGCCCAGTGCGGAGCGCTTCGGCGCTCCCGTGATCGAGCCGCCCGGGAGCGTCGCGCGGAGGACGTCCGAGAGGCGCACGCCCGGCGCGAGGCGCGCCTCGACCGTCGACTCGAGGTGGTGGAGATGCGCGAACGTCCGAAGCTCCGCGATCGCCGTCGTGGAGACGCCCCCCGGGACGGCGATTCGGCCGAGGTCGTTGCGCAGGAGGTCCGTGATCATGACGTTCTCCGCGCGGTCCTTGGCGGATCCGAGAAGGCGCGCCGCGGCGGCGGCGTCCGCCTCGGACGTCGCGCCGCGTGCGGCCGTGCCCTTGATGGGTCTCGTGACGACGCGCCCCGCACGAAGGTCGACGTCGAGGAACAGCTCCGGCGAGTTCGAGACGACGGCCCAGTCGTCCGCGGCAAGCGTCACGGCGTACGGGACGGGATTCCGCGCGAAGAGCTCGCGGGCGAGGGCGAACGGGTCGACCCGGGCGGAAAAGCGCGTGCGGTGCGAGAGGTTGACCTGGTAGACGTCGCCCCGTTCGATCCCGTCCCTGATGGCCGCGATGCGCGTTGCCCATTCGGCTGAAGAGAGCGAGCGCTGCGCGCTCGCCCGCTCTTCGAAGGTGAATGGGGCGGGCGGAAGCATCGGGGCGTTTCGAGGCGCGCCGAACCTTCGAGTGTCGAAGATGAAGAATTCTGCGAAGGGGAGAAAGTCGTGGCGGCGCACGAGCGCCGTCGAGCCTTCGAGCCAGACTCCCGCTTCATAGGAGAAAAACCCCGCGGCGAGGAGGTTCGGGGCGCCGGAGGAGGCGACGGCGTCGAGGTCGGCCAGGAGATTGGGCAGCCGCTCCACCGTTTCGGCGCAGATCTTCTTCTCTTCACCTTCTAAGAAGATCCTCTCTTCGGACGTCCCCCCGAGTCTCCATCCATCGCCGGTAAAGGAAGCGCTCGCGGCCACGTCGGCTATTCTGCCCGCGCCATGCAGGAACCCGGCGGCCCATCGGTCTCCACGTCGTTCGCTGTCCGCTACGCCGAGACGGACGCCCAGCGCGTCGTCTACCACGGCAACTACATCGTCTGGTTCGAGGTCGGACGCACGACGTACTGCGACCATGCGGGCTATCCGTACGCACGCATGGAGGCCGAGGGCATCCTCATCACCGTCGTCGACGTGCGCGCGCGCTACCGCCGGTCGGCCCGCTATGGCGACGTCGTGACGGTGCGCACGCGGTGCACGGAGATGAAGAGCCGCGGCTGCGCATTCGCGTACGAGGTCCTGCTCCCGGACGGCAGCCTCGCCGTCGAGGGCGAGACGCGGCACCTGTTCCTGGACGCGAACGGCCGGCCGCGCACGGCGCCGAAAGGCGTCACGGACGCCTTCCGCGCGTTCATGGGCCCGTCCGCGCCGGGCGGCTGATCCCGCCGCGCCGGCCTCAGTCGACGTGCGGGAGCTTCTTCAGGAGGGCCCGCCTCACGACCGGCGGGACGAGCCCCGACACGTCTCCGCCGAGCTGGTGAACCTGCTTCACGAGGCGGCTGGACGTGTACGAGAGCTCTTCCTTCGGCGTCAGGAACAGCGTCTCGACCCTCGGGCCGAGCCTGCGGTTCATGAGGGCCATCTGAAACTCGTGCTCGAAGTCGGAGACGACGCGCAGGCCGCGGACGACGATGCGGGCGTTCTCCTTGCGCATGAACTCCACGAGCAGCCCCCGGAAGGACTTCACGACGACCTTGGGCTCGTTCCGGAAGATCGCGCGGATCATCCTCAGGCGCTCGTCGACCGTGAAGAGCGGAGACTTCTCCGTGTTGATGAGGACGGCGACGAGAACGCGGTCGAAGATGCGGCAGCCGCGGCGGATCAGGTCGACGTGGCCGTTCGTGACGGGGTCGAACGTGCCCGGGTAGACGGCGGTTTGTTTCACGCGGCCGGCGATTGTACGTCCGGCGAGGACGCGGCGTCTCCGAGCCGCCGCGCAGAGAGCACGAGCAGGAAAAGCGCCGCGGCGGGCGGCAGGACGCACCACCACGCGCCTGGCAGAAGATTCCGGGCCTCGGCGAGCGCGCGGCCCCAGGATGCCTCCGGCGGGGGCGCCCCAAGGCCGAGGAACGACAGCGCCGCCTCGGTCAGCACGGCCGCACCGAGCGCATAGGGCAGGAGAGCGAGCGCGGGCGGCAGCGCGTGCGGCAGCACGTGAACGAGGACGAGTCGCGGCGACGACCCACCCGCCGCACGCGCCGCTTCCACGAACGGGGCCTCGCGGATCCTGCGCGCCTCGGCGCGCACGACGCGGGCCGTGTCCGTCCAGCCCGTGACCGCGATGAGGATAGCCACGACGAGGAAGGACGGCGGGAGGAAGGACGCACCCGCGACGACGAGAACGAGCGCGGGCAGCGCCTGGACGACGTTGACGAGAAAGAGGACGAGCCGGTCCGCCGTGCCGCCAGCCCAGCCAGCCGCCGCGCCGAGGCCCGCACCGAGGGCGAGCGCGAGCGCCGACGCGAGGAGACCGGCCGCGACCGACACGCGGGCGCCGTGCAGCGTCCGCGCGAGAACGTCCCGGCCGAGCTCGTCCGTCCCGAAGAAGTGCTTCGCCCCGGGCGGCTGGAGCCGCCGGTCGAGATCGGCGGCGTCCGGGTCGAAGGGCACCGGCGCGCGAAGAATCGTCTCCCCCGCCTTCGTCTCGATCCACGGCCTCTCGCGCGCGAGGATCGGCGCAAGGAGCGCGACGGCCGGAAACAGCGCGAACAGCGCCGCGGCCTTCCACGTCCTCGCGCGGACCGGAGTCACGCGGCCTTCCCCTCGAGGAGAGGCCTGGCTCCGGCGTCGCGGGCGCGCGGATCGAGCGCGGCCGAAACGAGGTCCGCGAGGAATGCCGCCGCGACGACGGCTCCGGCCGACAGGAGCGTGAGAGCCAGAACGGTCGGGACGTCGCGCGAGAACACGGCGTCGGCGAGAAGGCCGCCCGCGCCGGGAAGCGAGAAGACGCGCTCGACGAGGACCGAGCCCGCGACGAGGGAGGGGACGAGCGCGGCGCCCATCGCGGCGAAGGGCGCGGCGGAGCGCCTGAGCGCCCGCCTCACCGCGGCACCGCCGTCCTCGCCGCGGGCCCGCCCCGCGGCCGTCGCGGGGTCCGCGAGCGCCCCCGCGACGCACGCGCGCACGAAACGCGCGAGCAGCGCAGCCGTCGAAACCGCCAGCGTCACGACCGGGAGCACGTAGCTGCGAACGCCGCCTCCATCGGAGAAGAGCGGTGTCCACCGGAGGCCGCCGGAGAAGACGAGGAGGAGGACGAGGCCGAGGACGAACGCCGGCGTCGCGTAGAGGGCGTCGCCGAGGACGCCGGAAAGCCGGTCGAGGCGCCCGCCCGGGCGCAGCGCCGCACCGATCCCCAGGGGCACTCCGAGCGCGAGCGCGAGAAGAAGAGCCGCAAGGTTGAGGGCGAGGGTCGCGGGCAGAGCGCCGGCGATCCGGAGCCTCACCGGCCGGCCGTCCGAAAGCGAAAGGCCGAAGTCGAGAGTCGCGGCGTGCAGAACCCAGAGGCCGAAGCGCTCGGGCGCCGGGCGGTCCAGCCCGTAGAGGCTTCGAAAGGCCGCGAGCGCTCCTGGCGAGACGGCAGCGGCGCGCGTGCCCGACCGCGCCGCCATCGATGCCGGATCCCCGGGAGCCGCCTCGAGGAGCCCGAAGACGAGCGCGAGGACGCCCAGCAGCGTCAGCAGAGCCGACGCCGCCCGTCGCAGCGCGAATCGGAGCATGAACGAATGTTACTTGGAGAGCGTCAGGAGATGGGCCTCGAGCCCGCGCCCGGCCTCCACGACGAAGCCCCGGGCCAGAACAGGAAGAGCCCGATCGGCGAAGTCCGCACGCCCTCCATGCGTCCCGAGACGCCCCATTTCGTGAGCGGCGTGTTCAGGAAGCTGACCGGCTCGTCCTCGTGGATGAGACGCTGGACCTCGGCGAGCAGCCGCTTGGCCTCTTCGCGATCGAACGCGGTCTTGAGGCGTTCGACGAGCGCGTCGACCTCGGGGTTCCTGTAGAAGCAGTTGTTGAGCCCGACGGGCGGGATCGACGAGGACTGCCACTGAAGGCCCATGTCGGGATCGGGATCGAGGGCGAAGGCGGCGGCCCACGCCTCGAGCTCGCCCGCGTCCATCTTCGCGACGAAGGCGGCCCACTCGAGCTGCTGGATCTTCATGTCGATCCCGGCCTTGCGGAAGGACTGCTGGGCCAGCTCGACCATCTGCCGCTGGACGTCGCTGCCCATGCCGAGCGAGAACGTGAAGGCGAGCTTGAGGCCGCCCTTGCGGCGGACGCCGTCCGGCCCCCGGCGGAACCCTGCCTCGTCGAGGAGCTTTTCGGCTCCTGCCGCGTCATACGGCCACGGAGCGATCGAGGCGTCCCAGGCCCAGTGAGCCGGCGGCAAGGGGCCGTTGGAGACCTTTGCGAGGCCGCCATAGAGGTTCCGATCGATGCTCTCGCGGTCGACGAGCATCGTGAGCGCCCGGCGCACGCGGCGGTCCGAGAAAAGCGGCGAGCGGTTGTTCCAGCCGAAGTACGCGTACGTGAGCTCGTCGAAAGTCACCGCGCGGGGCGCCCCCTCGTTTCCGGCCTTCGCGTCGAGCTCCCTCTTCTGCGCGAACGTGAGGCGCATCTCGTCGAGGTCGCCGGACAGGAGCCCCGCGAACGCGGGCGCCGTCTCGGGCACGACGCGGAAGACGACCTGTTCAGCGGGCGCCGGCGGCCCGGCATATTGCGTGTTGCGGACGAGCGAGAGAGTCCGGCCGGCCTCCCACGCCCCGAGGCGATAGGGACCGTTCGCGAGCGGGCTGCGGTTACGGGGGTGCGTCGCGACGGCGCCGTCTTTCCAGGCTGCGGCCGAAAGGAGCGGCAGGTTGAAGGCGTCGAGGCGGCCCCGCGAGGCCGCCCCAAAAGTCACGCGCGCCGTCCGCGCGTCCACGGCTTCGGCCTTCACGAAGCCGTCGAAAAGCGGCCGCCGCGTCAGGGCCGGCGTCTTCGGATCCATGATCGCGTTCAGCGTGAAGACGACGTCGGCCGACGTCACGGGCGTCCCGTCCTCCCAGCGCGCGTCCCCCCGCAGGCGGACCGTGAAGACGAGGTGGTCGGGTGAAACCGAGACTTCCTCGGCGAGGCCGGGCACGAGGTTCAGCTTCTCGTCGTAGTCGAGGAGGTTGCGCGAGAGCAGCGCGACGACGATCTGCTCGGGATCGGTCGTCGTGAGAATCGGGTTCAGCGTCTTCGGCTCGCCGTCGAGGCGCCGCCGGATGACGCTCGCCTGGTCCTTCCCGCGCGTTCCGCAGGCGAGGGCGAGCCCGGCGAGAAGCGCTGCGGCGAGCGCGCGCCGGCGCGGCGGCGTCAGAACCCGGACGGCCATTCGACGGAGACCGTCGCGACGTTTCCGGCGGCGTCGAGGACGCGCACGGCGAGGACCGAGGGACCCGCGGGCTTCGGCACGCGAAAGACGAAACGCTCGACGGTCGAGTCTGCGGCGCCGTCCTCGGCGGGGAGGACCCGCCAGCGGTCGGCGTTCACGGAGCCCTCGGCCCTCACGACGGGCGAAAGGGCATCCGTCGCGAGGATGCGAAGCTCGACCGCGTCACCCTCGGCTTTCTTCGCCTCGACCTTGAGAACAGGCGGGGTGTTGTCGACGACGGCGAGCGTGCTCTCCTCGGCGGCGGTCAGCGCCTCGCCCTCGGGCTGTGAGAGGTGGTCCGAGGCGGTGACGCGGAACCGGTACCGCCCGTCCGCGAGCGCGGTCGTGTCGAAGGACAGGAACGTCTCCTCGACGTCCTTGCGCACCGGGAACCACGGGCCGCCCTCGCGGCGCGCCTCGACGTCGTACCGCAGCGTGTCGCCGTTCGGGTCGGTGCCCTTCCACGTGATCGTCCGGTAGCCTTTCCGCCAGAGGCGGCGGCCGGGGCCCTCGGCGGGGGCGCCCTCTCGCGGCTGGTCGAGGCCCGCGAAGATCCCGTTCTCGTCCGGGTTCGTGACGGAAAGGACGCCGGCGCCGCCCGAGGCGCCGCGTGCGAAAACGACGCCGGGCTCGAGAACGGAAAGGTTCTCGAGGACGGGCCGCGCGTTGCGCTCGGCGTACGTGAGCTCGACGCGCTCGACTGCCGGGGACTCGCCTTTCGCGTTCGGCGCGAGGTCCGCCTTCCACTGGAAGTAGCGCGCCGCGGGCAGCTTCGCGTCGCCGCCGGCCCCCGCGGACGTCCACGGCGACCACGTCGCGTCCGGCTTTTCGCTGTTTCCCGCGCGGACCGCGAGCGCGACGGACGAGCCCGCGGGCGCCGAGCCCTCCCAGCGCACGCGGCCGAAGGTCGAGAGCCGGACGGCGTCTTTCACGGCGGACACGAAGGAGGCCGGCGACGGAGAGGCGGCGGGCCGGAGGACCCCGGCGGCGCCGTTCGTGACGGCCGCGAAGAAAGCCCCCGCCGCCGGTGCGGCGACCACGAGCTTCTCGCCGGTCTGCGCGAGGAGCCGCACGGCGCGGTCCTTCCACGCGTAGAGCCGTCCGCGCGGCCCGGTTGCGACGAGGAGAGAGCCGCTCGCCGCGTCGAACCGCAGCGCGAAGACCGCCTCCTCGGGAAACGTCCACGCGGGCTCGACGAAGCCGTCGGGCGCGATCGCGACGATCTCGGAGCTGTTCGCCGAGGGAGCGGCGCTCGAGGGCCGCGCCGGGGACGTCGTCGCGGTGATCGACACGCTGCCCTTCGGAACCTCCGCGCCGGCGACCGGAGTGGGCGTCGGCGTGGGCGTCGGGCGCGGCCGGCCGTCGACCGGGGCCGCGCGGCCGACACTGGCGTCGACCTGCGAGGCTGCGGCATAAAGAACGCCCTTCCCGTCCAGTGCGAGTCCCGTGACCTCGGGTCGCGAGAAATCCTGGAGCGTGCGGGCGCCCTTCGGCCCGATCGCGACGACGAGGCCGCGATCGGAGGTCCCGGCGTACACCGTCCCGTCGGGCCCGACGAGGAGCGACCTCACGTGCACGTCCTCCACCTCGTGGAAGAGCTCGAGCGTGCCCGTGGGCGTCTTTCGGTAAATGCGGCCCTTGTTGCCCGTGCCCGCGTAAAGCGTCCCGTCCGGGCCGAAGGCGAGCGCCCAGATCTCGGCTTCCTTCGGGTCGCCGAGAACGACGCCTGCCTTCGCGGGATCGGTCTCCTTCGGGCTCACCCGGTAGACCTTTCCGTTCGGAGACGAAGCGCAGACGACGGCGCCGTCGGGCGCGAGCGCGACGGCCGTCAGGTTCGGCTCGGGCGCCGTGAAGAGGAGCCTCACTCCGTTCGCGTCGGAGACGAAGAGGCGGCCGAGCCCGCCGCCCGTCGCGACGTAGACGCGGCCGGACGCGTCGCCCGCCGCGGCGAAGACGGCCGCGTCGGCGGCGTTCTCCGGCCATGCGCGCGGCGCGAGAGGCGGGGCGAGCGTCAGGCGGCCGTCGGCGGAAACGGCCGTTCCCTTCGCCTCGCCCGCGAGAAAATCACGCGCGCCGATCGTGACGGCGACGCGCGAGGTGGCGGCGAAGAGCGGCGAGGCCGCAAGGAGCGCAAAACAGATCGCGAGACGTTTCACGAGCGCGGCCTTTCGATCTCGACCTCGAGCCGGACAGTGCCGGTCACGGGGCGGTCGAGCGTGAGGATCTCCTCGGCAAGAGTACGGGCGGCCACGGCGGAGCGGGCGGAATCGCCGTTGTCGCCGTCCGAGAGGATCGCGGCAGCCGACGGAGGAAGCGCCGTCACGGTCGCCGAGCCCGTCGTGACGCCCCGCGACGGGACGAGGAGCGTCGCGACGAGGCGGTTCGCGGGCAGAAGGCGGTCGATCGACCGGCGCAGCCCGCCGAGCGAGCGCGGCGGGGCCGGATCGAGGGCGACGCGGGCGGCGGAAGCCGAGGCGCCGTCGGCGACCACGAAGGCCGCCCGTCCTTCCGGCGTCTCGCGGGGGACTCGGAGGGTCACGACGCGCGTCTCGTCCTCGCCGCGGCGTCCGGCGAGCCGGATGCTCGCGGTGAGGGTCTGTCCGGGCGCGACCTTCCGGGGCGCGACGGCCGCGTCCACGACGCGGAGGCGCCGGTCCCCGGACGTGTTCGAGAGCGCGATCTCGACGCCGGAGATCTCCGGATCCTCGAACTCGTTGTCGGAGACGAGGCCCGCGAGCGCGAGCGTCGTGAGAAGCGCGATGTCCCGCGCCCGCGGGCCGGAGAGGACGTCGTCGTACACGAACGGCCCCGCCTTCGTTCCGATCGAGAGGTGCAACGCGACCGTCTTCTGCGCGGGCGTCGGGTCGTTGAGGAGGAGCGCGACGTCCGCCGACATCGCGAGGAGAAGCGGGAAGATCGCCGGCTCGCCCGCGGCTCCCCAGTGCATCTCTTTCGCGGGAGCGTGGCCGGTCTCGAGGCGGAAGTGGACCGGGACGAGGGGCGCCACGTGGTCCGTCCGGCCCGCGACCCCCGAATCGCGGTCGCGCGTGAGCCGATACGCCGGCGCGTGAGGCGCCGCGAGCTTGAAGGACATCATCGCGCTCGCGAAAACGTCGACGATGTCGGTCGTCGCGACGGGCAGCTCGAGCTCCCCCATTCCAAGGAACGGGTGGCCGAACGCGACGAAGCTCCCGTCAGGCGCGACGCGCGTGACGGTTCCGGTCGCGCCGAGCTGGATGTCGCCGTCGAGGAGAAACGCGGTGAGCGCCCCGCCGTTCACGAGCCTCGCAGGCGCGGTGGACGGTTCGGGTGAGCGCGCCGCGGCGGCGGCGCCGCCCGCGGCCGCGAGGAACGGCGCCGGGAAACCGAGCCTTCCGAGGTCCCCGGCGAAGCGCGCGAGCGTTGCGGAAGGGATGCCGGCCGCGACGGGCGCGAGAAGGGAGGCGGTCTCACCGCCTGCCGCGGGACGGTACGGCGCCGCGATCTTCTCCAGGGCGACGAGGCGCTCCTCGGGCGGCAGCGCGTGCGAGGCGGCGAGGGCGTCCCATGCGGCGACCGAGGAAAGCGTGGCGCGGGCGCGGGGGACGTCCGGCGCCGTGTCGACGTCGAGCATGCTCTCGATCGGCGTCACCTGCCCCACCGGGTCCTTCCCGAACGCCCACGTCGACGACACGGCGCCCGCGAGCTTGCCGTCCAGGTAGACGGGACTCCCGCTCATCCCCGCGATGACGCCCGTCCGCTCGAGGCCGAGGCCCGCGACCTTCACGAGGATCCGGCTCCGCCCGAGCGCGTTCGGAAGGACTCCGAGAACCTCCACCTCGAATCGCTCGGGAGCCGTTCCCTTCATCACGGTGAGGCCCCAGCCCTTCATCCCCGCGTGCACGGCCGAAAGGGGCAGGACGTCCGGCGGGAGCGGCGCCGGCGCCGCCGGGAGGGCCGCGGCGAAGGCCAGCGCGAGAACGGCAAATGCCGCCCAACGCTTTGACCCCCTTCGAGTTTCCGTGCTACCTTGACGGGACGGCCGGCGACCGGACCGTCGCGGATCCCGTCCCCCGTCTCCGAGGGAGGCCGAAAGAGAACTCATGTCCGAACCGAACGGATCGAACCTGGTCCAGCTCTTCCTCAACGCCGGGCCCACGGCCAAGGCCGTGCTCGTCGTTCTCGCGTTCTTTTCGCTCGTGTCGTGGGCGATCATCATCGGCAAGATCTGGAGTTTCTCACGCGCGGCGGGCGCGTCGCGCGCATTCCTCGCCCACTTCCGGAAGAGCCGCAAGTTCGCCGACGTCCTCGGCATCTGCGACCGCTGCGAGCCGAGCCCGCTCGTCGGGATCTTCCGCGCGGGCTACGCCGAGCTCGACCAGCAGGTGAAGGACGGACGCGAGGTCGCGCCCGCGGACTCGGGCCGCCTCTTCGTCAAGAGCCTCGCCTCGATCGAGCGCGCCCTCGAGCGCGCGGCCGGCGTCGAGACGACGCGCCTCACGCGCGGGCTCTCCTTCCTCGCGACGACCGCCTCCGCCACGCCCTTCATCGGGCTCTTCGGGACCGTCATGGGCATCCTGATCTCCTTCTCGCAGATCGCCTCGAAGGGGTCGACGTCGATCGTCGTCGTGGCCCCCGGGATCGCGGAGGCCCTGATCAACACCGCCGCCGGGCTCGTGGCCGCCGTCCCGGCCCTCATCGCCTACAACAACTTCAATGCCCGGGTCCGCGCCGCGCGCGCCGAGATGCGGGACTTTGCCCTCGAGTTCATGAACCTGGCCGAGCGCCACTTCACCTGAGGCGCACGTGGCCCTCAAACTGGACGACGACGCCGACGCGTTCCACGACATCAACGTGACGCCCCTCGTGGACGTCATGCTCGTCCTGCTCGTGATCTTCATGGTGACGGCGCCACTCCTCCACCAGGGAGTCGAAGTCCAGCTGCCGAAGTCCGTCGCCCAGAACCTGCCGAAGACGCCGGAGGATCCCCTGATCCTCTCGATCACGAAGAGCGGGACGTATTACCTGAACGAGTCGCCCGTCGCGAAAGCGCAGCTCAAGGACCGCCTCCAGCTCGTCCTCTCGCGGCGCCGCGACAAGTCGGTCTACCTCAAGGCGGACCGGAATCTTCCGTACGGCACCGTGGTCGAGACGATGGACACGCTCAACCGCCTCGGGGTGGAGAGCCTCGGGATGGTGACCGAGCTCAAGTCGGAGGACCGCCGTTGAGAGAGGCCGCGACTTGGCCGTGAACGCGGGGACAGTCGGCTCGCCGCCGACCGTCTCGGAGATCCTCGCCGGGCGCGCGCGCGCGGGGCGAGCTCCGGCTCCCGTCGCGGCCGGGCTTTCCGTCCTCGCTCACGCCGCATTCGTGGTCGCCGTGATCCTCACGAGCCGGCCCCGTTACGTGCCGACGGCGATCCCCATCTCCCTCCCCGTCCGCGTCGTGAGTCCCGCCGCCCTCGGGCGGCCCGAGGCCGCGCCGGCTCCCGCCCCGGCGGCTCCCGTTGAGGCTGTTCCGGAGCCCGCGAAAGCGCGGCCGGTGATCGAGAAGAAGAACGAGAAAATCGAGCCGTCGCCGAGCGCGATGCCGGCCCTCAAGAACCCGAAGGTGAAGCCCACACCGCCGAAGGCCGCTCAGCCCGGGAGAGGGGCCGCGCCGGCCGTCGAACTCCCGAGCGCGCCGGGCTTCCCGAGCGGCTCCGCGGGCGCGGCCGGGACCACCCTGAGCTTCGGCGCTGACGTCGCCGCGTTCGACACGGACTTCCCGTTCTCCTATTACGTCCAGCAGCTCGTGGCGCTCATCGGCGCGAACTGGTTCCGGCCCGACGCGTCCGAGGGCGCCGTCTGCACCGTCTCGTTCCGCATCCAGCGCTCGGGGCAGGTTGCCGACGTCAAAGTCGAAGCCTCCTCGGGCGAGAGCTACTACGACCGCGCCGCGGTCCGCGCCGTCTACGCCGCCAACCCTCTTCCTCCCCTGCCGAACGACTACCGCAACGAGCAGCTCGGAGTGCACCTTCGTTTCCGTTGAGACCAAGAGAACCGATCGAATGGGAGGCTCCGTGATCCGACCGAACCCGACCCGCTTCCTGGCCGTACTCGTCCTCGCCGCCGCCGCCCGGGCGGGAGCGCAGCCGTCCACCTCGGCGCCGAACCCCTCCACGGGGCCCGTCGCGCCGCCGGTCTCGAGCCTCCCGAGCCAGGTCGTCGTCGACATTCTCGGGGCGAAGGGCGCACGGATCCCGCTCGCGATCCCGGTCACGATCGCCCCGCTCACGCCGGAGCTTCAGAAGGGGGCCGTCGACCCGTTCTTCACGACGCTCAACGACGACCTTTCGGGGTCGCGCGTCTTTCTCGTGTCGGATCCGACGCTGTACCCGAAGGGCCTGCGCCCGCCCCGGACCCGCGAGGAAGGCGACCAGTGGAAGGCTTCCTCCGCGCAGTACCTGCTCGACACGCGCCTCGCGCAGGACGGTGCGAACGTGGTCGTCGAAGCGCAGCTCTGGGACCTGGGGACGCTCCAGCCGATCCTGAGCAAGAAGTACTCGGGAGAGACGCGGGCCGCCCGGCGGATCGCGCACACGCTCGCGAACGACCTCACGCGCCAGTTCACGGGCAAGCCCGGCCCGTACCTCACGAAGATCGCGTTCGTCTCCGACCGCGACGAACCGCGCGTGAAGGAGATCTACACGATGGACTTCGACGGCGAGAACCAGCGCCGCGTGACGTTCTCGCACACGCTCTCGCTCGCGCCCGACTGGTCGCCCGACGGCAAGAAGATCGTTTACCAGTCGTACGAAAAGGACACGCCGGGCGTGTTCCTCATCGGCAGGGACGGCGCCGACAAGTTCCGTGTCCCTCTCTCCACGCAGCTGAACGCCTCGCCGTCCTTCGCGCCGGACGGAAAGACGATCGCATTTTGCGGAAGCGTGAAGGGAAACCCGGAGATCTTCACGGTCCAGTCGGACGGCGCGGGCCTCAAGCGGCTCACGGAAAACGTGGCCATCGACTCGACGCCGCGCTGGTCCCCGAACGGACGCGAGCTGGCCTTCACGTCCAACCGCCAGGGTTCGCCGCAGATTTACATGATGGATCTCGAGGGCGCGAACGTCCGCCGCGTCTCGCTCGCGGGGAACTGGAACGACGAGGCGTCCTTTTCGCCGGACGGCGGGCGGATCGCGTTCGCCTGCCGCAACGAGGGGGACTTCCAGATCTGCGTCATGGAGCTCGGAACGGGGCGCACGCTCCAGATCTCGGAGGGCCCCGGCGCGCACGAGAACCCGACGTGGTCGCCCGACGGCACGAAGGTCGCCTGGGAGGTCACGCGCGGCAGCTCGACGCAGATCGCGGTCGCGAACGCGGATGGCTCGTCGATGAGGATCGTGACGTCCGCCGGGAACAATTTTTCGCCCGCCTGGATCAAGACGCTAGAATAGAAATCACTCCGCCGGGAGCGCACGTTGCGCCCCCCGGACATTGTTGCCCTTCTCACAATGGAAGGATCCGATCCCATGAAGAACGTCGTGAAGTCCCTGGCTTTCTCCCTGGTCGCGGCCGCCCTCGTCATCGCCTGCTCGCCAAAGCCCAAGCCGGCCCCCGAACCCCCGCCGGCCCCCACGCCCACCCCGACCGTCGTCAGGCTCGAACCGACGCCCGCCCCGACTCCGACCCCTGCGCCCCGCTCGCAGGAAGAGGACATCAAGGCGATGTCGCTGGACCGCGTCTCGAGCTACCTGAAGCCCGCCTTCTTCGACTACGACAAGGCCGATCTCCGCGCCGACGCGCGCGACGTCCTCGCCGCCGACGCGACGTGGCTGAAAGCCCATCCGACCGTCGTGTTCACGATCGAGGGTCACTGCGACGAGCGCGGGACGGCCCAGTACAACCTCGCGCTGGGCGACCGGCGCGCGAACGCCGCGAAGGAGTACCTCGTGTCCCTCGGCATCGACGCCGCCCGTGCCAAGACGGTGTCGTACGGCAAGGAGCGTCCCTTCGCGACCGGACACGACGAGGACTCGTGGGCGAAGAACCGCCGCGCGCATTTCGTCGTGACCGCCCGGTGATTCGCGTGAGGGTGCTCGGAACGATCGCGGCCGCGGGTCTTCTCGCGGCCGCCTCGGGATGCGTGAGCGGAAGCGACATCGACTCCCTCCACAAGCACATCAGCGCCGTGGAGAAGGAAGTCGACGCCCTCCAGAAGCAGTCGTCCTCCAAGGAAGAGGTCGCGAAGCTCAACGACTCGCTCGCGAAGCAGTCCACGACGCTCCTGCGTTCGAACGCCGACCTCGGGACGAAGTTCGACGACCTGACGCGCGAAATGCAGTCGCTTGCCGGGAAGCTCGAGGACACGAACCGGCGTCTCGCGCAGCTCTCGCAGCAGATCGCCGAGATCCAGTCCCGAGCCGCCGCGGGCGTCGCCATTCCGCCTCCGGCCCTGTCGCCGGGCGCGGCCGCCACGTCGGTCGCCGCGGGCGGGCTCGTCGCCGCGGGCCCGGCCGGGAGCTCCGCCTCCGCCCCGGCGCCCAAAGGCGGCGGGATCTCCCCCTCCGATCTTTTCGCGCAGGCGACCGCGGACTACCAGCGCGGCCGGTACGACCTCGCGCGCCAGGGGTTCGAGGACTACGCCGAGAAGTTCCCCCGCACCGACCTCTCCGACGACGCCCTCTACTGGGCCGGGGAATGCTGGTCCGCCGAGAAGAAACCGCACGAGGCGATCGCGGCGTACGACAAGCTGTTCCGCACGTATCCTCAGAGCGACAAGGCTCCCGCTGCGCACCTCAAGAAGGGGCTCGCCCACCTGGACCTCGGCGAAAAGGCCCAGGCCATGGTCGAGCTCAATTACGTCGTCAACCAGTTCCCGGGCTCCGACGAAGCCAAGAGCGCGCGCCAGCGGCTCAAGGCGCTCGGCGGCGACGCCCGGTAAGAAAAAGAGAAAGGGATCTCCCCCGAATGGCAAACACCAAACAGGCCAAGAAGCGCGCCGGTCAGAGCGAGAAGCGCCGCACGCGCAACCGCTCCGTCGTGACGCGCGTCCGCAACGTCGTCAAGAACCTCCGCAAGACGGCCGAGACCGAGGCCGCCAAGGTCGGCGACATGCTCGCGGGCGCCGTGTCCGAGCTGGACGTCGCCGTCCGCAAGGGCGTCCTCCACAAGAAGACCGCCTCCCGCCTCAAGTCGCGGATCTCGAAGACCGCGAACAAGGCCAAGAAGTCCTCGCCGAAGGCGTAACGGACCCGGATCGACCGGCCACCTCGCGGGCGCGCTCGTGAGGTGGCTTTTTCAGTTCGGGGAGGTCGTCATGTTCCGCCGAGTTCTCTTCACGGTGATTGCGCTCGGTTTCGCGAGTGCGACGGCGCTTTCAGAAGTCGTCAACGTCAGCTCGGGCGGCTTCCTCCTGAAGCACGAAGCAGACGTGAAGGCCGAGCCCGCAGTTCTCTATGAGACCCTGACGGCCGGCGTCGCGGGTTGGTGGAACCCGGCGCACACGTACTCCGGCGACGCCAGGAACCTCTCGATTGCGGCGGTTCCGGGCGGCTGTTTCTGCGAGAAGCTTCCGGGCGGCGGGGTGCTCCACATGACGGTCGTCTACGCCGCTCCCGGAAAGGCGCTCCGGATGACGGGGGCGCTCGGTCCGCTCCAGGGCTCCGGCCTGGCCGGGAGCCTCACGTGGAACCTCGCGAAGATCGAAGGCGGGACGAGGATCGTCCTGACCTACGGCGTGGGCGGGTACATGCCGGGCGGACTCGAGAAGGTCGCTCCCCTCGCCGACGCGATGCTCGGCGAGCAGCTCCAGCGGTTGAAATCGTTTGCGGAGACCGGAAGCCCGATCCCTGCCCCGAAGTGAGCTCCCCTTCGCCCTCCCGAATCAGAAGCCTTCGAGGATGGTCGTCACGAGGCTCTGCGCGAACGGCTGCGCGAGGGCCAGGATGGCCTCCCGCTCCCGGTCGTAGTACGACTTCGAGCTGCCGGGAACCACGTAGGGCTGCCGGAAGACGAACGACGGCTCCGTGAAGATCGGCTTGTCCGTCGTCCGGTCGACGAGCGTCAGCACGGCCGTGACCGTCACCTGGTACTCCACGGCGATGCCGTTCGTGTCGAAGCGCACCGGCGACACGCTGAGCGACGTCAGGCGGCCGTTCAGGTCGGAATCGGCCTGAGTCCGGTCCTTCGAGGGCTTGAGACGCCCGCGCGCCGAAAGCTCCCTCAGGACGGCATCCGTCAGGTTCTGCTCGACGCCGACGACGGTCGTGTCGTTGATGAACGTCGGCACCCACACGGTCTTGACGTTCGGCGGCAGCGCGCTCGCGCCCGTCCCGACGAGCGTGTACCCGCAGCCGGTCAGCGAGACCGAGACGAGAAGAACGAAGAAAAGACGAAGAATTTCTTCGAATGAGAAAGAGCCCGGAGCGCGGCGCCCCCGGCGCGCTGCGGGGGGCGTCCGCCCGCGACCACTCGAAGAATTTTCTTCCCGGTCTTCCATCTCTCTCGTGTTCACTTCACGACGAGGTTCAGCAGCCGGTCCTGGACCCAGATCGTCTTGACGATCTGCTTCCCTTCCAGCCAGCGAGCCACGACGGACTCCGCTGCGGCGGCCGCCACGGCCTCCTTCTCGGTAGATCCTCTCCGGACCTTGATCTCGCCCCGCACTTTCCCGGAGACCTGCACGGCGACGGACGCGATCTCCTCGACGGCGAGCTTCGGGTCGAACGCCGGCCAGCCCGAGACGAGGAGGCTCTTCGTTCCGCCGAGTTTCTCGTTCAGCTCCTCGGAGAGGTGCGGCGCGATCGGGTGGAGGAGCGCGACGAGCGAGCGGAGCGTCGCCGCAGTCTCCCCCGGCTCGGCTTTCGGGTCGCCGACGAGCCCGGCCGCGTGCGTTCCGAACTCCATGAGGTGCGCGACGGCCGTGTGGAACGAGAAGGCGTCGAAGTCCTGCGTGACCTTCTTCACGGCCATGTGGCGGACGCGCGCCGCGGGCGTGTCGGCCGCGGCGGGCTCCCGGCGCGGGTCGGCACCGGAGGCGACGAAGCGTTCCACGGCCGTCCGGACGCGTCCGAGAAAACGCTCGGGGCCGCTGATGCCTTCGTCGCTCCACTCGGCGTCCTTCTCGGGCGGCCCGAGGAAGAGGACGAACGCGCGGACGGCGTCCGCGCCCTTTTCCGCGATGAGCGGGTCGAGCGACACGGCGTTGCCGCGCGACTTGGACATCTTCTCGACGCGGCCCGTCGGCGACTGGCGCGTGATCATCCCCTGGTTGAAGAGGGCCGAGAACGGCTCCTCGAACGTCACGAGCCCGAGGTCTTTCATGACGCGGGCGAAGAACCGCGCGTACAGGAGGTGGAGGATCGCGTGCTCGATCCCGCCGATGTATTGGTCGACGGGCGCCCACTCGGCGGCCCGGGACACGTCGAACGGGGCCCTGTCGTTCGCCGGGTCGAGATACCTCAGGTAGTACCAGGACGAGTCCATGAACGTGTCCATCGTGTCCGTCTCGCGGCGGGCGGGGCCGCCGCACTCCGGGCACGTCGTGTTCACGAAGGACGCGACCTTCTCGAGCGGGTTCCCGCCCTTTCCGGTGAACGGCGCGTCCGGCGGGAGGACGACCGGCAGATCCTTTTCCGGGACCGGCACCCAGCCGTCCTTCTCGCACCTGATCATCGGGATCGGCGTCCCCCAGTAGCGCTGGCGGGAGATGAGCCAGTCGCGCAGGCGGTAGCGGATGCGCGGGCCGCCGATGCCGCGCGAAGCGGCTTCGGCAGAGATGAGTTCGCGGGCGGAGGATGAAGATTTTTCTGAGAAGGGGCCCGAGGCGACGAGGAAGCCCTCGCCCGTATAGGCAGCCGCAGGAGCGTCGGTGCCGCCGGAAGAAGATTTCTTCGAATGGTCCCTCTCCTCCGCCTCGCCGGAGCCGGAGGCGCCGCCGGTGCGGGGCGCCAGGTCCTCTCCATCTTCCTTTCTAAGAAGATGTTCGGTGTTCTTTGAACGTTCCTCGATGACCCGAACGATGGGAATCGAGTACTTCTTCGCGAACTCGAAGTCGCGCGTGTCGTGCGCGGGGACCGCCATGAGCGCGCCCGTGCCGTAGTCCGCAATGACGAAGTTCGCGATCCAGACCGGGATCTCCCGACCCGTGAACGGGTTCACCGCCTTGACGCCGGTGTCGCGGCCGTCCTTCTCCGCGTTCTCGGCCTCCCGCTCGAGGCGCTCCTGGTTCCTCACGGACGTGACCCACGCGGCAATCTCGTCCTTCTTCGGGTGGTTCGCGATGAGGCGCGGGACGAGGGCGTGCTCGGGCGCGAGGATGAGCGCCGTCGCGCCGAAGACCGTGTCGGGCCGCGTCGTGAAGACGCGGACGCTCTCGCCGAGCGCGGGGATCGCGAAGTCGAGGTCCGCGCCGGTCGACTTCCCGATCCAGTTGCGCTGCATCGTGACGACCTTGTCGGGCCATTTCCCGAGGCTGTCGAGGCCGGCGAGGAGGCTCTCGGCGTAGTCCGTGATCTTCAGGAACCACTGCTCGAGCTCGCGCTGGACGACCGGCGTCTTGCAGCGCTCGCAGACGCCGCCCTCGGCCTGCTCGTTCGCGAGGACCGTTTCGCACGACGGGCACCAGTTCACGGCGGACTTCCGCCGCACGGCGAGGCCCTTCTCGAGGAGTTTCAGGAAGAACCACTGGTTCCAGTGGTAGTACGCGGGCTCGCAGGTCGTGACTTCCTTCGTCCAGTCGTAGAGGACGCCCCACGCGCGGAACTGCTCCTTCATCGCCGCGATGTTCGCGAGCGTGGACGTGCGCGGGTGGATGCCCTTCTGGATCGCGTAGTTCTCCGCGGGCAGC